>JBARRO010000211.1:0-29775 GCA_049644265.1 Bacteroidota bacterium
CTGCAAGAAGTGCCGAGCTCGTATGATTTCCGTGGCCACCCAACGTCGGAGTAAACCTGGTTACGACGACGTCCGGGCGATACTTCCGAATAATCCAAACAACATCCGCCAGAATTTTTTCCTTCCCCCAAATCCTCATTGTTTCGTCCGGCGTTTTGGAGTAGCCAAAATCAATCGCTCGCGTGAAGAATTGTTCCGCACCATCAATGCGACGTGCCGCAAGAAGTTCCTGTGTTCGGATCACCCCCATCAGATCTCCCTGCTCCGGCCCTAATAGATTCTGCCCTCCTTCCCCCCGGGTCATCGCAAGATACGCGGCACGGTAGTGTCCTCCCTTCACCATGGCTGCAAGGAACGCAGTGTTTTCGTCGTCCGGATGGGCAGCGACGTAAAGAACCGAGCCGAGCACCGTCAGGCGCTTGATCGCGAGTCTCAATTCGCCGGCATCAAGAACCTTTTGGGGTTGGGGAACGAGTGAAGGAACGGCGAGTGCCGTAAGCAAGAGAGCGGCCTTGAACCGCAGGGCTATTCTGTTCATAAGGTTCTTTGGATGGGCGTTGTCTGGGTATTCCACAATGAACGCTGAACCCCCGAGGGAGTTCCAAAAAGACGAAGGAATATACGAGGTGCGTATTGAAACGGCAACAGAAATTCTTGTCACTAGCAGCGTCATTCTGAATTTCGTGACGGACTGCGGGAACAAAATTGGACTTTTTCTAAATATTGATATACCTTCTCCGGTGTGAATGTATCGCACGGCTTCCCTCTCCCCAATCCGTCATCTATAAGAGTCTACTGATTTGCATCCCATGAAAGGATTACCTATGAATATCCGTCAGCGAGTTCCACTCTTCATTATTATGGCTGCGCTCGTCCTGTCGATCACTGCACAGGCACAACTAAAAAAACGAGTGGCGGTTTCTCGTTTCGCGGATCGCACGGGAAGCGGCTACCACAGCCTCGGCGAGGGTGTGGCCGACATGCTTGCAACAGCCCTCGTGAAGTCCGGCAAGTTCAGAGTCTTTGAGCGGCAGGAAATTGACAAGATCATCGAGGAACAGAAATTCGGACAATCCGGAATGGTCACTCCGGAGTCCGCGCCGAAGGTCGGTCAAATTGTCGGAGCCGAGCTCTTCGTCATCGGCGGTGTCACAGAGTTTGGCACAAAGGAAAGCAGCATTGGCGGCGGCGTGTCAATGTTTGGCGGCGGCGTGACGACGAAGAAAGCGCGGGCGGTCATCGATATCCGCCTGGTCAACACCACCACTGGTGAGGTTGTCGCTGCTGAATCAGAAGAAGGCACCGAAACCACCACCGGCATCAGCGTGCGCTACGAGGACATCGATTTCAGCAACCCCAGCCATTGGAACGACACGGACATCGGCAAGGCCACACGCGAAGCAGTCGACGGATGCGTAAAGCTCATCACGGAAAACCTCGAAAAAATCCCGTGGTCTGGAAAAGTCCTTAAGGTCAACACCGACGGGACCCTCCTGTTCAAGCCAGGGTCTGAAGGAAACGTCGAGCCCGGAATGGTGTTTGAGGTATTCCGCAAGGGTGAGGAAATCAAGGATCCCGACACGGGCCTCTCGCTCGGTGCAGAGGAATCCAAAGTCGGCAAGATCAAAGCAAAAGAGGATATGCTAAACGGGAAGGCCTGCAAGGCCGTGATCGTCGACGGTAAAGATTTCAAAACAGGGGACATTGTACGGGAGGTAAAGTAGTCGGGTGCGTAAAGTTGTTGCAGGGCGGGTTCGTCGCGTTGAACCCGCCTTTCTCTTCTCTTCAAGTTCTCTTCGTACTGTCACACAAAATTTCTTCCAATGTGACGCAACGCAATTACCGTTTCTAAGAAAAGAAGTATTCTGGCAGGCGAAATTGATCTGTTTTGTGACCCCACCGCTGTTGAGACGCAATTCATCCTAATCGTTGTTCACCATTCCAGCCAGGAGGCATCCATGCGAGGCTTGACCGCACGTTGTTTGTTCTTCACGATTTTCTCATCACTCTTTACTCTTTCCTTCGTCCAGGCTCAAACCGTTTCGGGGCCCATCGCTTCTGACACCACGTGGACGCTCGCCTCAAGTCCTGTGACGGTGACAGCGACGGTCACAGTTCCAAACGGAAAGATGTTGACGATCGAGCCCGGGGTGGTCGTGAAATTCAACGGCGGGACCGCGTTGCTCGTCGCCGGAAAAATCGTCGCAAATGGAAATGGCGGGAACCCGATAACCTTCACGTCGAGTTCGGTATCTCCTGCCCCCGGGAGTTGGAACGGGATTGAATTCCAGAACAGCGCCAACGTCGGTTCAGTCTTCAACTACTGTATCGTGCAATATGCCGGCGGAGGAGTCAATGCCTCTGCAGTCTTTTATATCACGGGCGCCTACAGCATCGGCATTACGAATGGTACCTTCCGTTTCAATTCCGCCCACGGAGTCAACACGCGCGCGTCGTCGCCGACAATCTCCAAAACCACATTCGACCACAACGGCGGTTACGGCGTCTTCAGCGACCTTCTTTCCAACTTCGTCGTCGATTCCTGCACGATCACAAACAACACCATGGGCGGCATCCATGTCTCGGTGAATGCATCGTCCGCTTCCATCACCAACTCCCTGATCGATACGAATGGAATTGGAATTTTCATCGACAACAACGCCTTCCCGATCATCACAAAGAACAACATCCGCAAGAATTCCATCGGCATCCAATTCACAGGACTCGGGTCAACGCAGCCGACCATCAAGTCAAACACCATCTCCGGAAACCTGACATTCGGATTCCTGAATACCGGCACGTCAACGGTGACCGCTGAACGGAACTACTGGGGCAGCGATCTCGGACCGTATCATGGGGCGATGAACCCAACCGGCACAGGAAACCCCGCCGGCGATTTTGTCGACTTCCAGCCGTGGAGTATCGGCGGAAGCAATCTCCCGGTAAAAAATTGGACTGTAAACATTGGCGTCAACACTGTCTGGACCAGGGACTCAGTCGTGTGGGTCAAAAATGACATTACGATCAACAATGGAATCACGTTGACGGTCAGGCCTGGCACGATCGTCAAATTTGCCCAGAACGTCCGGGTCACGGTTAATGGTGCACTCGTTGCGAACGGGAAACCGGACAGCCTGATCGTTTTTACATCGCAGAAAGATGACAGCTACGGCGGGGATTCAAACGGGGACACGACGGCTTCCGGACCGAACCCCGGAGATTGGGACATGTTGTATCTTAACTCCGGCCAAAACAACAGCAGCGTCCTGAACAACTGCATCGTCAAATTTGGTGGATCGTCGTCCAACGGCAACATCCTGGTCGTGAGTTCGTCTCCAACCATCTCCAACCTGTACTCTTCCAACAGTTCCAATTACGGCCTCTACCTCTCCTCATCCAATTCGAACATTACAAATTCGGTTCTAGGCGGGAACAACTATCGGGGCCTGTATCTGAACTACTCCAACTCCACCATTGCGAATTCCAATGTCTCAAACAATGGCGATATCGGCATCTGGGGCACCGGCACATCGCGCATCGTTATCAGGAAGTCTGTCGTGAGCAAAAACGGCAGCACCGGCATTCATGTCGACGGCGGAACGGGGGGCAACGCTACGGTCGAAATTCTTGACAGCTGCACCGTGACGAACAACAACGGGAATGGGATCTACAGCTGGGCGGGCACGGGTCCGCAGGTATTTTCGAACAGCAAGATTAACGGCAACAACGGAGTCGGCATCTGGTGCTTCAATATGAATGATACTGTCCGCGTCACATCCGACAGCGTCCAGGGCAACACCGGCGAGGGAATCGTGACTTCGCGAGCAATCATTTCAAACAACTTGATTCAGGGAAATCGTTACCCCATCGGCCTGCTTGGTCGCGTGAATAGCAGATACAGCGGAAATACCATTACCGGAAACCAGTACAATAATTCAATCGCCCTTCGACTGAACCGTACGGAAGAGACTTTCAACGATACCCTGAAGACAACTTTTCCGGCGGGGATGACATCCGGGACGTATGTCCTGTTTGAGAATAACACAGGCAACGGCGTCAACACAGGTCAAACGCTGGTCATTCAACCCGGTGTAATCATTAAGATGTGGGACAATCTCTACCTCAACGTCTACGGGACAGTAATTGCCAACGGTACGCAGGCGAACCCCATTGTCGTTACATCATACCGAGATGCCTCATACGGGGGGAAGACAAACCTCGCGAGTGACACGTTGAAGCCGGCGGCTGGCGATTGGCAATACATCCAACTTCTCGGCGGAGCGGGCAATTCCGTGTTCAGGAATTGCGTTTTCAAATATGCGGGCAGAAGCGGCTACGCGCCACTGCTTGTCTCTGGCATCACGCTCAGCGCACCGGTCGACAGCGTCGTATTCCGGAAATCGGCCTATTACGGAGTCTACGTCACCAACTCCCTGGTCACGTTCTCCAATTGCACGATCGACAGCAACGGGTCGTTCGGGGTCTACAGCACCGGCTCCAGTCCCCGCGCTGACGTTACGGTTCGATATTCAACGATTCAAGACAACGCAAGTCATGGTCTCTATGCTGACGGCGCCTCGACGTACCGGGAGGTGTCCAATTGCCTGATCCGGAGAAATGGCGCGTCGGGTGTCGGCGTGTCCAACGGATCGATCCCCGAGGTCTTCGTCGGTAACACGATCACTAACAACAACGGTCACGGCATCTACAACCTGAGCTCCTCCGTCGCCACAACTGACGTGCAGTATATCGGAAACATTATCACCGATAATCTGTACGAAGGAATATTCAGTACGGGTGCAAGATTCGTCGACAATCAGATCCGCAGAAACCGATACCCTCTCGGTGTTTGGGGCCGCTTGGGCAATATCTATGTTGACCAAAATGGCGTCGACGGGAACGTGTTTCAGCAGAACCAATATAACAATGCCATTGCCCTAGGGGGGCAGAATTACGCGCCTCTGTATGACACGCTGAAAAATGTATTCCCCCAAGGCATGACATCGAAAACCTACGTTGCTGTCGAGAATATTCGGATAAACGGAACACTGGTCATTCAACCCGGAGTAACGGTCAAGTTCCAGCTCTCGGCGCCAAACTACAACGATGCAAAGGATTTCGAGGTTTATGGAGCCCTGTTTGCGGTCGGAACTCCGGGAAATCCCATCGTCTTTACATCGTGGCGCGACAGCATCTCAGGAGGTAAGACTGCCGCCGTGAACGACTACGGAGCGCCCTCGCCGGGAGACTATTACTACGTGTACTTTGGGAACGGAGCCGGAGCATCGGTCATCCGCAACTGCCAATTCAAGTATGCAGGTCGCAACGGATACGGGAATGTCTATTTCGAATCGAACCTTGGCGGACTCGTCTTCTCAAACAATCTTGTCCGAAAATCACAGTACTATGGGATTTACGTCAACAACACGATCCTCGGTATCGACAGCACCAGGATTGACAGCTGCGCATCCTATGGTCTTTATGTCAACAACGCTGCGTCAACGAATGTCTCCCTCAGCAATAGCATCGTCTCCGCAAATGGATCTTACGGAATCTATGCCGCAGGGCCAAACGGCAAGTTCTCCACGATCACCAACAGCACGATCTCATACAACAATGCAACCGGCATCTACATCCAAAACAATACCATCCCGCTTTCGATTGTCGGCAATACCGTCAGCAACAACAACGGTCACGGAATGTACATCCTCGCCGTGAACGACGCGTATGACACACTGCTGACGATTGCCGGGAACAAGGTTCGCAACAATCAGGTAACCGGAATCTTCTCGTCCCGAGCCATGGTGATCGACGACTCAGTCACGGGAAACCGTTTCGCGATCGGCGTGGTCGGGCAGATTTCCCTCGACGGAACCACGACTGCGGCCGGCAACTACTATCAGGGCAACTACCTGGGGGGGAATACGTTCCCCGGCGTGTTGGTGACCGAAGAAAATACGTACGGACGTCTCGGACTCTCGTTCCCGGCCGGTTACACCTCCAAGGTCGTCGCTGTACGAGGAGACCTGACTGTACCGACATCGACGACTTTGACCGTGGCGCCCGGAACAGTTGTAAAATTCCCAAAGGAATACGGAAGCGGCAGGATTACGGTGAATGGGGTATTAAAATCCGAGGGAACAACAAACAGCAAAATCGTTTTCACGTCCTGGAAGGATGATTCCTATGGAGGCGATTCCAATGCGGACACAAACTCGACAGTACCGGGCGGCGGCAACTGGGATATGATTTATCTGAGTGGTGCCTCGAACAATGCTTCTCATCTCCGCCAGACAATTGTGCGCTACGGCGGGGCAACAGGAAACGGGAATGTCCTGATTGCGAGCAACAACTGTCCGGTCGACTCAAGTTTCTTCTCCTTCTCGAGCAACTACGGACTGTATCTCTCTTCGTCTTCATCACCGGTTACCGGAAATGAGATCCATCATAACCCGACGGGAATACTTCTCCAGGGAACGTCCAGTCCGGTTGTCTCCTACAATAATTTTCATGACAACAGTTCCTATGGGCTGAACAATCAAACAAGCAATACCGTCAACGCAGCGAACAACTACTGGGGTGATGCAAGCGGGCCGTTCGTCAACCAGGGGGCACCTCAGAACCTCGCCGGACTCGGTAATAGAATCGGCATCAATCCCGGCGCTGTGACCTACATTCCGTACCTGACTGCCCGCTCAGGGGTTCTGCTTGGCGACGTCAGCACGAACGGGAATATCACCGCATTCGATGCCTCGCTTGTGCTTCAGTATCTCGTCAGTTCGATTACACTTTCCCCAGCCCAGACAGCGGCCGCGGATGTAACGGGCGATGGAAGCGTCTCCGCGTTCGACGCGTCGTACATCCTTCGCTACGTCGTGGGTCTCATCACCGGGTTCCCGGGACTTGGGAAATCCGCAGTGGATGAGACTATCGCCACCTCGTATGATCTTAAACTGGAGCAGGGAGCGAAGTCGGATGAATTCCAACTGGTTCTGCATCTGAACGGCACGTCAAAAATCTACGGTGCGGAACTTGGGATAGACTTTGACAGGGATCAGCTTTCTGCCGTTGGCCTGAGCAAAACTTCCCTCTCGGAGTCTCTCACCTCCTTCGACAATCTGCGTGAGGGAGCTGCGAATATCGCGATGGCGACGGCAGATCCGGTAGCCGATCAAGGCGACCTGATACGTCTCCTCTTCAAGGCAAAACACGCTATACAGGGTCAATGGCAAAGCTCGATTCATGTGAATCGACTGGTACTCAACGAGACAAATCTCGCGGCTTCATCTACCACACTCGAAGTCAACGCGCAGACTCTGAAGGGAATTCCGACCACGTTCGGACTCGCACAGAACTATCCGAACCCGTTCAACCCCACCACAACGATAGAATATCAGTTGCCGACGCCCGGTAGTGTCAGCATCAAGGTGTACGACATGCTTGGACGGGAAGTTCGGGAACTGGTGAACCGTGAACAGGCTGCAGGGTTTTACTCGTTGAATTGGAACGGAACCAATACGAGCGGTCAGGCTGTAGCCAGCGGTATGTACGTTTACCGCATCCAGGTGACTCAGGGGGATCGGCAAACGTTTACGGAAATCAAAAAAATGATGTTCCTCAAATAAGAATGAAGTGACGGACTCCGCCATCTGGGCGGGGTCCGGTCAACTTCTTTCACTCATCCAATCGAGGACATCTATGCTATCAAAATTCACGTTGCAGTTCATTCGATCTGTCGCATGGCTCGCCTTGTGCACGGCTACCGTTTCCGCACAAGGGATCCAATGGACGATCGCGGACACGACCGGGAAAGCGGGGGATACGCTCCGCATCCCGATTCGGGTCAGTTCCATGACTCTGTCCGACAGCGTCTATTCCGGGCAGATGACAATTTCGTACGACGGCGGAGTGGTCAACATCGTCGGCGTGGATACTGCCGGGGCGATTCTTTCCGGGTTTGGAAGTATCACGTTTAACGCGACCACGAAGACCTTCGCTTTTGCCGGAACATCCATCCTGACAGGGAACGGGACTCTTCTCTACCTCAGAGCTGTAGTGGTTGGAAATCCCGGGAACCAAACGACGATCGCAAAATCTTCAGCTTCCCTCAACGAGGGAAAGCCGAGCCTGACCGTCGTCAACGGAAACTTCCGGATTCTGGCAATCCAAATCAATCCGAAAACACCTTCGACCATTGTCGTCGGAGACTCCGTTCAGTTTTCTGCCACAGGAGATAAGAAGCTCCCCCTCTCATGGTCGTCTTCCGACACAGCCGTGGGAATGGTTGATTCAACAGGAAAATTTCGTGCCTTAGCTGCCGGACAGGCAAGGGTGCGGATTCTCGATGCCCAGGGTCTCCGCGATTCGACGACGTTGTTCGGCGTCTACCCTCTTCAGGCCAAGAGTCTTACCGTCTCGGTCCACGATACCTCCTACACCCAGACGCTCTTGTTTAATCTTCCCGTCTATATTTCCAATGTGACCGGATTGGGAATTGTCTCCTCGCAGTTCGCGCTCACATTCAACTCCACACACCTGCAGGCCGTTGATGTCATCAAGACGAACACGAAATCCGCATCGTGGCCCAATCCCAGCTTCAACGTAACAAGCGGAAGAGTGGACATTGCGCTCGCAGGTGCGGACACGCTCTCGGGAACCGGTGTTCTTGTCTACGTCCGGTTCAAGGTTCTTCCCTCGGCCTCCGGATCAAGCACGATTACCTTGTCCGGCGTTCTGTTCAACGAGAACCTGAATGCAAACACCTTGAACGGAACGTTCACGGCCATCGTCGCACCGACCGTTGTCGTGAGCCCGAGTACCGCGATTCTGACAAAAGGCGATACGTTGCAGTTGAAGGTCACAAGCGGTGGGCACACGCCGTTCACGTGGAGTTCTTCTGCCCCCTCCGTTGCCTCAATCAGCAATACCGGTCTGCTGACAGCCCTTCAACGGGGGACAACGACCGTGAGCGTCATCGATTCGTTCGGCTTCGTCGGAACAACGGGCACCATCACGGTGAACGACTTCAGGATCAGCCTGCCGGACACCGCCATGGGCCTCGCAGACTCGATCGATATTCCAATCTTTGCGGATGACCTTACGGGCCTTGGGGTGCTCTCCTTCGAGTCCAGGATTGTTTACGATTCGAGCATCGTGCGGATCGCATCGGTTATCGGCGCGGGGACGTTGAGCAATGGATTCAATATCTCCTATAAAGACACCCTCGACACGTTGCGTATTGCGGCTGCAGGATCTTCGCCTGTCATCGGAGGTGGAACTCTCTTAAAGATCCGCGTGAAGACTCGCTCTCTCAGCACAGGCGTTTCCTCGCCCCTGAGCTTTGCATACTTCAGATTCAACGAGGGAACACCGACGGCTACGACTCATAACGGGAGTGTCGCGATCGTTGCAGCTCCGCTGCCACCCACACTGGTATCGCCCGCCGACAGCTCGGCAGGAATTTCGACAAGCCCTGCGCTAACGTGGAATGCATCCGCGGGAGCCACGTCGTACCGGGTTCAGGTTTCTCTGGTCAGCAATTTCTCTTCACTGATACGCGATTCGGCGGGTGTCATTACCACGTCCCTCTCGCTGAATGGACTCACGAACGCAACGAAATACTTTTGGCGGGTCAACGCGAAGAATGTGGGAGGAACAAGCGCATTCACGGCTGCCAGGAATTTCACGACCGCAGGATCTGTTCCAACCGCACCAACCCTTGTTTCACCGGCCAACAACGCAACGGGTGTTGCAAGAAATGCAAGGCTTGTGTGGAACAGGATTCCCGATGCTTCTTCGTATGAGGTTCAGGTCTCCACGAGCTCGATCTTTGCATCAACCACGGTCGATTCCCTCGGCATCACGGACTCAACGGTGATTGTCGGCCCCCTTGCGGCTAACACCCTTCACTATTGGAGGGTCAGAGCCACGAACGCCCTCGGGACGGGGCCGTTTTCAACATCGCGCTCATTTACGACGGGAATCCAGACTTCAGTCGAGGATCAGTCGCAAGTGCCAGCAGATTTCGCCCTTGCACAAAACTTCCCGAATCCGTTCAATCCGTCGACCGTGATCAGCTATCAGCTGTCTGCGACCAGCGTGACGAGCCTGAAGGTGTTCGACCTCCTCGGCCGCGAGGTGGCCACGCTGGTGGATGGAGAGCAGGCACCGGGATACCATCAGGTTGTGTGGAGCGCAACTGCTGGGTCCTCGGGACTCTACTTCTATCGACTCGAAGCAACGGGACACGACGGAAGTCGGTTCGCAGCGACAAGGAAGATGCTTGTTATAAAATAGACCCGGCGTATCAGTTCCTAAAGAAGGCGCAATTCTTCAGTCAGGAGTTGCGCCTTCTGTCTGTACTCCTTCCCTTTTGTCCAATCATTTCCTATCTTGCTGGCGCATAATCGGAGTATCTCCGCCAATGAGCATTGCGCTGCATTTCCTTCTTATGGCTCCCCTCCTCTTCGGATCCGTGGGCCAGGATTCAACAAAGCCTCCGCAGGAAGAGAGTGCCGATGCATGGCACCAACGCCGCATCAGAAGCCTTCAGCGTGACCTCGGCTGGCTTACACTCGTCGCCCTCGACTGGCTGAATGAGGGAGAGAATCAGGTTGCCGGTATTGGACCCGTCACTCTGAAGAATGGAAAAGTCTCTATACGAATTCCCGACTCCGTAACCGCCACCGTTAACGGAAAACCGTTCTCCTCGGGAGAGATTACTCCCGAAGGAGGTGAAGTTCTTCCAGATACACTGAGAATTCCAACAAAGACGGCTGTTGTGATCCGACGCGGGGATCGCTTCGCCATTCGCGTTTGGGACAAGGAAGCGAAAACCCGGAAGGAATTTACGAGCATCGACAGGTATCCTGTGTCGGAACGTTGGCGCATTGAAGCGCGCTGGCAGCCGTACGACCTTCCAAAGCAAATTCGCGTTCCGACCGTTATCCCGGGCCTTGAGGAAGACTATCCTGTGCCAGGGGTCGCGGTGTTCAACGTTGACGGCAAGGAATACCGGCTGGAACCGGTCCTTGAAGAACCGAACGGAGATTACTTCTTCATTTTCGGAGACAAGACCAACGGCAGCGAAACGTACGGCGCCGGCCGCTTTCTCTATACCAAACCCGCATCTGACGGCAAAGTGATCATCAATTTCAACAAGGCCTACAACCCGCCGTGCGCATTCACCGAGTTTGCCACCTGCCCCCTTCCCCCGCAGGGGAACAAACTCCCGATTCGCGTGGATGCCGGCGAAAAGAAGTATGGCGGCCACTAACGCCGCACCAGCTGTTCGCTCGAACGATTTCCGACACTACCATCCAGTTCCTCATGCGAGAGTATCAACTCTATATTAACGGCGCCTTTGTGGAATCTTCCTCAAAGGAGCGATTTGATTCAATCAACCCGTTCAACCAGGAAGTGGTGGCGCACGTTGCCCGGGCAAACCCTGATGACGCAAGACAGGCAATCAAGGCGGCCCGGGGGGCATTCGACGAGGGCCCATGGCCACGCATGAAGCGCGAGGAGCGTGCCACCCTCCTGAAGGCTATCTCCGACAAGATCAATGAACGCCAAAAAGAGCTCGTCGCATTGGAAGTGATCGATTCGGGGTCGACGATCCGCAAGGCGAAGGAAGACGTGTATCTTTCCGCGCGGAACATGAACTCGTTCTCGAAAATGGCTTCGGTGGACCTCACCGAAACCATCGAAGGACTTACCAAACCGGGTGTGAGTCGGAATCTTCTGATCCGCGAGCCGATGGGAGTCGTGTCGGCAATCATTCCGTGGAATTTCCCGCTCAAGATGGCCGTCTGGAAAATCGGCCCTGCACTCGCTGCGGGATGCACGGTGGTATTGAAACCTTCCGAACTCACTCCCTGCACGGCGATGGAACTCGCCGCAATCGTCCACGAGGTTGGTATTCCTCAAGGAGTGGTAAACATCATTCCAGGCTTCGGAGGAGACGTCGGGGAAGAGCTTGTCAGGAACCCGGGTGTTGATAAGGTTGCATTCACGGGATCGACGGCCGTCGGAAGGCGAATCATGGCTCTTGCATCAGAGCATCTGAAGAAGGTCACGCTGGAATGCGGGGGAAAATCTGCCAATATCGTACTCGATGACGCGGATCTCGACCTCGCAGTCGACGGTGCCATGTATGCGATCTTCTATCATCAGGGACAGTGCTGCGAAGCGGGAACAAGACTCTTTCTCCCCAGGACACTCTCACACGACTTCGTGGAAAAGCTGGTCGCCAAGACGAGGAGATTGAAGCTTGGCAATCCCGAAGACCCGTCCACCGATATTGGTCCTTTGGTGTCCAGGAAACAACAGGAACGCGTTGTTGGATACATCGCGAAAGGAAGGCAAGAAGGAGCGAAAGTCGTCGTGGGAGGGAATGTTCCGGACTCCCCCGGTCTGCAAAAAGGATTCTTTGTCGAACCGACGATCTTCACCGATGTGCACAACAACATGACCATCGCACAAGAGGAGATTTTCGGCCCGGTGCTCTCAGTAATTCAGTACGAACGGGAAGAGGACGCGATTGCCATGGCGAACGACTCGATCTACGGTCTCGGTGGAGGCGTCTGGTCGAGAAACCCGGAACGTGCGATGAACGTGGCGGTCCGGCTCCGGGCGGGAACGGTTTGGATCAACGAGTGGCATTTGATCAGCGAACGAGCTCCCTTCGGCGGGTACAAACAGAGCGGTATTGGAAGGGAATTCGGGATCGACGGCTTGAAGGAATATACCGAGGCAAAGCATCTTCACATTGACGAGTTGGGAAGCCGGGAAAAGAAGTTTTGGTACGATACGGTGGTGCCTAAATAAGAGGTTTCCAGTTCCGAGTTTTGAGTTGTGAGTTACAAGCCGCTGACAACTGGCTGGTGAATGCTGATAACTGTTTCTTCCCACTTTCCTCTGGAGATCGCTCATGGACCATGCTCTTGTTACCACGAACATCCAGCTTGACGGATACCGGGTGGTCAAGAATCTTGGAGTCGTTCGCGGAATCGTTGTTCGTTCGAGGTCTCTCTTCGGCAACATTGGAGCCGGATTCCAGATTCTTTTTGGGGGGAACATTACGTTGTATTCAGAGCTCTGTGAACAGACCCGGCGGGAAGCATTTGAAGTCATGATCCAACACGCCGAACAACTCGGGGCAAATGCCATTGTCGCTTTCCGGTATGATGCAACGGAAATCCTGGGCGGCGTCACTGAAGTTCTTGCCTACGGGACGGCGTGTGTGGTGGAGAAGGGTTAGAGTTTCAAGTTTCAAGTTGAGAGTTTGAAGTTCTAAGTTCAAAGTCAAAAGTTCAAAGGTCGAAGTCTGGACTTCAACGTTTGAGATTCAGATTCGACACTTGAACTCTGACATTTGCGTTTTTCAGATTCACTTCCTCCTGATTTTTTCACTATCCTTCTTATCCTATGGACATCCAGAATAGAACAGTACTCGTACTCGGCGGCTGGGGACTTGTCGGCTCAGCCATCTGCCGAAAGTTAACGGAAGAACGACCAAAGAGGATTGTCGTAACTTCGCTGCTTGAGCGTGAAGCCCGTGAAGCGGCAGAACTGTTGGCACGCGAATTTCCGAAGGCCGGAAGGAATTTCTTCGTTCCCTGGTGGGGGAACATTTTTCTGCGTCACAGCCTGAAAGACAAACCGCGTGAAGAGCTGCTCAAGAATGCGGAAACCCGGTCCTTGCTCATCGACGACCTGCTCGACGAATTCAACAGCGAGCTCCTCGAACGATCGACGATCTATCAACTGATGAAACGGTACAAACCCGAAATTGTCATCGATTGCATCAACTCTGCAACCGCCATCGCCTACCAGGACTTGTTTGAAGTATCACGGAATGTTCGAAAAGCTCTGAAGCAATCCCCCGATGACAGAGCCGGCCTTGTCGAGGCTGCCGAGCGTTTGCTTGTGACTCAGTATGTCCCGCAGTTGATCCGGCATGTGCAATTGTTGTACCGATCCATGCAGATCGTCGGAACAACAAACTACGTCAAGATTGGTACGAGCGGTACGGGAGGAATGGGGCTGAACATTCCCTACACCCATAGTGAAGAGCGCCCTTCCAGCGTGTTATTGAGCAAATCGTCCGTCGCCGGCGCCCACACGATGCTCCTGTTCCTCATGGGCCGGACCCCGGACGCCCCCATCACAAAAGAGGTAAAGCCGACGGCCGCCATCGCGTGGAAGAAAATCGGTTTCGGAGAAATCAAGAAACGAGGAGCTGTGATCGAACTCGTCGACTGTCTACCAGAACACGGAATTGAGCTCAAAGGAACGTTGAAACTCAAGCTGGATCAGCCCGTCTGGAAATCAACCAACCAACCTCTTCGTTCAGTCTTTATCGACACAGGCGAAAACGGGACGTTCTCCCGGGCTGAATTCGAGGCGATTTCAACGCCCGGCCAGATGGAGTTTGTGACCCCCGAGGAAATCGCCGAGGATGTCGTCTTTGAGCTCAAAGGAGGAAACACGGGTCACGATATCATCAACGCACTCGACAACGCTACTCTTGCCCCTACCTATCGTGCCGGATTTCTCTTCGAGAATGCACTCAAGCAGCTCAAGATGCTCGAGGACGAGCACAAGACGAAGAGCATCGCGTTCGAGATTCTCGGTCCGCCAAGATTGTCGAAGCTGCTCTATGAAGCCCATCTTCTTCAGCTGTGTTACACCTCGATGAAACCTGTCCTGGATGAATCACCCAAACAGATGGCACATCGCGTCGACAAGTTGATCCGGGAAAACTCCGAATTGCGCGCACGAATCATCTCCATAGGAATACCAATCCTGATGTCAGACGGAAAAACACTTCTTCGGGGCAAGGAGATCAAGATTCCGCCGCCCCGTGGTGAGAACGAAATCCACATTACCGAAAAATCTCTCGAAGGCTGGGTGCGCGACGGATGGGTGGACTTGCGGGCAGAGAACATGGAACGATGGAAGACTCGATTCGAGATCATCATCAAAGAAACCGGAAGGATTCCGAAACAGGAATCGTCGTCCCGCAACTTCAGGAACACAATCTACTGGAATAATTTTGAAGAGATTGACCCGGGGAAACTCGTAGGATGGATCTTCTCAGAGGAGGAAAAGGGAAAGAGGATGAAAGCCTGAGGCGCAGATATTCACGCCTGCCTGCCACAGGCAGGGATTTGAGCGATCGACAACCTCTCAATGAGTGCGGGACACGCAGAGAACCGCCGACTACTCGTACCGCAAGGCCTCGATCGGATCGAGGTTTGCTGCCTTCCAGGCGGGGTACACGCCAAAGACCACGCCGATGAATGCACACAGGGCAAATCCGATAAATGCCCAATCCCAGGGAATCACAGGCGGGATTTCAAATGCAATTGCAGCGATGTTCCCGGAAACTATGCCGAGGATAATTCCCACAATCCCGCCCATCTGACAAAGCACGATCGCTTCCGTCAGAAACTGCCCGAGAATATTCGATTTCCTCGCTCCGATGGCCTTCCGAATCCCGATTTCTCTTGTCCGTTCTGTCACGGAGACGAGCATGATGTTCATGATTCCGACACCGGCGGCAATGAGGGAAATGAAGCTGATGAACCCGATGCCCATCTTCACGTACATCGTGAACCCATTGAATGTTTCGATCAACGAATCGTTCGAGAAAATCGTGAAATCATCATCCTCACCGGGTGGAACTTTGCGAATTGTCCTCAGAATGCTTCTCGCCTCCTCCATGCAGTCTTCGTAGATTTCCTGGTTTTTGGCCTTGATCATGATGTGGAGGTCCCGGTTCTTCCCGTACTCTGCAAGGAACGTTGTCAAAGGAATGACGACACGGTTATCGCTGTCCCCGCCCAACGCTGCCCCTTTCGGTTCAAATGTCCCAATGACCGCGTAACGCTCGTTGTTGATCTTAACCTCCGACCCTACCGCCCCACCCAGGGGGAAGAGTTTCTTCACGACTTCATCCCCGAGGACGGCTACGCGTGTTGCATGACGAAGGTCGTCATCGCTCATGTTCCTGCCCTCGTCGATCGTCCAATTGTTCGTGGGAATACCTTCGGGCTCTTCGCCTGCGAGTTGAACGTTCGGGTTCGTTTTCAGGGAGCCAAACTGAATCACTTTGCCTCCCTCCCATCCCTCAATAGCCACATACATCGCCGTCGACATCCGTTGCTTCACCAACGAAGCCTGATTGTACTTGATTTCCTTCCACTTTCTTGCTTTCAGCCATTTTTGACGGCTCGACATGACGGGCATTCTCTGAATCTGGAACGTTTGTGAACCAAGATTGCTGAGTCCGCTTTCGATACTGTTCTGAAGAACCTGGACAGCCGTCATCACCCCGATAATCGAGAACACGCCTACGACGATGCCAATAAGCGTCAGCGTCGAACGAAGTTTATTCGACCGTATGGCTGTCAGCGCAATTTGTATGATCTCTGTAAAGTTCACGGAATGCTCTGATGAGAAAATGTGTGAAGCGCTCCGAGAGTAAACTCGGCTTCATTCATATCGCAGGGCATCCACCGGATCCAGCCTCGATGCCCTGTAAGCCGGAAGAAGCCCGGAAATGACTCCCACGATAACAGACACGAGCAACGCGATCGCCACCACGCTGACCGGCATCGCCGTGGGCAAGACCTGATCAATGATGAGACTGAGCGGAAACGCGATGATCACCCCGATGAGTCCGCCGAGAAGACATAGCGCGGCAGACTCCATCAGAAATTGCATGAGAATAGTCCGTCGTGGCGCCCCGATGGCCTTCCTGATTCCGATCTCTTTCGTTCGCTCGGTCACCGACACGAACATGATATTCATGATTCCAATTCCACCCACAAACAGGGCCAGGCCGGTAATGAACAAGCCGACGGCCGCAATGACTCCTCCGATCGTGTTAAATGTCTGGACGAGAATCTCCTGCTGATTGATGGCAAAATTGTCCTCCTGTCTCGGGGACACTTTGCGCACTTTCCTCATGATTCCACGAATCTCTTCTTTCGTTTCATCAAGCCCTTCAAGGGTCGCCGCCTTCGCCATGATGCTGATTCCTCCCCCATGTCGACCCTTGAACTCCTTAAAGAATCTGTTGATCGGCAGATACAACCGATTGTCCAGACTCTGCATTCCGAGGAAGTTGCCCTGTTTCTCAAGAACCCCGAGAACACGATAGGGGTAGTTTCCAATCTTAATCACTTTGCCCAATGGGCTTTCGCTCGGGAAAAGATTCTCTGCAACATCGGAGCCAATGGCACACACCGGGCGACCTCCATCGACTTCCTGCTGGGTCATGAATCTTCCAAAGTCCATACCCACATTGCTCGTCGACAGGAAATCGGCGTTTGTGCCAATAATCGTCACGTTCTCGATGACTTTGTTCCCATACTTTACGTTTCGCAACGTTCCCGTGACGGGAGAGACACTGCTGACACGCTGGGCCTGCTTCTCAAGGGCCTTGGCCTGTTGAATCTTGATGTCCGGCCTGTTTCGGATGACCCACCAATCTCCGCCCCCACCCCACGGCCACTTCTCTATGTAGAGAACATCCGCCCCGATCTTCGCAATACTCGAATTGAAGGCCCGATTGAGTCCTTCAATCGCCGTCCCCATCAGCGTCACCGAGACGATACCGATGACAATACCGAGGGTCGTCAGCGCGGAGCGCATCTTGTTGGCGCGAATCGCCTGAAACGCGATTGCCAAGCCTTCCTTGAGCTCATCGAAATAATGCCACATGGCTATGCAGTTACTCCCACGGTGTGAGGGACAACCCTCCGGTTCGCAACAACTTCATCTTTTTCCACTTTTCCGTCACGAATGTGAACGATGCGATGCGCATGCACGGCAATGTCTGCCTCGTGTGTAACAAGAATAATGGTATTCCCTTCCTTGTGCAGCACATCGAACAACCCCATGATCTCGTCGCCCGTTTTGCTGTCGAGGTTTCCGGTCGGTTCATCGGCGAGCAGGATAGAGGGACGCGTTACCAGGGCACGGGCTATAGCAACCCGCTGTCGCTGCCCTCCGGAAAGCTCGTTGGGCTTATGATGCTGCCGGTCGAGGAGTCCTACGCGCGTGATTGATTCTCTCGCCATGAGCTTACGCTCGCTCGAGCTTATGCCGCCATAAATCAGCGGTAGTTCCACATTGTGAAGCACGTCGGATCGGGCAAGGAGGTTGAACGTTTGGAACACAAAACCGATTTCCTTGTTCCGGATCTTAGCCAGCTGGTTGTCGTTCATTTCACTGACATTGATTCCGTTGAGCTCGTACAGTCCTGATGTCGGGGTGTCGAGACAGCCGATAACATTCATGAGCGTCGATTTCCCGGAGCCGGACGGTCCCATGATGGCAACGTATTCATTCCGGTTGATATCGATAGAAACTCCGCGAAGGGCGTGCACCTCTTCCGCTCCCATCTGATACATCTTCGTAATATTCGCCAATTTGATGACGATCGACATACTCACTCCTTCAGCTGATTATTGAAGCTCGTTAAGTTTCTTTTCAATTTCCTTCCGTTGGCGTTCCTGAATATTCATCGAAAGCAAGCGTTGGTAATGTGCTACGGCTTCCTTCTTCTGTCCCGTGGCCTCGCAGATCCGGGCATTCAGAAGGACCGCAGACGAAAAATTGTTATCCAGGGCGAGCGCCTTCTGAGTGCTCGCCAGAGCCCCGTCGTAGTCTCTTTTTTCAAATTGGGCCTCGGCAAGGCTGTCGTGGGAATCTGCAGTGTCGGCTCTCAATCCAACATACTTCCGGAAACTTGCAATTGCTCCGTCCGGGTTCTTCGATCGAAGGTAGAAATATCCCAGATTCTTCCACCGACGCCAATCCTTCGGGTCCGACTGCACGAGGGTTTTCAGCTCATTCTCCGCTTCCGCCAATTTGTTGTCTCGCTCGTAGAATCGTGCTTTTTGCATTCTCCCGATGAACTCGTCCAACTGAACAACGGCATCCAGTTCTTTCCAACCCTTTTCCGTGTCGCCTCCCATGATTCCGGGAGCCCGAATGTAGTAGTTGGCCAATCCGATATGTGCCTGGACGTGCTTTGGATCAAGCTCAACTGCGCGCGCAAATGCCCGCTTGATCTTCGGCGCGAGAAACGCCTGTGAGAGGAAATTCGCGTGCTGCGCTTTTTCTCCCAGGGATACGCCGAGCATGTATTGATAGTCTGCGTTGTCCGGCTTGAGGTCAACGGCCTCTTCGGCATGGTCAGCCGCTTCGTCCGGACTCCGCTCGTCATACGATCTGATAAGGAAGACCTGGCTGAGACGATAGTGCGCCTCAGCATTCTTGTCATCTATCTTGAGGATCCCTTCAAACACTTTCCTGGCTTCGGCAGTCTTCCCTTTCTGCAGGAGGGCAACCCCATCGTCGAGGCTTTGTGCAGCCAGGATGGAAGGAAACAGCGTAACGAGAAGCCGAAGGGTCGTCTTCATAAATCGTTATTTCTTCTCCGCACCCGGGCCCATCTTCTTGTTGTCCACCTTCACTTTGGAGCCGCTCTCAAGGTCCTTGTTGATGGCTTTAAACGGACCGGACACGACCTCCGCTCCATCGATTCCTTCACCCTTGACCTCAACGTACGTATCGTCGCTCAATCCTCGTTTCACAACCGCAGTCTTGGCCGCGCCGTCCTTGACGAGAAAGACAACTTCCTCAAGTTTCTCATCATCTTTCTTCTTCAATTTGGTAATGAGTTGCGCCTCGCCTTCCTTCGGTTCTTCCTTCTTCATCTCACCGTTCTTCGGGATTCGGACAGTCACTGATTGGATCGGAACGGCAAACACGTTGTAATGCGTTTCAGTTTCGATATCAGCAGTCATCGACATGCCGGGCCGGAATTGGACTCCTTCGGGGGCGTGAAGGAATATCCGGACTTCAAAGTTCGTCACCTGGTCCTGCGATCCAGCCCCGGTCGACTTCGCGGTGTTTGCAATTTGAGTTACCGTCCCGATGAATTTTCGGTCCGGATACGAATCGACCTCAACACGCGCCGTATCGCCGACGGTCACCATGACCACATCATTCTCTCCGACATCCACACGGGCTTCCATCCGTGAAAGATCCGCAATCGTCATCATTTGGGTTCCCTGAGTGAACGTACTGCCGCTTACCCGCTCACCCAACTCGGAGATCAATTGACTTACCACTCCGTCCATCGGTGAGTAAATCGTGGTCTTCGCGAATGTCTCACGAGCTTCCTTGACCGAGGCACTGGACTGATCATACGACGCCTTGGCAGTCTGATACGATGCTTTGGCAATATCCATCTCGGCATCGGAGACCAATTTCTTGGCATAGAGCTCCGAAGCCCGCTTGTATTCAGCCTCGGCTTTGCTGAGAGCCGCCTGGTTCATCCCCAGAGAGGCCTGCGCACGGTCGTACTGAGCCTGGTAGGCATCCGGCTTGATGCGAACGAGCAGCTGTCCTTTTCTGACCCGCTGACCTTCCCGGACCGGCAGATCGATAATTTCGCCGCTCACCTCGGCATTGATCTTCACCTGTGTCTCAGGCTGAATCTTGCCGGTCGCGGTGACAATCTGCGTAATCGTCCGTTTCTGGACCTTCTCCGACTGCACCGTCACGATGGTCTCTTTCTTTGATCCGAGAAAGACCAGCGCGACGAGTGCGATCAGCACTACGCCGATAATGGAGAAGATGATGATCTTCTTCCGTGATTTTTTTCCGTTGCCGTTTGCCATTGTTTTGTCCTTCGGGTTCTGGTGCGAGCTATTCTTTTGTCCTGCCCAGCGAAAGTTCGAGGAGACTCTTCGCCTTGAGGTATTGATAAACGGAGTTAATCTTGTTCGAAAGGGCGTTATTGTAATTATTCTGTGCCAGGAGGAGGTCGAGAAGCGTCCCCGATCCAATATTGTACTTTTCCTGGTTGATCTTAAGATTCTGGTCCTGGAGCTGAAGGTTGTTCACCGCCGATTCGTAACTCTTGAGAGATGCCTGCATCAACAGGAGATTATTTTTGACTTCGACCTGGATTCTCCGTTCCGTGTCCCTGAGCCCTTCTTCGGCATTTTTCTTCGCCACAAGCGATCGCTGCACGGAGTTGTTCGTCTGAAATCCGGAGAACAGCGGGAGACTGAAGCGTACGCTCCACCCGAAGCTCCGGGCATTGTTGATATCGCTGAACTCGTTGACGTCGGGCTTGTTGATGCTATTATAGCTACCGGTCAACCCGTAACTAAGCCCCGCAGTAATGCTGGGGAAATACCCACTTCGGGAAGCAGTGACATCTGCTTCTGCAGCATTGTACTGCTCACGGGCGCTTAAGAAATCCAGACGGTTATCAAGAGCTTCACGGGCAAGGCCTTGAAAATCCCGTGCGAGATTCTGCAACACCTCGAATTCCGGCCTGTCAACTTCTTCGGGAATCGATGAATCTTGAATAACGTAGTCTTCCGAGACTTCCACGGAAATGTCCGCGAGCAGGTTGGCCTTTGCGATGTCGTACGTATTTCTTGCCTGGACCAACGCTGCATCATCGGAGCCAAATTGTGCCTGCTGCTGGTAGACGTTCACGATGGATGCAGAACCCAGCCGTGCAGTTTCCTTCACTTTGTCCAGTTGTTTCTCATCATACTTCACCGTCTCTTCTGCAACCTTCACCAGCCTCTCCGTTCGAAGCACCTCGTAGTAATCTGTCTGAATTTTGTTGATCAGGTTCTGTCTCGTCCGATCGAGCGTGTACTCGGTGGCGACTGAGGTGGATACGGCTCTGCTCAGCGTCGAAGTATTGCTGAATCCGTCGAAGAGTGTGATTGACGAATTGATACTGGAATTTATCGACCGCTGATTGGAAGTGGGAAGCGCCGTGCCGTTTGGCAGGAAACTCTGGCCAGAACTCCAGTTCCAAGAACCGTTCAGGTTAAGTGTGGGGAGGAAGTTTCCATAGGCCGCAACGACGGCCGTTTGTGCGCTCTCCAGGTTGTTCTGAGCCTGCTTGACCGTAAAGTTCTTGTCGAGTGCAATTTGGACCGCTTCTTTTAGAGCCAAGACTTTTTGGCTCCCGGGTTGCACCTGTGCAGAGAGCATAGCTGTTGCAACCAGCCAAATCACTCCAAAACTGACTGCTTTCCTCATGTTCCAATCTCCGTGGTGAGAATTGATCAAGTTCGAGTAGGGTTGACGATTTGCGAGAAAAAACCTAATTAGTAAACGGTGAAATTTAACGAAAGTTTCACCGAAATCGAAGAAATCTCTTGATTACTAACGTCTTTAGACCTCTCCAAGACTTCAATTGTTTCCCCCGGTCAACGAATGAAGGGGCGGGAAGGAGAATGCCCAAAAACAATCGGGAAATCAGGAGCAGCTAACGTTTCTGCGACTTTGAGGGGCGACTGAGGACTTCGTCCTTGATTTTGAGGAGGT
The DNA here is from genome assembly GCA_049644265.1 of Bacteroidota bacterium. Lineage (GTDB taxonomy): Bacteria > Bacteroidota > Ignavibacteria > UBA10030 > UBA10030 > JBARRO01. The sequence goes on from JBARRO010000211.1 coordinate 22,387, forward strand.
AGTCAAGAGCGGCCTCATGATCGTTCGGAATGAGCCCATCAAGAATCGCATCCGTTATTGCATCCTTGAGATCCCCGATGGATCGGCCGGGTTCAAGATTAAGGACCTTCATGATTTCGTCTCCACGCAGGGGCGGCTGCCAGTTCCGAATCCGGTCTTTCTCTTCCACTTCCCCCATCTTCTTGATTACTGCGTCGTAGTTTTTTCTAACTTGCTCCACAAGTTTCGGGTTCTTCGACGTAATATCGGCGCGGCAGAGCATCATTAAGTCATCCACAACTCGTCCGGCGTCGAACATCAGTCTTCGGACGGCTGAGTCAGTCACCTCTTCGTCGACGAGCGCCATGGGGCGAAGGTGCAGGCGCACAAGATTTTCCACGTACGGGACATGTTCAAGAGGAAAGCGCATGCGTCGGAAGATTGGTTTTACCATTCTTGCGCCCAATTCCTCGTGTCCGTGAAACGTCCATCCGATTCCTTCTTTGAAGGCCTTCGTTTTTGGCTTTGCTATGTCGTGCAGGAGCGCAGCCATCCGAAGCCAGACGTTCTCTGTTGTCCCGGCAATGTTGTCCACAACCTTGAGCGTGTGACGAAACACGTCCTTATGGTGATAGTCCTTTCTTTGGTCAACCCCGGCCAACATCGCCACTTCGGGAAACACGACCTCCATCAACCCGGTTTCAAACAAGAGGAGTAATCCGGAAGACGGCTGTGAGGTCGCCATCATCTTGAGGAATTCATCAGAAATTCTTTCCTGGGATACAATGGAGATTCTCTTGTGCATCTCCATGATGGCTTTTCGAACAGAGCTCTCGACTTTGAAGCCAAGTTGGGCCGTGAACCGCGCCGCCCGCATCATCCGAAGCGGGTCATCGTCAAACGTGGTTTTCGGGTCCAGAGGAGTCCGAAGAATTCTTGCGCCAAGATCTTCGCGCCCATGGAATGGATCCTCCAGCGTTCCCAGTGTTTTCCGATTGAGCGAGACCGCCATTGCGTTGATCGTGAAGTCGCGGCGAGCGAGGTCCTCCGCCAGGGTTCCGCCTGTCACCACGGGTTTCCGTGAATCAGGGTTATAGCTCTCTTTTCTGGCTCCGACAAATTCGAGTTTCCTGTCGCCGACGTGGAGCATGGCGGTCCCGAATTTTTCGAATACGACAGGTTTTCCCCCGTCCAGTTCACCGGCAATCTTCTCTGCGAACCGCACTCCGTCCCCCACGACAACGACATCGATGTCCTTTACAGGTTTTCCAAGGAGCAGATCACGGACATATCCTCCGACGACGTACGTCGCCAGATTGTCCCCGTCGGCCACTTCGCCGATGCGATGAAGTACTTGCTCTTCTATTTGTACTGACTTGATCACGTGCGTCAATCGATGGTGATCCTATCCGAACTTTACCGTTTGAGACTCGATCTTATCAAGGATTTCCTGAGCAACCTCCAATGCCTGAAGCCCGTCGCGCCCCGTCACGGGCGGCGGCGTGTTGTTTTGAATCGACTGAAGGAAGAGGTCCAATTCATATTTCAAGGCGTTTGTTTCCTTGACCTCAGGCTGTTCGTAGACAATAACGCGCTTGCGTGTGCCCTGATCAATTTTTCCGAGCATCATCGTCGCCTTGGCATGATGATCCCCCTCGTCCACGAGTCTGAACACCTCTGCAAGTCCCTGGGCGAAATCGATCGAGATATAGGCATCCTGCTGGAACAACCTCATCTTCCTCATCTTGTTTTGCGAAATACGGCTCGCCGTTACATTCGCAACGCATCCGTTCTCGAACTGCAGGCGGGCGTTGGCGATATCGACGCTGTCCGAAACGACCGCAACTCCGTTGGCGTCAATGCGCACGACACGGGATTGCACAAGGCTCAGAATCAGATCGATGTCGTGAATCATGAGGTCGAGGACGACAGCCACATCGGAGCCACGCGGATTGAATTGCGCGAGGCGGTGTGATTCAATAAAGAGCGGCTTGATGTTGTAGTCTTCCAGCGCGAGAATTGCAGGGTTGAAGCGTTCAATGTGCCCGACCTGGATTTTCAGTTTCCTGGAGTCCGCCTCCTTGACGAGTTCCCTCCCCTGTTCGATCGTTTCCGTCAATGGTTTTTCAACAAACGTGTGGACACCCATCCGAAGGGCCGCCATGGCAGTGGCATGGTGAGCCTTGGTTGCAGTCACGATACTGACGGCCTGCACAGCAGCGAGCAATTCTTCCAGCTGGCGAAAGGATCTGGTCTTCAGCTCCGCGGCCAGTTTGTTTGCCCTGCTTTCGTCGACATCATGAACGCCGACGAGGTTTGCGTTTTCAAGCCCTGCATAGAGCCTGGCGTGCAGGCTCCCGAGGTGACCGACCCCGACAACTCCTACGTTGATTTTGTTCGAAGACATTCGAGCTCCCTATGTCTAATTACAGCGCATGTCAAAAAAAATGCCACAAAAAGGCACAAATGGCACAAAGAATTTTGTGAGTTTTGTGCCTTCTGAAGCTCCACAATCCTTGAAGCTTTCATTTTTGAGATCGCTGCTAGTTTGAAGTAGGATCATTCCCGCCGGGGCTGCGGGCCTGACAGAACATCACAATCCGGTCGTACCCTCCCAGGCGAACATCATGATAGTAGATGAACGCGGAGTAGACATTGACCGTTCGCCAGTCGTTTCCTTCGTATGCCACAAGATCTCCCGAGCCGTACACATATGCATAATCATACACACCCCGGTGGATCGAGGACGGCAACAGATATCTTCCTGCATCCTCGTTGTAATTCAGTTGCCATGCCGCGGAGGGTTTCCAACCGTTGAAATCCCCGATGACGAAAATGGGGGTTCGATCGCCGTTGTCGACGGGCAAGAGCTCAAACTGGTAATCGACATAGCCGGCGTACCGACCGACAGTGACGAGTCTTGAGCCGCCGTTATGGTCCGGAGTGCCCTGGTGGAGGTACCGGCTTACGTCGGCTCCGCCGCGTGAACGCACGACTCTTCCCTCAGGATACCAATCGACATTCCTCAGGTCGAGTTTCCTGTATTCATTCCCGGGCAACTCGTTGTCGACGATAAACTTGAGATCCTTCGTCCCCCATCCCTCTATCAAAGTGTTGGGGTTCGTGTCGTTGACATTGATCCGTTGAGGCCACTCAAGCTCGCGATTCCGATACACATCCACCGAAAAGAAATCCGGAAGGATTGTCGTGGATTCGTCCCGGGCATCCGGCAGTTTGTAGGAAAGGGCGATCTTGTTCACGAGATTTCGCGGGGACGACTCCGAAGGGAGATAACGATTCGTTACCTTCATGGCCGGATCCTTCTGTTGCTCCACGACAAAGAACCTTGCTCTTCCAAGAAGTTCGTTCTCCTCCTGTGCCCAGAGTTCGATCATGTAGTTCCCCGAGAACGGGAGACTGTCGATGCCACCGAATCCGGGGAATTTTACCGAATAGATGGAACGGATCTTCGTGACACCGCTGGGTACTGGCACAAACGGAATCGGGAACCTCACGAAGTTTCTGAACTCATCATTCACGAACCCGCTTTCCGTTGCCTTCCAGTCCTTGTCACAATGAATAAACTTTATTCGGATATCGGCGGGTTTATCTTCGAAGAAATCGAAGGAGATCGTCAGTTGCTTCCCGGGAGGCCCGATCACAGGGAGATGACTCAGCGCGTCACCCTGCACTCGAAGCGTTCCGATCCTCGGAGAAAGAACCTCCTGCGACGACGACTGAAAGGAGAGCACGACAAGGAGTCCGAAGAGCGTTTTCATTTCACGACCCGATAAAGAGTAAGGTAAACCCGGCCGGTTTTGAGCAAGGAAGGGCCGGGGTACTCCGCCGTCAATATGGGACGGAGTGAGTCAGATAGCAATCGCTCCATCACCGTCGAGCGGTCGACAATATAGTCCGGCCGAACGACCCCGGCATAGCGGTGCTGCTGCATTGCCTGATCATAGGAGATCCCGGCGAAGGAAGCCCGCATAGCCGGGTTGACAACGCCCGCAGGGTCGTACATTTGTTTCTCAGAAATGTATCCGAGCAATCCGACGTCCTCCGCGACGACCGTGGTATGGTCGGGAGAATTGTTGCGAAGCCAAAACGCAATAGGTTTGACGCAATTGTTCATGCCGACGGAAACATTTACCACCTCGGGAACAATCTGCGACCGATAGACATACACGTTCTGGAGGAGGGCGAATCCGGCGAGGGCACAGAGAACTTTCAGCATCCGCCGGTACGACACCCCCCAGGTTTCTTCCAAGCGCTTCATTCCCCACACCGCATAAATAATCAGAATCGGTGTCACCGGGAGAAGATACCGCGAAATCATATGCACGCTCTGGACGGCATAGACGAGCGGTAGGAGCACAACCCATGTGACGGGGAAGGCAACCTCCCAAACCGGAGACAGTCCCGCCTGTCCCAGAAGTATGACAAAACTCACCACCAGCATTGTGAGCGTCAGGAACTGGGTGCTCAGCAAAATCTTCGCAGTAGCTCCGATTGTCCGGACAAAGTCGGCAAGATGAATTCCTGCCGCACTTTTTGCCCCGAGAGTGTTGGGAAGAACTGTCCCGAACTGCAGGAACGAAAAGACCGTCCATGGGCCGACCAGCACAGCAAAGATAGCAAGAGACCACGCAAAATAGCGATAGGAAAGATTCAATCGCCGCGCCTCCAGAAACTGGTCGATTTCGATAATCGCAAACAGCAGCACTGCCTCCGGACGGACCAGCGTCAATAACCCCGCGGCACAAGCGCTGAGGTAATACTCCCGATGAAATGCGTACCACACAGACAGCAATGTCAACAGGACTGCGAGCGAGGTGTCCATGCCGGAGCCGGACCAACGAATGAGCCAGGCATCGAACGAGAACATCCACGCCGCGAAAAAAGCATAGATCTTATCTTTAATGATATGAAACGCAAGGATCTGAACAAGAATAATGGAGAAGCAGGCGAATAGAATGTCGAATGTCTTCGCAACAATAAAGGGGTCGAGGCCGAGTTTTGCGCCCGCTGCAATCAAAAGTACCCAGAGTGGCGCTGTGATTCCATAGCTCGGCGTTCCCGCGTTAAAGGAAAACCCGTCGCCGTGGGCAAGGTTCTTGGCATATTGCAGGTACATGTAGGTACTGTCGGGGGTGTAGTTGAAATGGAGAATCACCGTGAAATAGAAAATCAGAACGGCAATCGCCAATCCATACTTCATCACCGAAGACCATAGCGCGCCCATCGGTTCCTGGTTCGGTATCACCCTGAGCGACTCAGTCACACTGCTCCTTCAGCCATTGATGAAATTCCGCCACGTTGTAAAATACATAGTCGGTTCTCATTTGCAGGACCTTCTCCTTTGCGTAAGAATCCCACAACACAGCCGCAATTTTCACTCCAGCCTCGTGCGATGCCTTCACGTCGGAGACAGCATCGCCTACCATCAGCACTTCTTCGGGCCGGAGAGAAAAGTGCGAAAGAATTTTCCGGATTCCTTCGGCCGAGGGCTTATGCTCGGAGACGTCATTCCCCGTAACGACGTAATCAAAATATTGCTTGATCCTGAATTCCTCCAGCGTAATCCTTGTCGTGTGGGTCCCCTTTCCGGTGAAGAGCGCAAGGTTCCGGCGCGCGCCCTTGACCATCTGAAGGATTTCTTCGATTCCCGGATATAAGCGGGCCAACCTCCCGTGATTGGCGCGATAGTAGGCCAGATAATCCTTCATCACTCCTTCAATCTGTTCCGGGCGAACAATCGAAAGCAGCGCGCCTTCTTCGGGAGGGCCGAACATGGCGGTGATTTCCTTCACCGAAAACCGTTTCCCTGCGTACTTTTCCGCTATGTAGTTGAACGAATCGTAGATCAATTCGTTCGTCTGCGTCAGGGTCCCGTCCATGTCAAAGATAACGCATTTCAACTCAGTCACAACAACACTCCTCTCGTTAAAAAAAATAGAAAAGGCGTCAAGGGTGTCGCCCGACGCCTTTTGTGGATCCTGTGATGCTCACAAGTTCCGACTCATCGACAGCGAGACCGGATTGGTCAGGCCACGGTAACCTCTTTTGAAAGATAAACATCCTGGATCGCATTGAGAATCTGGACGCCATCCTTCATGGGCCGTTGAAACGCCTTTCGGCCGGAGATTAAGCCCATTCCGCCGGCGCGTTTGTTGATCACGGCCGTCTTCACGGCTTCAACGATATCGCTCTCTCCTGCCGACGCTCCGCCGGAATTGATCAATCCCGCGCGGCCCATGTAGCCGTTGGCAACCTGGTACCTGGTGAGATCGATGGGATGGTCCGTGGTGAGCTGTTCGTAGACTTTCTTATGAGTCTTCCCGAAGTTCAGCGCCGTGTAGCCGCCGTTGTTTTCCGGCAGCTTTTGCTTGACGATGTCCGCCTCGATCGTCACGCCGAGGTGGTTTGCCTGGCCCGACAGGTCGGCGGAAACGTGATAGTCCTTCTCCTTGGTTTTGAACGCTGCATTTCTCGTGTAACACCAGAGAATCGTCGCCATGCCAAGTTTATGCGCATGATGGAATGCCTGACTCACCTCCCAAATCTGTCTTCGTGATTCTGCGGAGCCGAAGTAGATCGTGGCACCGACAACCGCGGCACCCATCTCGAATGCCTGTTCCACATCGGCAAAGAGCGTTTGGTCATACGTGTTGGGGTAGGAGAGGAACTCGTTGTGATTGATTTTCATGATGAACGGAATCTTGTGGGCATACTTCCGTGCAACCGCTCCCAGTACGCCAAGCGTCGACGCTACAGCATTACATCCGCCTTCGATGGCAAGCTTGACGATGTTCTCTGGGTCAAAATATGCCGGATTCGGTGCAAAGGAAGCGCCCGCCGAATGTTCAATCCCCTGGTCCACCGGAAGAATCGAGAGGTATCCCGTACCTGCGAGCCGTCCATGTTCGAACAACTGTTGCAGACTCCGGAGCGACTGCGTTGGCCGGTCCGACAATGAGTACACCCGATCGACATAGTCCGGACCGGGCAGATAGAGATTTTCTTTTGGGATTGTTTTGCACTGATGCTCGAGAAGTGACGCCGCTTCTTTTCCCAGAATTTGCGCTACGTTTATCATGAAGTGTCTCCTAATCGATGGAATCCACGCTGTTGTGTGTTGGGATGGAAATGGAATCCCGTTCGAACGACGAGAGGGATGCCGGGTGAAACCAGGATCCTGTTGTTACAGCGAATGGCAAAAATATATCAAACCTTTGCTTCTGTTGCAACCAACGACCGCGCCTTCAGGTTGCTTCTCGCTCCAAAACTCTCTACTTTGACAACGTGAAAAAACAAATCATCCTCAAGAAAAACGAAGAACATCGAATCGTTGCAGGCCACCAGTGGGTGTTTAGCAACGAAGTCAAGTCCATCCGCGGCGACCCTGTG
>JBARRO010000212.1:0-5943 GCA_049644265.1 Bacteroidota bacterium
GTCCGGAGAGACCCAGTTCAGAAAATTTGTCATCGTCAGATAATCACTAAAAAGAGCATCGGTCAATTACTTCCTTAGGAGGAAGAGTCATGAGAAAGGGAACGCAATATTCACTGTTGACGATCGTCGCCATGGTCTTTCTACTGTCGGCAATAATGCAGGCGCAGCAGAAACTGGCTCAAACGGGACTTCAATTCCTGGAAATCGGGCTTTCTCCGAGGGCGGAAGCAATGGGAGGTGCATTTGTACTTGCGGGAGATAAGGCAGATGCCCTGTTCTACAATCCTGCCGGCATCGCAAAAGGGAGCCCGTCTTATGACATTGTACTCAACCGGGTCCAGTGGTTTGCCGATATGAATTACAATGCCATTGGGGCGACGTATCAGCCCTCCTCCGGTGAATACGGCGTGATTGGACTGAGCTTTCTGACAGCGGACTATGGTGATTTCTACGGAACAAGAGTGGCTGCCGGTACCCCCGAGGGATATGAAGATATCGGGATGTTCACACCGACTGCCTACGCAGTCGGACTAAGCTATGCAAAAGAGATTACGGATAAGTTTACCATTGGTGGACAGGCGAAATATGTTTCGCAGGCTCTCGGCTCGAATATGCTTACTGCCGGCGGTTCGCAGAAGGAAAATTCAGTGTCAGGGTACTCATTCGATTTTGGGATGATGTATTCAACAGCCATCAAGGGGTTTGATTTTGGCATGTCGATCAAAAATTTTGCGGCAGATTTCAAGTACGAACAATACAGTTTCGAAGCTCCGCTCACATTTCGGGTGGGAGTATCTTTGAGACCCTTTGAATTGCTGGGCATGCCCGACCCCGACAACGATCTGCTGATAGTCGCCGATGCAGTCCACCCGAGGGATTTCGGAGAACATCTGGATTTGGGAGCAGAATACACCCTGAGCAAGATGGTATCGTTCCGAGTGGGGTATAAAGTGAATTACAGTGAGCAGGATCTCACGGCGGGTCTTGGTTTCAACTATAGCGTGCTTTCCGATGTGAATGTGAGGATGGACTATGCATACGGCAGATTCGGATTATGGAACAATGTTCAACGGCTTGCTCTTGGTTTCACCATGTTCTAGTCACACTAATCAACCACACCTACCAAAAGGAGGTAGTCATGAAAGCAACTCATTTACTAGCTGTCGTGCTGCTGTTGTCGATAGCCCTTGCGAGCCTACTGCCCGCACAGCCCGTGGTGCAGGTGGCCGCTGGGGTGGACGGCATTTCGGCTGCTCTGGCAACCGCAACGTCGGGCACCATCATTGAGCTCACCACGTCTGGCGGTGAGTACATTGAAACCCTCAATGATTCTATCAAAGTGAATATTACCCTGCGTGCGGCATCGGGGTTGGCTCAAAAACCCGTCATCTATGGTGGCGGTGGAGATGCAACGTTTTTTGTCACGCACGGAAGCTTTGTTGTTGAAGGAGTGAAGTTCGACGGTCTCGCGCACGGCACCCCCTTTGGTCAGTACATGATCACAGTGAAAGGGGATACACTCGTACCAAGCCCATTTGTGCTCAAGATAACCAATTGTGAGTTTGCACACTGGCAACAAAGGGCGATTTATACGCCGAGCAGCGCAAAGACAGCGCTCGACACTGTCCTTGTGAAAAACTGTGTTTTCAGGAATGGTATCAAGCAATGTATGTATCTGAAGGCTACAAGAAACGACAGTAATCTTTTCCCGGGCGGGTACAAATACTGTCTCGTTCAAAACTGCCTGCTCGTTGGCACCTCTTCTTCGAGCGACGGATATTTCTCATATCTGGAGCCGGGAAACAGGGATGTTTCGGATAAGGGATGGCCAACAGTCATTGTCGATCACGTGACGGTTGATAGCTCGGTGTATGGGATCTACACGTACACCACACCCGGTGCGGTTATAAAGAACTGTATAGTTACGAATATCGACACATCGAAGTACGCCTATGGAGTGGAGAGTGGACGATTTACGGGGTCTCCGGCATCGACAGTCCAGAATTGCCTGACGTTCAATCTTCCACACCCGTACTATCCTGGAAACGCGTTCAGTACTACGAACGTCGTCAATCTTCTCTCGGGAGACCCCCTCTTTAATAATCCGGGTGCCTTGGATTATTCCTTGAAGGCAGGATCCCCGGGTAAGAATGCAGGCACCGACGGAAAGGATCTGGGATATATTGCCGGTGGTCTTACCGATGTTGAAAAGATTAATGACCGCTTGCCGGAATCGTTCCAGCTTTCACAGAATTACCCGAATCCTTTCAATCCGACGACAACGATACAATTCAGCGTCGTAAAAACCGGTGTGTATTCGGTGAAAGTGTTCAACCTGTTGGGAGAGGAAGTCGCCAGTCTGTTCAATGGAACAGTGGCGCCGGGTGACTATTCAGTGCATTTCGATGCCGCTCATCTGTCGTCGGGTATGTACGTGTACACGCTGGCGGGTGAAGGTGTCAGCATTTCGAAGAAGCTGGTATTCTTGAAGTAAATTCGGCGAGCTTCTGCAAGAGCTGTTGCTATGATAGGTATCCCCCAAGGAGTCGGGTGGCTCCAGAGGATGGCGCCACCTGACGACTGAGGGGAGATAATCAAAAAACGAGCGAGGCGGTCACGAGTGTTGATGGGGAGAGCAGGAGTGTTCGAAGCGGATGATCCCGTCTCGGTGGGTCATAATGCAGTGTTTTTGTGCCTCCTCTAGAGCGTGTCCTCCTTTGGTTGATCGAGGTAGAGGTTGAACCCGAAGGTAAGGGCTCGCTTTTTTTGTCTCTAGGGCAGAAGAAGGCGATCAGCGTTACCCGGAACTTTGTGAAAAGATAGGGATGGAACGGAAGCGTTACTCGGTCATGAAGAAATTCGAGGATTTCGGGGATTTCACAAAGCCTGAAATCTGGAGTGATATTCCTCCTCTTTTCATAGAGATATACAAGTGGGTGCAGAACGATTACGCACCCAAAGTTGCGGTCAGGATATTCCACACAAGGAAGTTCATCTACGTGTACTACCATGTCCCTGAGAAGCGTGTGACGATTCGGCATACCACCTTTGGCTCCGATGTCTTCAAAGACAGCTGTGTCGAATTCTTCATCAATCCCTTCCCGGAAGCTTCTGCGGAGTATGTGAACCTCGAGCTCAACGCACTGGGCGTCATGTTGATCGGAATCGGGAAGGACGGTGATGACAGCAAACGGCATTACTTCAAGAAAGCAGACGTGGAAGGCTTTGAGACCGTCTCGTCAATCAAGAAGCCGGTGGTGGGAGACCATGGCGCTGCATTCTGGACCCTTCATGTGAAAATTCCTAAACAGTTCTTTGAAAAGCGCTACGGCAAAGAGTTTACCGATAAAGAGACAATTGCCAACTTCAACAAATGCGGGGACGAAACCGAGTACGAGCACTATGGTTCATGGAATGAGATCCTGAACCCTGTGCCGAATTTCCACTTGCCCAAATATTTCGGCAGTCTGGTGTTTGTCTAGAACCATTCATGAAGAGAGCCGTTTATGTCTGAGCGGACCGGAATCTTGGGAGCGGGGAACTGGATCGTCGATCATATCAAGATTGTCCATGTGTACCCGGCCGAGGAATCGTTGGCGAATATTACGCGCGAGACAGTGAGTAATGGCGGCGCTCCGTTCAATGTCCTGATGGACTTGTCCCGACTGGGCGCCCGGTTTCCGCTTAAAGCCCTTGGCTTGGTCGGTGAGGATCAGGACGGTCGATGGATCAGGGATGAATGCAGGAAAAACGGAATCAACGTCGACGGTCTTAAGAGTATCCCGGGCGTTCACACGTCCTACACGGACGTGATGTCCGTGGAATCCACGGGCCGAAGGACTTTTTTCCATCAGCGGGGAGCGAATGCGAGTTTTGGTGAGGAGCATGTCGACGTTTCCAAATCAACCGAGAAGGTGTTTCATCTAGGGTATCTTCTTCTCCTTGATGCGTTGGATACCGTCGACAACAATGGCAGCACGGGAGCGGCGCATGTGCTCAAAGCTGCCAGAGAATCCGGACTGAAAACCTCGGTTGACACAGTAAGTGAGGATAGCCATCGTTTCAAGAACATTGTTCTCCCAGCACTTCCCTATGTGGACTACCTCTTTATGAACGAATACGAGGCGGGCCGATGCTCAGGGTTGGATCTCAGTGGCGATGCGCCAGACCGGAAACTCCTGAAGCAGGCGGCGAAATTTCTTCTTCAGTCGGGAGTCCATGAGTGGGTCTTTGTGCATTTCCCCACAGGAGTGTTTGCGCTGAGCAAACTGGGGCAGGAAATTGTTCAGGGGGCAGTGATGATGTCAAAGCGCACCATCGCAAGCACCGTCGGCGCCGGTGATGCGTTCGCGGCAGGTGTCCTCTTTGGCATCCACGAGGATTGGGATATGAAAGATTCCGTACGGTTGGGCGTTTGCACGGCCGCAACGTGTTTGCAGGCCATCGGCTGCTCGGATGGCGTCGCCAGCTCCAAGGACTGTCTTGCGCTGGGAGCTTCATGCGATTTTTACGACATACGGTAAGTAAGGAGGATGAATGAAAACCGTTAGATATGCCATAGTTGGGTTCGGCGGAATTGCCGAAAACAGGATCGCGAAAGAGGGGTTTGCGTTGGATTCATTGCGATTCAGACGAATACCCAACGTTCAGTTGGTCGCGGCAGCCGATATTTCCGTGGCGAGAAAAAGCGCAGCCGAGAAAATGGGTCTTGAGTGGTTTGATTCGGTCGATGCGCTTTCGCAAAGCAAAGATGTTGATGCCGCGTTCATTGCGACAAACAATCTCTCTCATTATCCGATAGCGAAAAAACTCCTTGAATCAGGAAAACATGTCATCATCGAAAAACCGATTACGACCACACTGGAACACGCCAAGGAGCTCATGCAGCTGGCTGCGAAGAATGGGCTGAGTCTCTCTGTGGACCATATGATGATCTACAATTCATATAATGTCAAGGCAAGGCAGATGGTTCAGAAGGGTGTGCTCGGTGCAGTCAACCATATTGTGCTGCATATGGAGTTTCCTTATGGCTTCACAAAAGAAGAGGCTTCAACGTGGCGTTGCTCGAATCCGGAAGAAGTTGGCGGACCCATCGGCGATGTAGCCAGTCATTGCATGTACGTGGCTGAATTTCTGCTCAAAGACACGATCTCGTCAATTCAGGCAGTCTACACTCCTCCAGTGATCAATATCAAGGCAGAGAATGGCGCGTATATCAATTTCACAACGAACAAGAGAATCACCGGCACCGTTCGGGCGTCCTTCAGCGAGCCACGCGGAGCCGGAGAGAGCACGTTATTGAACCTTGGTTATGAAGTGTACGGCAGCAAGAAGACGCTACGAGCTTCCGGCACGCTCTTTCAGCTGTCCGGTCATTCCGGTGAGCCAATTCCCCTTCGCCTCGAGGTCGATGATTTTCGTTCATCCACCAAAAAAGTGAACGTGAAAAAAGTACGAAACACGTATCGGACGGTGGTTCAAAATCACGCAGACTCTATTTTGAAAGGCCCAAGATGCACGGGAGATGATGCTCTTCACAATCTCAACCTGGTTCTTAAGGCACATGAATCAGCCAAACAAAATGGAATCATTATTCACATCTAACAATCCGGGAGTGAACATGAAGACAGAAGAAAAGAAACACGTATCCGGGGGTGAAACAGAAGGCGGCATAACGAGCTCGTATGCTACGAACGACGGCGTCAAGCTGAAAGTCCCTTATGCGTTCATGGGATCGATCTACGACGAAGCTGAAGAAAAGGCGGCCATCGCGGCCCTCCACGGCGACACACTGACCATGGGCCCCAAGACCACGGAATTCCAGAATGCATTTGCAAAAATGTGCGGAGTCAAACATGCCCGGGCAACAACAAGCTGCACAACCGGAATGCATGTCGCCACACAGGTCTTCAATATCAAGGAAGGCGATGAAGTGATCGTTAC
>JBARRO010000213.1:0-33885 GCA_049644265.1 Bacteroidota bacterium
GTGACCGACGATTCAATTACATCCAGGACGCTCATCAAGAATATACTTGAAACCGCAGGATACCATGTTACCACCGCAGTGGACGGGGTGGATGCGATGACGAAAGCTCTTGCAGGAAAGTTCGATCTTGTCGTCTCGGATGTTGATATGCCGCGCATGAACGGATTTGAACTCACGGCAAAGATGCGGAAGGATAAAACACTATCGGGAATACCCGTTGTGTTGGTGACGGCGCTTGAATCGGGGGAAGACCGCGAACACGGGATCGACGTTGGTGCCAATGCATATATTGTCAAAAGTAGTTTTGACCAGAGTAATCTGTTGGAAATAATAAAAACGCTTTTGTAACCGCCGCAGGTTGTTGGCTTTGCGTAAATGCGGTCAGGAATAATTGAGAGTCATGGAAATGATCAAAGTTCTCATCGTGGAAGGTTCGCGTGTTATGCAGCAAGTACTCAAGCACGCAATCAGCGTCGATCCGATGTTGACGGTTGTCGGTGTCGCGTCTGACGGTGAAGAAGCTCTCGAAGCTGTAAAGGAATTACATCCGGATGTCATTGCAATGGGCTGGCAGATGCCGAAATTGGACGGCCTGAAAGCGACACGCACTATCATGGAAACAACGCCAACTCCTATCGTGATCGTGACTGGAAGTGTTGCGGCGAACGATGCGGCAGTTTCCTTTCGCATGATTGAAGCAGGGGCATTAGCGATACTGCAACAACCGCCGGATGTCGCTGACCCCGGCTATCAAACGGCAACACAACAGTTGACGCGGACATTAAAACTCATGTCCGAGGTGAAATTGGTGAAGCGTGTGGCGCGCACTTCGCCAGCACAGGTGAAAGCGAAATTGTCCGTGGACAAAATGTGCCGGGCGGAATCGGATATCCAGCTCGTCGCCATCGGTGCATCGACGGGCGGTCCGAATGTCCTGCAACAAATACTTTTCGGATTACCGAAAGACCTTCCAGTTCCGCTATTCATTGTTCAGCACATCTCAAAAGGTTTCACGGCGGGACTTGTTGAATGGTTGCAGAATACAACCGCATTTCCGTTACATGTTGCTTCTCATGGTGAATCCCCGCTGCCCGGACACGGCTATGTCGCTCCGGATGACCTTCACATGGGAGTTGAACGAGGGCCTGTCATTGTACTAAACCAGGGTGGCTTGGAAAATGGTCTGCGGCCTTCGGTTGCGTACCTTTTTCGTTCGGTAGCACAACATTTCGGTTCCCATGCGGTGGGTGTACTGCTCACGGGAATGGGGCGGGATGGAGCGGATGAATTGAAAATGATGAAAGAACAAGGGGCAAATACTATTGCGCAGGATGAAAAGAGTTCGATTATTCACGGCATGCCCGGTGAAGCAATAAGACTTAATGCCGCAACGTATGTTCTCTCACCGGAAGATATAACTCTTGCACTTACTGCGCTCATAAAAAACAATGAAAGCGTGGCAGCATGAAAAATAAAAAGATTGCCGTAAAACAAATTGACCAAATCTTGATAGCTGAAGATAGTCCGACTCAGGCCGAACAACTAAGATATCTGCTTGATAAACACAAGTATAAAGTACTGGTGGCTCAAAATGGCAAAGAAGCCATGGGAATGGTTATGGAACATAGACCTTCCCTGGTTATCACCGACATCGCAATGCCCGAAATGAATGGGTACGATCTGTGCAGGGAAATAAAATCTCGCGAGAAGACCATGAACATTCCCGTCATTCTGCTGACGTCGTTTTCCCGGTCGGAAGATGTGATGGAAGGCATTTCTTGTGGAGCTGATAATTTCCTCACCAAGCCATTTCGGGAAGAGTATCTTGTCTCACATATTGAACAAATCCTTGCCGACAGGGAAATTCAGAAAAGCGAAACGATCAAAGTTGAATTGGAAGTACTCGTGAGAGGCAAGAAACGGGTTATTACAGTGGATCATCAGCAGATACTGACATTGCTCATCTCAACCTATGAAGCGGCAGTTCAGAGAAACGACGAACTGGCGCAGGCACAGAGTGACCTAAGACTACTCAATGAACGTTTGGAGGAATTGGTAACGGAAAAAACTGCAGAGCTTTCCGCGGAGAGCGCCATTCGCAAACGTGCTGAGGAAGCCTTGCGAAAAAGCAAAGAACATCACCGGGGTAATTGATGGTCAGGTGTGGAAGAATACGTTCAGGATTGTCGTGGTTTCAATGATGGTCATCCGATGAACATGATCACCATGAACGATGGAACTCAAATTCACCACCAAGACTGGGGACACGGTCATGCCATCGTCTTCAGCTACGGATGGCCGCTCAGCGCAGATGCATGGGAAAGCCAGATGGCCTGCTTGGCGTCCAACGGCTATCGCTGCATCGCCCATGACCGTCGCGGTCACGGCCGTTCGAGCCAGCCGTGGAACGGGAACGAGATGGACACGTACGCCGACGACCTGTCGGAGCAGATCGAAAAACTCGACCTGAACGGTATCACCCTGATCGGCCACTCGACGGGCGGCGGAGAAGTCGCGCGCTACATCGGGCGCCACGGCACCAAGCGCATCGCCGGGGCTGTGCTGATGGGTTCGGTCACGCCGCTGGCTGCAGCCGTGACGCGGAGGAAGAGAACGTGAAAAGAGAAATCCAACCCAGCGTTCCGCCGCTTGCCGAGCACCGCCCCTCCGCGGACAAGAAAACAAGCGTGGTGCGCTTCGAGGTATCTCCCACGACGATGATCCAGCTCATCCTCGTCGTCGCCTGCATGTGGCTGCTGATTCGGCTTTGGCCGGTTTTCCTGGTGCTCGTCGTCGCTTTCCTCATCGTCGGGACAATGAGTCCAGCCGTCAGCTGGATGGAGGCGCGGCGTGTCAAGCGCAGTCTTGGGATCGCCATTGTCTTCACACTTCTCTTCGTCGTCACGGCTCTCGCTGTGACGCTGACGATCCCGTCATTGTTGGCACAGGCCTCGGCGCTGGTCGAACAGGAGCCCGCGTTTCGCGCACGCCTTTCGGATTATCTCGCCCGCTCCAACCTGACAGCGCCGCTTGCAGGCTGGCTGCGGAACGTCAATTACGAGGCTCTCTCAAGTGGCATCAGCGCAACGGCGTTCGCCTTCTCAATGCGAATTGTCGAGATCGCCGCGTACGGCACGAGCGCCATCTTTCTCGCGCTCTACATCATGATCGACCGCGACCGGCTTCGTGGCGCGCTTTTCGCGGTCGTCCCCCGCTCGCACCATATCCGCCTCGCCCGCGTCATGATGAACCTAGAGACGATCGTCGGCGCTTACATCCGCGGACAGCTGATCACGTGCCTGCTCATTGCGGTCTTTTCGTTCGTCCTCCTGGTGGCGTGCGGCGTGCCAAACGCGATGGCGCTTGCTGTGTTTGCTGGTGTCGCGGATGTCCTGCCGTACATCGGCGCCATCCTCTCGATAGGCCCGATGGTCATTGCTTCGCTGGCGCGTGGCCCGGTCGTCGTGGCGGTTGTCCTGTTGATCATGCTCGCGTACGAGGAGTTTGAGAGTCGTGTGCTTGTTCCCCGCATTTATGGACGGGCGCTTCGTCTTCCGCCGTCTGTCGTGCTCTTCGCGCTCTTTGCAGGTGGGGTGCTGATGGGGCTCTTGGGCGCTCTCCTCGCGCTCCCTGTCGCCGCAACGGTCATGATGCTCATCGAGGAGCTTCGCGTCGAGCTTCCGGGTCAGCAGGAACAGGTTGCTGATGTGAAACAGCGGGTTGGGGATGAGCGCGCGGAGGATGAGTACGAGCGCCGGACGGAGGGCGTGCCTGCGGACCAAGCCGCTGCGATCGCCGTTGAGATGTCCGACGATCGGCGGAAAGAGGAGAGCAGTCCGCCCAAGGCTGTGGACGTGTCAGATTCGAAAGGCTCGTAAGCTACGGTCCGGGCGACCCAAGCAGGCAACTTCTTTCAACTACGAAGGAAATCCCCCATGAATACGATCACCACCAAAGACGGCACAGAAATCTACTACAAGGATTGGGGTTCCGGGCATCCCGTTGTGTTCAGCCACGGTTGGCCACTGACTGCCGATGCCTGGGAAAATCAGATGGTCTACCTCGCATCCAACGGCTATCGCTGTATTGCCCATGACCGTCGCGGCCACGGCCGTTCGAGCCAGCCATGGAAGGGGAACGAGATGGACACCTACGCCGATGATCTTTCAGAGCTCATCGAAAAGCTCGACCTGAACGGCGTCATGCTGGTCGGTCACTCCACCGGCGGTGGCGAGGTCGCCCGCTACATCGGACGTTACGGTTCCGGGCGCATTGCGAAGATCGTTCTGGTGGGTTCGGTGACCCCGTTGATGCTTAAAACGGATGCCAACTCTGACGGGTTGGCGATGGAAGTGTTCGACGGGATTCGTGCAGGCGTCAGCGCTGACCGTTCGCAGTTCTTCAAGGATCTGACGTTGCCTTTCTACGGCGCAAACAGACCGGGGGCAAAAGTCAGCCAGGGCACCCGCGACGCGTTCTGGTTTCAGGCCATGGAGGGAGGTCTCAAGAACGAACTGGATTGCATCAAAGCGTTTTCCGAGACAGATTTCACCGAAGACCTCAAGAAGTTCGATGTGCCGACGCTCATCATCCACGGCGACGACGACCAGATGGTGCCGATTGGTGCCTCGGCCCACGCCTCCTCCAGACTCGTCAAGAATGCAACGCTGAAAATCTACGCGGGTGGCCCCCATGGACTCGCGGACACGCACAAAGAGAAGCTGAATGCCGACCTGCTCGCTTTTCTCCGGACATGAAGAGCGCCCTGCATACCACGGGAAAGAAACTCAAACCCCCGCATCTTAAAAACCTGGGCCATCGAGGCCGGATCAGCATCTGGATTGTCGATGGCACCTACGTGCGGACGCATCTGGACGAAGAGTTCACGAATTATGGCCAGCACTATGCCTTCAAGTGCGTGCCGGAAAATGAGTTCTGGCTTGATAAAGAGGCGGAGAATGATGAACAGCGGTTCTTCATCGATCATCTCCTCACGGAGCACAGACTTATGGTGAAGGGAGTTCCCTACGATGCTGCCCTGGAAGCAGCCGATAGAGTTGAAATGGCAGAAAGGAAAAAATCCGGAGATCTGCGGAAGCTGTCAAAAGATGGGGACCTCCCCAATCCTAAGAAAGTTCACCTTCGTCTCTGGAAGAAGCTTGAGTCGGGTTTGAGTGTCTGGATTGTGAACGGGCGGCTTGTCAGAAGTGGATTTGACGATGACTTCACTGAAGGCGGACACGACAATGTCTATGAATTTGTCCCGCGCAATGAAGTCTGGATTGACAACGATCTCGAAGAATTGGAGCGGCCGTATGTCCTCCTGCACGAATTACACGAACGAAACTTGATGGCAAAGGGATGGAACTACGACAAAGCACACGAAGATTCGAGCAAGCTCGAGTATCATTACCGACACCACCCCAGTGAGTTACATACAGCGTTGGTGAAAGAAGGTTGGGAATAACAACTGAGCGAACCAACGTGTACCGTTGTTGTTGGTATTGACTGTCCAAACAAAGAGGAAAGCCATGTCAAAGAAGAAAAACTACACTGTACAGTTCCTCGTGGCCGCCGGTATGTTCCTTCTCGTCTTCGTGTCCGCATGGGGTCAGCAAAAGCGGGAATCGAGCTATGCACCCGTCATCGAAGATCCGTTGGAAAAGGTCATGGCGCAGGACAAGTCCAGGAAGGCAGCGGTGATGAAACGCCACATGGACCTGCTCAAGGAGCGCTACGATCTTTCCAAAAGGGTGACCACGGAAGTAACCATGTCCGGAGGGAAACCACTGTCCGTCGGCCCGACGGCCAGATTGAAGACAGGATGGACATGGGAGAAACTGGCGGGTACGACACCCGGGAAGATCAAGGAGGAAGGCTCGTTCCCGTATCTTCCCTTGCCGCACCCGAACCATGTCACCGGCGGCATGCTTTTTCCACAACACCAGATCAAACAGTTCCCACGGCTTGAGCGGTTTGATATAGACTTTGATATACCGGAACAGTTCCTCCCTGAGTTCCCCCCGCCGATGTATCTGACCACGCACAAAGACATGGGAGATGTTTCTCAAGGGCAGGTGATAGTGCTGGAGAACTACTATGAGATATTCAACGGCATCCTGAACCCCAAGCAACTGGAAGGGCTGCGCCTGCTGCTGACGCAGTTCCCTCAACAACAGTTCAATGCGACCGGAGACCGGAAAAGTGAAAAGCCAAGCCTGGGAGTGACATGCTTCGATTGCCATGTAAACGGACATACGTCCGGAGCGACACATTTGGTCGGCGACATCCGGCCGCAATCACACCGTAACCGTATCGAAACTCCTTCATTGCGGGGTGTCAACGTCCAGCGACTGTTCGGGTCCCAACGGGCACTGAAGACCGTTGAAGATTTCACGGAGTTCGAACAACGGGGAGCATATTTCGACGGAGACCATCTGACCGCTGCGAAAAAGGGCGTGAACGTTCTCGAACGGGGAAGTCAGGTGCACTTTATGGCTGAATTTCAGGCGCTGCTCGATTTTCCGCCGGCACCGAAGCTTGATATCTATGGCCGGCTCGATCGATCAATGGCGACTGAATCAGAAAAAAGGGGGGAGGCCATCTTTTTTGGCAAGGGGAAGTGTGCCGATTGTCATGATGCTCCTTATTATACCGACAATCAAATGCACGACCTTCAGGTTGAAAGATTCTATAAGCCTCAAACGATTAACGATCAGTACATCCGGGCCGAAGGTCCCATCAAGACATTTCCGCTGCGAGGGATCAAAGACTCCCCTCCGTATCTGCACGACGGACGATTGCTGACGTTGGAGGATGTCGTTGAATTCTTTAATCTCGTTCAACAGCTCAATCTCAATAGCTCTGAGAAGAAGGATCTCACTGCATTTCTCAGGCAGTTGTGAATCCGATCATGCAGCGGGGGTATTGAATCACTTCACTTGCACCGCATGATCGTCGAACAAAGAAAGGAGCGATTCGAAGATCTGTAATCTTATGTAAAGGGCCGTCAGAGAACGGCGCAAAGTCCCGTTGAACTCAATAACTCACAAACCAGGAACAAAGAGGATTTACCATGAAAACGAAATATTTGCTTGCGACAGCTCTTACAGTCGCCTTGACGCTTCCGTTGTTTGGACAGCATACCCGCGCAGACATGAAAACAACCGACATGAAAAAGCATGACATGACGAGCATGATGGGCAAGCCGACAATAGATGCAACTGTCGAAGGGCTTCACATGAAGGTGTGGCTCATGACGCAGAAGCAGCACAAGAAAATGATGAAGGGAAAGAAGATGGGTGAGATGATGATGGGAAACGATAGGAAGGGAATGAAACACGAGGGCATGGGGATGAACAAAGACACCAGCATGGGGATGGGAAAAGAGATGAAGGGGATGAAACATGACGACATGGGGATGGACAAGGCGATGATGGACTCGATGATGGCGGGTACGCACTGCATCATGCTTGACGTATCAGATGTTGCTACCAGGAAAGGAATCTCTGGGGCCAGCACCAATGTCATGATTATGTCTCCATCAATGAAGCACTCTTCCGTTGATCTCAAGCCTATGATGAACCACTTTGGAAGCGGCCTTACGCTCGATGAAAAAGGTAAATACACGATTACCGCAAGTGTGAACGTCAATGGGGTCTCAAAATCGAAGGAGTTTCAGTACGAGGTGAAGTAGGTTGCGTTCGATAGATTAAGCGAGATAGATTTTTGATTACAGCAGCAAAGGAGAAAAATTGAGGAAGGAGAAAATGCTCAGCATTTGCCGTTCTCTGTTGAAACTTGGAGCGGGTTCAGGAATCATTCTCCATATGATGGTTAGGAGGAGTGCATGGCTGTAATGATCCAACCGGAAAAAAGCAGCCTGCTGCGAGTGGCGCCGCGATTAACACAAATCTTGCGAGTGCTCCTCCATCACAAGCTTCTGGGCGCTCTGCGCGGCAAGAGCCATTGGCCTCCGCCGAAAGAGGTACGGAAAACGTTCGAGGAACTCGGGCTTACGTTTATCAAGTTCGGACAAGTACTCGCATTGCGGCGCGATCTGTTGCCGGCCGCTTACTGCGTTGAGTTGGAGTTGCTGCACAACCATTTGCAGCCAATGGGAATTAAAACGGTGCGTGCGACGGTCGAAGCCGAACTGGGCGCACCGTTGACAAAGTTGTTCTCATCGTTCAGCGAAACGCCCCTGGCCGCAGCCACCATCGCCCAGGTGCATGAGGCAACAATGGACAAAGGTCGTCACGTGGCCGTGAAGGTCCAGAGGCCCGGCCTTAAGGCAATCATTTCGACGGATATCGCGGCAATGACGTATTTGGTAGCCTTGGGAGAAAAGCTCTTCCCGCAACTACGCGCACTTGATCTGTCTGTTGTGGTGCATGAATTTGCCAACAGTCTGAACCGGGAACTCGACTTCAGTCACGAAGCGCGTTCCATGGTGCTCTTTCGCACTGCGCTGGCAGATGTTCGCGGCCTCTGGATTCCGAATGTCGTGACGGAGTATTCGAGGAAAACAGTGATCACGATGGATTATTCAGCAGGCGAGCGGGTGGATCTCTACGCCAAGCGGCACGCGAAAGCGATGCCGAGGGTGATCGAGACCCTGGTAAAACTGATGCTGCAATCGATCTTCGAAGAAGGGTTGTTTCATGCCGACCCGCATCCGGGCAATGTCTTCGTTCTGCCCGACGGGCGCCTCTCCCTTCTCGATTTCGGGATGACGGGCGATCTTGACGAGCCGATGCGCGAATCGCTGATACTCCTGCTCGAAGCAGTTGTCAAAGGCGATGCGCGGGGCGCCACCGAGGCATATCTCGAAATGGCGCCGGCAAACGAAGAAGTCAACCGTGCGGCGCTGTTGGTGGATATCAAGGCAACGCTGTACGAAATACACCAGAGTGACACTGCGGATGTTTCAATCGGGGACGCGTTCGAGTCGCTGATGCATGCCGGAAGTCGGAACGGGGTACACAATCCAGGCGAGTTTGTACTCTTGACGCGTGCTTTCGTCATCCTGGAATCGATGAGTCAACAACTCGCTCCGAACCATGACTACATGGAATCGTTTCGCAAAGAGATCTCACGCCTGACCGCGCGGCACTTCTCATTAGAGCATATTAAGGAAAAGACAACGAAGCTTGCGCGCGAAATGGAGCGCTTGATAAATGATGCTCCCGGCGATACGCGACGCATCCTCAGAAGCATGGCCGAAGGCAAGCTGGGCCGGATACAGGCTCCGGCTCTGGAAGTCCTTGGAGCTCGCCTCAGCCGTAATCTCGAGCGGCTCACGCGTGCCATTGCTTTCGCGGCTCTCGTGGTCGGCGGCTCGATGCTCTTGATGGCCATGATGGGCGGCTGGCATGATACTCTCGGCCTCGTAATGATTTTCGGCGGGGTTCTCGGCATGCTCATCACCCGTATCGGTGGATGGCTTCGCAACCGCGGTCGACGCTGACGCTCCCTGGCGAATACACGCCGGGTTTGTGCAGCATCGGAAGTGTCAATCTTAGGTTGTGAACGTGACGTTATAGAGAATTCATACGTGATTTTAGATGCATGTTGGTGTCCTGAATTGAGCGCGCATGACGAAGGGCAGGTAGGTGAAGGCGAGTTGTAAAACAAACAAAACGTAATGCAAGGCAATGGCTAAAGACCCCGTGTGCGGCATGCAGGTTGACGAGAAGTCAACACCTCATGTTACGAAATTTAAGGCTACCACCTACTACTTTTGTTCTGCCGGAGACAAAGCCAAATTCGATTCCAATCCCGACTCCTACGTGAAAGGTCGTGTTGAAGTTGCCCCAAGGGAAGATGCGCACGGACCACATGATGCTCACGACCACAAGCATGGTCTAGAGCCTCCGGTCAATCAACCCGTGCACGAGGCTCACAGCCACGGAGAGCACGAGGTTTACCAAGGGGACCACCACGGTGCTCACGAAGGGCATTCGGTGGAAGGTTTCAGAAAGCGATTCTGGATATCGGTCGTCATTACTGTCCCCATCCTTCTTCTTTCTCCCATGCTGCAACATTGGGCGGGTCTGGGCGACTCGCTCCGATTCCCAGTCGATGCATATCTGCTCTTCGCATTTTCTTCTCTGATATTCTTCTACGGGGGTTACCCCTTTTTAAGGGGCTTCGTCGACGAGATGATTGCCCGAAGACCCGGCATGATGACACTGATCGCCGTTGCCATTTCCACGGCGTATGTGTATAGCTCCGTCGTTGTGTTTGGCCTTAAAGGAGAAGTTTTCTTCTGGGAGACTGCAACCCTGATCGATATTATGTTGCTGGGCCACTGGATTGAAATGAAATCCGTACTCGGAGCATCAAAAGCATTGGAAGAATTGTCAAAGTTGATGCCCTCTGATGCTCACAAGATCATGCCGGATGGAACAGTGCGGGACATCCCGTTGGGCGAGCTTGTAACAAACGACCGTGTGCTCGTGAAGCCGGGGGAAAAGATACCAGCTGACGGTGATGTTGTCGGCGGTGAATCATCCGTCAACGAGTCGATGCTGACGGGCGAGTCGAATCCCGTCAACAAAAAAACCGGTGCGAAGGTCATCGGCGGAGCAATCAACGGTGAAGGGTCACTCACCGTGGAAGTCAAAAGAACAGGGAAGGAATCTTTCCTTTCGCAGGTGATCGATCTGGTCAAAGAAGCGCAGCAGAGCAAATCCAAAACACAGGATCTGGCGAACACTGCGGCGCTATCGCTCACAATCATCGCACTTTCGGGTGGTGCAATCACCTTGGTCGTTTGGCTCACAATCATGAATCAAAGCTTTGCTTTTGCACTTGAGCGAACGGTGACGGTGATGGTGATTGCCTGCCCGCATGCACTCGGACTTGCAATTCCACTTGTTGTTGCCGTGTCGACAGCCCTCTCTGCGAAGCATGGGTTGTTGATTCGCAATCGGTCCGCATTCGAAATAGCAAGGAACATTCAAGCCGTCATCTTCGACAAGACAGGCACGCTCACAGAAGGCAAGTTTGGAGTGACCGATATTCTGCAGTTTGAGACCGCACTGAGCGAGAAGGATTTCATGCGGTATGCCGGTTCGGTCGAAGCGAATTCCGAGCATCCGATTGCACAGGGCATTGTTCGCTCTGCGGGTGAACTGATGCCCGTTGAAGATTTCAAGGCCATTCCCGGAAAAGGGGCTGAGGGGAAGGTGAATGGAAAAGAGGTGAAGGTCGTGAGTCCGGGATACCTCCGTGAAAACAACATCGCAGCAAATATCGACGGCGTTGAAAAGCTTAGTGGACAGGGAAAGACTGTTGTCTTCATTCTGATTGGTGGAAAAGTCTCCGGCGCAGTAGCGCTTGCCGATATTATTCGTCCTGAATCGAAGAATGCGATAGCGATGCTTAGAGAAATAGGTATTCAGTCGATGATGCTGACAGGCGACAACAAAAAGGTTGCCAAGTGGGTTTCTGACGAGCTTGGATTGAATGAATATTTCGCCGAGGTTCTCCCGCATGAAAAAGCAGCGAAGATCAAAGAAGTCCAAGCAAGAGGGCTCGTGGTTGCCATGACCGGCGACGGCATAAACGATGCCCCGGCGCTAGCACAGGCGGATGTGGGTATTGCCATCGGGGCCGGAACGGATGTGGCTGTTGAAACTGCGGACATCATTCTTGTAAAAAGCGATCCGCGGGATGTTGTCGCAATGATCAGGCTTGCGAAAGCGACCTATAGAAAAATGGTACAGAATCTCGTGTGGGCAACCGGATACAACGCGGTGGCCATGCCGCTTGCTGCAGGAGCGCTGTATAGCCTTGGCATCCTGCTCAGTCCGGCAATGGGCGCTGTGCTGATGTCATTGAGTACCGTAATTGTCGCAGTAAATGCGAGATTGCTAAAAGGATAGATTCGAAAAAACTAACCAATCACTCTCTTCAGTAGTGATCTGCTTAGACCACTCCAGACTGCAACCAGACCGAAGAAAATCAAAACGAAACTGGCGGTTCTTGCTTGGCGAACCGGTGTACTACCTGAAACCATGGCTTTTTTTTCGCTGTCCACCTCACAAAAGGAATTAATCCCTTTTTCATCCTTTCGATCTATTCCCCCCGCCCAAAATCATCAATATTCTCCCATTTAAGCTGCGATACACAAGGGGAGTAGCCCATCCTCTCATGGGGTTGGCACGCCTTCCCACCTGACCAGTCAGTCGAAGATGGCTCAGGGTTCGTAAAGACTCTTCAACAACAGTACGGTGAACCGCGTGAATGTTCTGGACAAGGTTTTGCAGGCTGTGAGGCGAACAACGGGGATCGGAAGACGATCCGATTCCGACGCAGAATTTCTCGGGTGGCAGAAAACTCCCTCGGGAGAACAGTTCGCCCTCTATAATGTGACGGCGGAACAACATCCGCTCTACCGTTCAACCGTGTCAGAACAGACACTGCGGAGAGAGAACCTGGAAATTCCCTCGACACCGTCTCCGCAAGGGGAACAACGACCATCGAATGATGAACGCGACAATACCCAGCCTCAACAAACGTGAATACAGCATCCCGATCTCTCAGGAGGAACAAGTATGAACGAACTCACGGCAGGAGTTGAAGCGAGCGACATGGAAGATACGGATGCGGATCTTCCCTTGATGAAGGATTATGGTTTTCATGAATTGGATGTGACCATCATTCGCCCCACCAACTACACCGACGATGGCTATCCGATCAAAACACGCATCGGCGTCATCCGCAGCAATACCCTGACGCAGATTGGTACTCTTGTCCGTGACATGGAACATGCTGCGTTCTTCAGTGGAATTTCATTCAATGTTCAAAAGCTTGATGAGGCGATTGAGTGGATACCGGTGAAGGATATTATCCGTCGTTCAAAAGTCTCCGGAGTGAAATCCGTGGTCATGCTGGTCGGTGTGCAATCGAACCAGTACCCGCGGGCACTGGATATTGCAGACAAATTCCTCCCGGAAGCCATTCCGGTTCTGATCGGCGGATTCCATGTGAGCGGCATGCTTGCCATGATCGGCGAGACTGACGATCTCAAGGCTGCGATGGCGAAGGGCATCACGCTGGTCGCAGGGGAAGTCGAAGAAGGGAGATTGTCGACGGTCGTGGAAGATGTCGTGCGGCAACGGGCGAAGCCGCTCTATAATTTTCTCAACCCTACTCCGAACCTGCTGAACGTTCCGCTTCCCCACATTACGAAGGACGAATTTGAAAACTTCGCTTCACGCTTTACGACGATTGACACGGGACGCGGGTGTGTGTTCAACTGTGACTTCTGCACGATTATCAACGTGCAGGGCAGAATCATGCGGCATCGGGAACCGGGGCAAGTCATCGAATTTGTGAGGCAAAGTTATCGCGAGGCGGGAGTCACACACTCGTTTTTTACGGATGACAACACTGCACGCAACCCACGGTGGCGGGAGCTGTTCACGGGACTCGCACATTTGCGGGAAGAAGAAGGGATACCATTCACGTTCATGATGCAGAGTGATCTTGCGGCGCGGAAAATGCCCGGCGGAGACTTCTTTGTGCAAGCGGCACGCGCGGGCTGCAATCAGGTGTTCTTCGGCGTGGAAAGCGTAAACCGGGAGAATCTGCGCTCGAAAGAAAAATTTCAGAACCAGGTTGTCGAATACCAGGACCTTGTTGCGCATTGCCATGAGCTCGGGATTGCGTGCCATGCGGGGTACATCCTCGGATTGCCGTTCGATACCCCGGAAAGTCTTAAGAAGGATATTGCAGAGCTCCAACGCATGATGTTTGATTCTGCGTCGTTCTACATTCTTTCGCCCCTGCCAGGCTCGAAGGATCACCAGCGATGGTGGCGGGAAGGACGGTGGATGCACGAAGACCTGAACAACTACGATTCCGCACACGTGGCAGTAAAACCGGAACGCATGTCGTGCGATGAGCTTATGGAAGCGTACCACCACGCGTGGGAGCAGTTTTATTCCACGGATCATATGGTCGACGTCCTGAAGCTCTGGAAGAGGGACCCTGCGTATTACAAAGAGAGGCTCTCCTTTTTTGCGTGGTACCTGTATGCATCACGTATCGAACGTCTGCATCCCATGAATTGCGGTTTCTGGAGTGTGCGGAGACGAAGTGATCGACGGGCTGGTTTTCCCCGTGAAGCATGGATCACATTCTGGTGGAATCGGTCGAAAGAGATTGTCCGGCGCGTGTGGGCGATGGTGAGACTGTTCTTCCAGCTTGAAGAAGTCTGGCTTCGCAGCAGGCAAAGAGGTCGAATCGAGGAAGGATTGTATGAACTGATCTCAAAGACGAAGCAAGACATGATGGATTGGCGCGATCTGAGCACGAAGGAACTCGCGGCATTCTATGCCAGGCTTTCGCTTGATATGCCGGAGATCCAGGTTCCTTCTCTTGCGCAGCTGTGGTTCAGGAAACACAATCCGTTTGCGGGCGCTTTTACAAGAATCTACATTCAACGGATCTGGCAACGATGGTATCTCCACATCTGGAACCCGTTCAGATGGTTGGAGGTATCGTTGTTCGAAGGCGTTCACGGTTTGCGATTCCTTCGCCATCTTCTGCAGGAAGCAAAAGAGAACAGGGCGGTCTCATTTGAGAGGACGAATCAGAGGAGGGACTTTGTTGAACTCGGTGCGAAATGAAACATGTGCACAGGGGTCTTTCCTCCCCGAGACAAACTTGAATTCCCGAATACGTTTTGATACCTTTTCAGAGACCACGTACGTTGTGGGGTCTGCGGTTGACATCACCCTCGTTGTAGGAGACCACTTCATCGGGAAGCTCGCGAAAGCATTCGGGACGAGACACGTCAGGGGGCAAAGTTTTCCCGGAATCCAAAAAGAAACGGCCGACAAAGTCGATGTCCTCGGTGTGCCTGTCCATGCGTTGGACCGACACGCGCTCACAGAACTGCTCCAGGAGCTTCCGGAAGGAAAAACGCGAGGCTGGCTGAGCTACGTCAATGTCCACGCGGTGAACCTGGCGAACGAGCTTCCGTGGTTCAGAGATTTCCTGCGTGAATCATTGATCACGTATTGCGATGGGGAAGGAGTGCGGTTGGGCTCAAAGATTATTGGGAAGCCTTTGCCTGAGCGGATTGTTCTTACCGACTGGATTTACGATGTCTGTGCAACAGCTCAAGAGCAAAAGTGGAAGCTGTACTTGCTCGGTTCAACAGACATCGTGCTCGAAAAAACTGTGAGGACCCTTCAAACAAGATATCCCGACCTTCGGTTCGCAGGATTTCATAATGGATTCTTTAAGCCTCAGGAGAATGGATCCATTGTTTCCACTATTAACAGATCCCGTCCTGACATTCTCATTGTGGGCATGGGAATGCCCAGGCAGGAAAAATGGATACTCGAAAATATCCGGAACCTCAAAGTTCATCTCATCATGAACGCCGGATCTTGCTTCGATTACGTTTCAGGAGAAAAGCGCCGTTGTCCGGCCTGGATGGGTCGTCTCGGACTCGAATGGCTCTTCCGGCTCATGCTCGAGCCGCGAAGGCTCTGGAAGCGCTATCTCATCGGGAATCCTCTTTTTCTCATGAGAGTCATCCGCGCCCGACTCACCGCGCGTGGGCGTCAGGACAGTTAGGAATTCGCTGTCATTTCCGGGTGCTTCCCATTCTGCCATTCATCAATTCCTCGTCGCTGAAAGCCACCAAGAGTTAAGGCTCCATGCCGCAATAAAAAAGCCGCCACGACGTAAGCGTGACGGCTCCTGGTGTAGTATTGAATCTGACTACTTCAGCAACAACATCTTCCTCACCTGGACAAAGCTCGGCGCTGAATTGTCCGCTGTCAGCGCTTCAATACGGTAGAAGTACACGCCGGTTGGAACCGGACGTCCATCATCGCTCCGGCCGGTCCATGTAACGGAGTGGCGACCCGGCTCCACAACGTCGTCGAGCAGGGTTACGATCGTTTGGCCCAAAAGTGAGTAGATTTTAATTGCAAGCCGGCTCGCTCTGGGCAGGTCATAACGGATGACAGTGGACGGGTTGAACGGGTTCGGGAAGTTCTGAAGGAGGTTAAAGTTCGCCGGGATGAGATCACCCTCGCCGTGAACGTCAGAAACGACGTTTTGAACTCCTTGGAATGCCGCAAATCCGGAGGTGACGACGAGAGAGCCTGAGCCCTGAATCCCCGAAAATGCCTGGCCGACAATGGCTCCCATGCATACTTGCCCTCCTGTTCCTTTCTGGAACCCGACGGAAAAAGAGTGCCATACGATGGATGATTGCGCCCGCACATCCGCTGGAATCGCCAAGAAGAGAGCGATCGTCAAACTCCGAGTCCAGTTCCGGAATGTCGTGCGATCATGCGGAGGGAATGAATCGCTTGCAGTCATGGTATCATCCTCCTCTCTTAATTATTCGAGACGAAACCATACCAGTTTACATCGGAACTGCTTTGCCTGAAAAGCTCCAGTTTTGCCCATCTCGAACCGAACCGGAACAACATCGAGAGTTTTGGGCTTGTTCCGACGTCTATTATTTTGGGCGTCAGGCTCGTGGCGATGTCATTCGATGCACCCAAGACCAACGACCCGCCCGTATCGACGTACCATTGCGCTGAATACGGGCATACGTCGATCGCGTTTTCTGAAACGGTAACTCGAAAAGACCCGGCGGCGCCGGTTCGAGCGATGGTGACGGAACTTGTTCCCAGGCCGGACCCCGTAGACAATGAAACCACGGTTGTTCCGTCTGAGAAGTCTGTGGAACCAATAGGAACCAAATTAAGCCCGTGCGGTCCCACATCTCCTTTATCTCCCTTGTCGCCTTTCAATCCCTGAGTACCTTGAACTCCTTGGGTTCCCGGATCTCCCTTGTCGCCCTTCAATCCCTGAGAGCCTTGTGCTCCCGCATCTCCCTTGTCGCCTTTCAATCCTTGAGCACCTTGTGGTCCGAGGTCTCCTAGATCTCCTTTGTCGCCTTTCAATCCCTGAGAGCCTTGGACTCCTTGCACTCCCGGATCCCCCTTGTCGCCTTTGAGTCCGGAATCTCCCTTGTCGCCTTTCAATCCTTGAGCACCTTGTGGTCCGAGGTTTCCTAGATCTCCTTTGTCGCCCTTCAATCCCTGAGCGCCTTGGGTACCCGCATCTCCCTTGTCGCCCTTCAATCCCTGAGTGCCTTGGACTCCTTGCACTCCCGGATCTCCCTTGTCTCCCTTGAGTCCGGCATCTCCTTTATCCCCCTTGTCGCCCTTCAATCCCTGAGCGCCTTGGGCTCCCGCATCTCCCTTGTCGCCTTTCAATCCTTGAGCGCCTTGTGGTCCGAGATCTCCGGGATTTCCTTTGTCTCCCTTCGGCCCGGGATTCTTCGCTGAATCCGCGACCATCGCATGAGAGGCGCTGAAACTGAACGCGACCGCACCAACTGGAAGGCGGGGAGAAAGTTCTGCGCCGTTGAACGTGACGCCGAGCGAATCGATCCGGTCAAACTGAAAGCCATTGGGAAATGGCCCGAGGTATGTGTGGAATAATCCATCGATGACATGCAACGTCGATTGAGTGCTTGTCCATTCGGCGCGGTCTCCGCTATAGAGCGTAAAGACGAAGGTGGCTTCTCCGGTAAACAGGGCACCGTTGTTCTTGAGGATTCCCTGGTACGAAATCGTCCGGGATTGTTGCGCCTGAGCGAGGAGAGTCATCGCGAGAAGAAGGACGACAACCCCGAACAGTAGGCGAGTGTTCATGATAACCTCCGTGACCCTGCGGTTCGGCAGACGTAGTGGATGGTGTTGGGAAGAGGCCTCTGCCGTCGGTCATGATTCCAATTGCTTCAAACTTTGCCATCGTTTGATGGCGTTCATTCTTGAAGAGAACCTACGAGGATCTTGCGCATTGCTCTGCAACATCACAAGCGTGAAAAAGTTATATTCTCAAGAGAAGAATGTCTATGACATTTATCAATTTGAATGTGGCAATAGGAACCACTATCATGTATTTTTTTTGTTCTCACATTTGAGAATCGCAAACGACGTTTACGTACTGAAACACTTTTTACTCCCGCCAAGGAAATGTCAGGAACAACAATCGTGCCTTTGACAAGAATTCGCAATCCAGGTCGGCTGTGTCTGTGCGAGCCTTTATTGGAAGAAAGCTGTGGAGGTGCTCAATAGGCGCACGCTCCAAGGCGTGTTCATTATTGGGAATGAGAATACCGTAGTAGGAAGTGATCCGCGCTTTCTCAGAAACGAGAAGAAGGGCCGTTCACTAAAACGAATGACAACACAGGGGAGGGAGGGTTTGGGATCTACGCGGTGAAAGTTCGGTTCAATTCCCACGGAAAGGTCTTTCCCCGTAGCTCTGATCCGCAAGAACTCGTGTTCTAGGTGCGAGAGAAAAAGGAGGGTTGAAAGTGAGATAAATAATCAGTGGGCGGTCGCACGGAAATCGCTGCAGCGAGGCTTCAGCCAAATCTTCGCACCGCTCCAACTACTAGTGAAGCCATCTCTTCCACCATTCCACGCTCTTGCTCTCATCCGGAACGCTGTACGGGAGGAAGTTTCTGAGAAGGAATCTCTCATTGCGATGTGAATCTACAAGCCCCGAAGACTACTCCCGGCTGCAATGACGCCCAGGACAATAAGGATGAACCCGGCAATCTTGTTAATGATCGATAGCATACGGTCTGAAAGTCTTCCTCGAATCTGGTGTGCAATACTTGCGAGCAACGAAAACCAAAGAAGGGAGCCCACAAACACGCCCGAAACGATAAGGAGGAGCACAGCGGTATTTCCCCCGATGTTCCTAATGCCGATCGCCGAGAGCATTGCGGTGAAGCCAAATAGGGGGAGTGGATTGGTGAGAGCGAGCAGAAATGTCGACACGAAAATCCGCGTATGCTCAAACTTGTTGGTGGTGATGATGCGGGAAGCTGCATTGGAACGCATGGTGAAGGTGCCAATGGCAATCACAGCAATTCCGCCGCAGAATCGTATCCAGTACTGTTCGAGAGCGACAAAATCAGCAATAATGTTGATGCTGAAAATCCCTATTGTCACGTAGACAATATCTGCGGTGGCGCCGCCCAATCCTGTCATGATCCCCTGCTTCCTGCCAAATGTCAGCGCCCGTCGAATACAAAGCATG
This sequence comes from Bacteroidota bacterium, assembly GCA_049644265.1. Taxonomy (GTDB): domain Bacteria; phylum Bacteroidota; class Ignavibacteria; order UBA10030; family UBA10030; genus JBARRO01. The sequence goes on from JBARRO010000213.1 coordinate 19,105, forward strand.
CCGATCGGCCCTATCGGCATCGCCGTGATAAAGCCAACAGCGATTCCTTCGAAGAAATAGAGAAGAGACATCGTCGTTCTCAGAATGAAAAGGACTCAGCCCTTCTGTTGCCTGAGCTTGTCCATTATTTCCCGCATGAACGCCGGCAGGTCCATCGGCCAGCGTGATGTGATAAGATTGCCATCCACCACGACTTCCTTATCCTCCCAGATTCCGCCGGCAGCCTTGATGTCTTCGGGCACACCATCGTGCCAGAAGGAGGTGAGATGCCGGTTCTTAATGACATTGGAGGAAGCGAGCGTCCAGGGACCATGGCAAATTGAAGCTACGAGTTTGTCCTTTTCAAAGAACGATTTGGTGATTTCCTGCGCTTTTTTGATCTTTCGGACTGTTGCCGGAGCTCCATCTGGAAACCCTCCAGGTATGATCAGTAAATCATACCTGTCAGGATCAACTTCGTCAATGGTAAGTGAGGGTTTGATGCTGTATCCGTGCTCTCCGCTGATTTCCTTCTTGTTCGGTGCGGCCACGTCAACGCGCCAGCCTGCTTCGAGAAGGCGGAATAGCGGAAAGAACAATTCCATATCCTCGAACTTATCGGCTGTGAGGATAACGGCGTTTTTGCCTGAGTGCATTTGTGGATGTCCTTTCAGTTATTTGTTGGATGGTGATGGACCTCGTGTCTCGAAGCTTTCGACTGCGTTGCCGAACGCTTTGATGCGTTCCTTCATCTATTATAGGGAACTCAATTGAGGCCTGCTGCGATACAAGAGCACGCCGAACGCCGCCACTGTAGAAAAAGCAGCCCCGGCCAGAAACGTGGCGGATGGACCATACGAATTCCAGAGAGCTCCGGCAATGACGCTTGCCAGCATGAGTGCAACTCCGCTCACCAGATTGAAAACACCAAATGCCGTTCCGAGGAGTTCCTCGGGCGCCGTGTCAGCGACAAGTTTTGCCAGAAGGCCCTGGGTGAGTGCCATATGCAGGCCCCAGAGCGCGGCTCCGACGAATGACATAATCGCTCCTTGCGCTGCCGCGAGAACCAGGTCTGAGACGACCAAAAGAAGGAGTCCGACCAGCAGCAGTGTCCGGGCGCTCAGACGGTCTGCGGCTGCACCGGCTGGGTATGCAAAAAGAGCGTAGAAAACATTCATCACGATCATGACCACGGGCACGTAGCCGATGGGGAGCCCGACATCTTGTGCGCGAAGGACCAGGAATGCTTCGCTGAATCGTGCGAGAGTGAATATCGCTCCGAGCAATACGATGAGCCAGTAGCGTAACGAAAGGCGTTTTGCGTCGGCCAGCCTGATTGGAGTCCGAAGCCTTCCGCCAGAAACGTGTTCGGGTTCCCTCACGTAGGTGGCAAGCAACGCAACGGCAATGAACGCCGGGAGTACCGCGACCCACATGACGCTCCGGATGTTGTCGGTGAGCCAGGCCATCGCGACCACCGCAAGAAGGGGACCAAGAAAGGCTCCCACCGAATCAAGCGCCTGCCGCAATCCGTACGCAGCGCCGCGCAGGGCCAGAGGCGTAATCTCCGCGACAAGCGCATCACGTGGGGCACCCCGGATTCCTTTTCCCACCCGGTCGATGAATCTGGCTCCGAACACCCACCCGATCGAATTTGCGAGAGGGAAAATGGGCTTCGTGAATGCAGCGAGTGTATACCCGAATACCATCAGAAATTTACGCCTTCGAAGGAAATCGCTGAGTGCGCCAGAGAAGACCTTGGTTATGGCGGCAGTCGCTTCGGCCACACCTTCAACAATCCCGATCGTCATCATGGAGACTCCAAGAGTTGTCGCCATGAACACAGGCAGGAGACTGTGGATCAACTCCGAGGATGTGTCCATGAACAGCGACGCCAGGCCCATAGCCCAGATGCCCCCGGGCAAGGAACGAATTGTTGTCAGCTTGGGGGACAACCATCCCGGCTTTTTGTGAATTGTGTCACTCATCCTTTCTCATCTTCCCGCTCAAATGCCTAGGGGGTTTCGGTGTAATGTAAGGAATTCTGTCGGGAGTTTTGTCGATCAGGTCACTTGATTGAATGATGCATTTGTGAGAAAACTGAACTCCTTTGAGATCACTCATTCTCTCCACATCCCACAAAGATTGAGTATCCCTCCTCATCCTCTTCTGATTTCTATCTCTAGTTGACATTCTACATCATTTTCAATATGATATGTCCCTGACAGGTTGAAGGGGGCGTTGTATCGATTCTGTCAGCCTCTTTTTTTGCCACTGCCGCCCGAACCGCTGATCAAAACACTTCCCTCCATATGAAATCGATGTTCCCTCGTTTTGGCGTGGCATTCATCATTTTCTCGAGTCTGTTATTTCCCACCGAAACGAGAAGCCAACAGACAAATCTGTCCATCGCGCCTGCCATCGACAGTCTGATGGAGCGCCTGATCGGCAACCCGAACAATCCCGATCTCGAGTCCAGGATCATCGATGCCTATCTGCAGTCTGTGAACCCTGAGCTCGCCCTCCTCGAAATCTCGTATGCCGAGGCGCTGAACCAGCTTGGAAGTGAAGGGGTTCAGATGAAAGGCAGGGTCCAGGCGGGGTTGGAGCAGATCCAACCGGCTCTCAAGACGTTGCAGCTTGCCTACCTGCAAGCGCCCCGGGACGAGTCGCTGCTGCTCATCAGTATTCTCGAGTATGCGCGAGGCCAGAAGGAACGGGGGAACGATCAGCTGCAAAGACTTTCAAGCCGAATACCCGGACTTTCGGCGCAGCTTCTTCAGCAATACGAGAAGTTCTACCTGAATGGGAGAACCGCCGTCGCCAGGGGGATCGCCGATGCGATGAAGGATCTTGATCCCGTCTCGTATGAAACCTATTTCCCCCACCCTCAGATTTCCCTGCTCTCACCGGCCGATAATTTTTCAACCGAAGCGTCGCAGACTTCAGTCATCTTCGAGGTGAAGCATGTTCGTCCGGTGAAGACCATCAAGCTTGGCGGAAAGAATGTCTATGACCGGGGAGACGAACCCGTCCAATCCGTTGATGAAAATTTCTTCAAGAGTTTCAGCGAGCTTGTTCCTCTCTCCGAAGGGAAGAACTCTATTCCCGTCAGTGCGGTGGATGTGTTTGGCTTCGAGTCGGTGGTTCCCCTGACCATCAACGGAATCAACTTCAACAGAGTGGCGGGCTGGTCTTCACCGATGTCGGACTCGCTGGGCCAGCAATTTCGATCGCTGCGAAGCTACATCCCCGAGCCGGAGCTGCTTGTTCGCAAAAGCTCCGCGTATCGTGTCCTGGTAATTTCCGGTGGCGGAAACGATTCCCTGACACGGGTCGACAGAGGTCTTCTCATGTACGACGCCATGACCCATGCCTACAGCGGTCTTGCCAACCCGGCGAATGCAAAAATCCTCCTTGGTCAGCGTGTCAGCTCACAGAACATTTCCCTCATTACCAGTGACTGGCTGGTAAAGAGCGCCACGTTTCAGAGCGTCACGTTGATCTTCCTTTCGGGCGCATGGACAATCTCGCCGGGTCAATGGATGCTCCAGGACTCGTATGGTCAGCAAGTCAATTTTAAGCCGATCCTCGAACAACTTGGACAAGTGGCAACCGCCGGGGTTGTGGTTGTCATCGATGGTTCGATCGATCGTCGGACGGATTTCGAAGCGGGTTTGCGAAACATTGTCGCCGCAAGCACGATTCCTATTCAGATTCTCCTGACGCCGGAAGGCACAACCTGGCCCTCGGGCTTGGTTCGAGCTCTGGCGGTCGTCGATACCTCGGTGGACCCACGAATCGGAACTGATCTGTTCTCGCTCACCCAGGTCTCGTCTAAGATTGGAGGGACTGTCATCTCAAAGGAGGCGTCAGCGGGCATTGTCTTGCTCAGGAGCCCGGCGTTGAAGATGCGACAGGCCTACGACAGAATGCTCGTTCAGCTTGATGAACAACTCAGCAACCAACGATCATCGCCTGCCATCAAAAAGAAGATTATGGATTTTTGCAAAGACTGGCGCCGCTACAACGAGGTATCGAGATTCCTGAGCGCTCAGTTGTCTCTCGCTGATTTTATCGTCCGCGCGGACGAATTTCTGAGTCGAACTACGGAGTCGGGCCTTGAAACGAAGTAGAGTCCTTCTGGCATTTGCGGTCCTGGCCGGCGGGGTCCAACATCTGAGCAGTCAATCAGTCACGGCGATCAATATGATGATCGTGGGATCGGAGGGGAGCGAGTCCGTGCGAGCCAAGGGAGCAGAAAGTCGGCTTGATGACCTTCAGGAATACCTGACCGCTTCACTGGGGGGACGATCGAAGAACGTCATTGTCCTTCCTTTGTCGAAGCAAGCTTCTCCATTCCCCACCATTGCGACTGCTTACTCGACGAGCGATTCAACAGATCTTCTCGTAGCTGTCTGGATGGGTCCGTGGCAAAGAAACGAAAAAATCCAGGAGCGTTCGGAACTCCTTACGGGCCAAAAGTCCAGGATTCAGGCCGAGTATCTGCTCAACTTTGCGACGTTTGCTCCTTCGAAAAGCATGCTGATGTTCATCGTCGCCCCTCAACAGTTCGCTTTTCCTGAGATGATTCTCAAGAATCCCAATGCACCGATGACGAGTGGAGGAAAATACATTGTCGTGGTCAAGCCGGCCGCAGGAATGGATTTTGACGGACTCATGGACGCGTTTGAAGATATTCTCAAGGATATGCCGAAGTCCGCACCAATGGACGCAAACAAGGATGGCTGGGTGACCGTTTCGGAATGGCTCCGCGACTTCATGAACAAAAGCCGTGCACAGAACCTGACGCTCACTATGAGCCAGGTTGCGAAGTTTCCGGACTTTCGAATCCTGGAGGCAAAGCCATGAGGCCATGTCGTCAGCATAGGTTGGTCCTGGCCTTCGTGTTGTCTGGTTTCATTGTCCAGATGAGTCTGGCGCAACGTTCCTCCAGCCCGGCCATCACCTACCTCAACCAACTTGATTTCAGCCGCTACCCGCTTGTGGATTTGTACTTCACGGTGGTCGACGCGAACAAGGACCCGATTACGCTGCGTCCGGGCGACACGACGATGTTCCAGATCGACCAAAATGATCTTCGGGTCCATCCCAACGCGATTCAGTCGATGATTTCCCTGAAAGAAAAAGGGGAATCGGAGCTTTACCTCGCGTTGTTGTTTGACAATTCCGAATCCATGAGGGGGCGCACGCGGTTGCTCGAAACCGCAGCGCTTCAGTTCGTCGACAGTCTCAGGACGGGCGATAATGCCTCCATCCTGGACTTCGGGAACGGGTCGATGACGGTGAAGGTGCCGGAATATTCTGCCCCGATTTTTGGGCGCCAGAGGCTGGGATTCAGTAACTCCAAGACGTTTCTTCGCAAAAACATTCCGATGACGATGATGACGCCGAGCACCTACATGTACGACCAGGTTATCCTGGCGTTGTCAAGCCTGAACCAAACGAGCGTGCTCGGGAGAAAAGCGATTATTCTGTTTTCTGATGGAGAGGAAATCGGGTCGGTGTCTTCTCTCGAAGATGTCAAGGGGCTGGTCCGGAATTTCTCCATCCCTATTTATGCCATTGACCTCAATGCCCGCTCCAACAAGACTCTGATGGAACTGGCGATTCTTTCAGGCGGAGAGTATTTCTTCGTGAAGGAGCCCAGGGATCTCGCAAATCTCTACCAGGCTGTTCTCAAGCTCCTGAAGGGGCAGTATCGTTTGACCTATCGTACACCCGAACAGAACATCTCTGCGAATGCGTACGCTCTCAAACTCGAAATGAACGGACAGTATACTTCCCACGCGTCCAAAGTCTTCCGGGTCGACGGTGAAAACATCGCGTACTACAATCTTGTTTATCGGGAATCGGAAGGGAAGGAGAATCTCCAAAACTACCTGGACTATGTTTCCAGCTTTCCGAAATCAAAGCATGCCGATAACCTTCGCCTGAAGGTGGGGAACTACTGGCATCGGCGGGGGGAACTATCCAGAGCCATGGGAGCATACAACATTGTGTTGAGAAACCCGAACAGTCAATCGTACAGCCAGGCGTTGCTGGAGAAGGCGGACTTGTATAAGGCCGCCAAACAATACGGCGCAGCACAGAAAGCCTACAATCAGGTGCTTGGCAGCGAAACGAATGCATCTGTCCGGGCACGCGCAATGCTCGAACTTGCGAAGGCGTACACGGCGGAAGGGAACTTTGCGCTGGCGTTGAACACGTATTCAAAACTCTCCTCGCAGTACGAAGGGACAGAGACTGCTTCGGAAGCGTTCCTGCAGTCCGCCACGCTGAGCATGGAAATGGGTGACCTTCCGGCGGCCGAGAAGAATCTCTCGCAGGTGGTACAGTCATATGGCGAATCCAAATCGGCGGTCTTTGCTCACATGGAACTTGCCAAGCTCGCGGAGAAGAACAACAAACCGCTGGAAGCTGAGAACCATTACCGTGAGATCATCAACTCGAACGCCGATCCGGATATCAAGGATGAAGCGGCGTTAAACCTGTCCAACGCGCTTCTCAAAGGCGGCGACGCGGCCGGGGCCGTGGCCGCTCTTCAGGGACTCGTGGGTGCCAGCAAATCTGCCATGGTGGTGGCCACAGCGCAGCAGAAGCTTGTGCCTGCTCTCCTGGAAGCAGGTGAAGTCATCGAGGCGAAAGATGTCTTTGAAAAACTCCCGCCGGAATCCCAGTCCCAGCTCTGGCGGGATCATGAGACGCTTCCGGTGAAACTCAGCGGTTTCAACGGAACGGCTCTGGTGAATGGTGCCTACGTGAGTGTCCAACAGGGATCCGCTGTCCCTACGCCGATCCGAATCATAGATTGGCCCGACGCAGTTCAGAAATTCTCCGCTGTCGGTCCCGTTTACAATTTTGTCGCTCCGCCGGCTCACTCGGTTGCCTCATTACCCGTGAGGCCATTCTGGGTCACACGACGATTGGTCGTGCCGGGAGTTTCGGGCGTATTCCATTTCGAAAATGGAAACTGGGAACGCATCACGACGGCGTACAGCGAAAAAGAGCATGCGTACGCGTTTACATACTCGAAACCGGGCGTCTACGCTCTCCTGGCCAAACCTCCACGGATTGTCAGGCTCTATAGCATGCACTTTGACGTCGGGAAATCGGCAATTAGAAAAGAAGATGAACGGTCCTTGTACGAAATCATCGATGATTTGAAGGCGGTTTCCGACGCTAAACTCGAAATTGGCGGGCATACGGACTCGACGGGAACCGAGGAGGAGAATATCGATCTTTCTTCCCAGCGAGCAAACGCGATCAAGCAGTTCATGATTCAGAACGGCATCGACTCGGAGAGACTGATGGCCCGCGGGTACGGAAGTCAGTATCCGATTGCATCGAACGATTCCCCTGAAAACATGCAAAAGAACCGGCGGACCGAATTTACCCTCATTCGGCCGATTTCCGACCCGTCCGGCGCCGCAATCGGCGAAAAAAAGAACTATACGGTTCTGCTGAAAGCATACCGGAGCGCGAAAGATGCCTACGAAGATAAACGCGTATTTCAAAACAGAGGATTCCAGGTGATGGTGATGACCAATGAGGTCAAATCGGCTGAACGGTATCAGCTGAGCCTCGGAATCTTTGACTCCGAGGAAGACGCCAAAAAAGCCATCCGCGCATTCACCGAGGAGTTCAAGGGTATAGAACCCCAGATCATTATTTCAAAACGGAATGGCTAACATGTTCCTGCGCAAATCCCTCATTCTCCTGTCGGTCAGTGCGGCTGCAACAATCTCCTCGTTCTCGCAAGACCTGAAAAATGATTGGGCCCGCATTCAGGCTCATTTCCTTTCAGGACATCATGACTCAGTCACCATCCTCATTGAGCCGTTCATCCAGGAGTTGCAAAAGCGCTCGCTTTATCCTCAGTTGAGCGTGGCCTATTACTATGACGGAGTGAGTCTTGCCGAATTGGACCGGTGGGGTCCGTCGGACTCCGCATTTGCTCTCGCGCGGATATTCGCATCAAAATCGAACGATCCCGGAAAAGTGCGGGATATTGAGTTCAAACAGATCCAGCTCTATACGACGATGGCAAAGAAGTTCCAGAAGACTTCGCCAACGCGGGCTCTTGACCTCTATTCAAAAGCACTGGGGATTCTCGGTGAAACCGGCGACCCGTCCACCAGGGGAACCGTCTACTACGAACGGGGTCTGATCTACAAATCCGTGAATGATACACCCGATGCCATCAAAGATCTCGAGTCCGCTCGCACACTTCTCGAGAAAGACCCGAACAGCCAGGCCGTGCGGAGCAGCATCGTTTCGCAACTGACGACGTTGTATCTCAACACCAGCCAAACAGAAAAAGCCCGCCAGCTGAGCGGCGGGGGTGCGGCGGGGGCGACGCGAATGGAATACACGATCAAACTTGCTGCAGATGCGGAGCAACGGGGAGAGCCGACAAAGGCGGACGGACTTCTCTCTACGATTCAGACGGATATGTTTTCCACACAACCGGACGATCGAATCCTGGACTTTGTCAAGAAACGGTTCTCGCTGTACGAACTGCAGGGATTCAAGGCCGTCGGTGTGGACACCGTTCGTTCGATGGTGAACAATCTCAAACGGCTGGGGAAGTCGGTCAACGCTTTATTGCGCGCCCAGCAGTTGCTGGCACTGCTCTATGTTCAGGACGCGCGTGTGCAGGAGGCGGCAGCCGTTGTCGACCAGATGAGTTCTGCGGTGGCGAAGGCAAACCTTGCGCCTGAAGTCTCGTCGTTGGTTGAACAAACGAGGGGGGATGTTGCGTACCTTCAGGGAGACATCCAGGGCGCCATGCTGTCGTACCGGGCCGTATTGGCGAACTCCGAAAGACTCGGCCGCGAAAACCTCCTCACCGTGTCGAACAACCTGGGCCTTGCCCTGACCAAAAGTGGTCAATACGACGAAGCGCTGACGACGTTTGATCGGGTCTCTATTCTGGCGGCAGCAGATGAATTCACGACCTATCGCATTCAGGCAGACCTTAATGCAGGGATTATCCTTATCAAGCAGGACAGAGTACGCGAAGCGGTTGATCGATTCAAGCGAGCGAAGGAAGCGGCGCAGCGGAGCACTGACGTCTCGTTGCAGATCATGGCTTCCTTGCGACTTGCCGAGGCAAACCGCAGGTTGGGGTACGACAATCTTGCAGACGACCTGTTCGCCGAAGTTCGGACACAACAATCAAAGTTGACCAATCCGTTCAATCGAATCCAGGTGCTGCAGGCGCTCTCCATATCAGCGAAAGGAGTCCTCGCAACCGTGACGGCTCTCGCAGACCTTCGCGAAGCGTACACCCTTGCCCGAAAAATCGGTGCCACCGGATATCTGGGAACGCTCGCAGCAAATCTTGCGGATGCGTATTTCATGGCGGATAGCCTTGCGCAGGCTCGCAATTCGTATCGTGCGGCATTGGAAGCCTACGGCTCGGGTGCCGACATCAGAACGCACACGGAAATGCGGTTCAAGATCGGTCAGACCTTCCTCGGCGAAGGTCGATTCGACGATGCCAGGAATGAAATCATCGGAGCTCTGAAACTCCTGCTCGCGACTCCGTCAGCCGACCCCGTGAAAGTTCGAAATGGGGATATCAGAGAAGGGGAGCTCTACGGTCAGGGCCTGGCCAGCCTGGCGTATGTGGATTATCTCAGGGCAAGAAGGACGGGTGACATTCGCATGCTTCTTACCGCCCTGAACGAGGTCCAAAAATCCGTCGACCTGCTCGAGGCGCATCAACTTGCTCAGCTTTCCCGTTCTCAGAAGGAATCGGAGTCAGTGCGCAACGTGAATGCCTATCGCCTGGTGGTCGACATTGCTTCGGAACTCTATGGTCGTACGGGCGATGTGAGATATTTTGAGGTGGGATTCAATACCAGTGAGAAATCCCGCGCCGAAGCTTTTGTGTCGGAGGTCGGAACGAGACTTATCACAAAGTTGTCCAATCCGAATGTCAAGGACGCCGCCAGGATTGCCGAATCCCTCGCCTCTCAGGCTCCGAAAGAAGCAAGCATGGCGCTCGATATCACACAGTCTGCCGGGGCAACACGCGGATTGATCCAGTCCCAGCCGGAGGACTCCAAAAAGCTTGAAAAAGCCCAGTCCGAGTACGAATCCATCGTCCAGAAACTGTCCTCGCAGGACGGGAAGGTTGCCCAATTGATTTCTGTCAACACCCTCAACCTCAGTTCCTTGAAATCACTCGTCGAACCCGATGAAATCGTACTCAGCTATTACCTTTCCATCGACAAGTGCTACCTGTTTGCGATTACGTCCACAGATGTCAAGCTGAAGACGATCGAATGGACGCCCGAGGATATCTCATCGGCCGTCGAGAAGTTTCGTATCATGCTGCAGAATCGCACGAGTACGACATATCGCGCAGCCGGTCGGGTGCTCTATGATTCTCTCCTCGCTCCGGTGCGTGCGGAAATCGCGGGCAAAAGAATTGTCGTCATTCCGTCGGGTCGTTTGAACACCCTGCCGTTTGGTGCACTATGGGACGGGGAGAAGTTCGTTCTCGAGAATTTCAACATCACGGTCATCCCGAATGCGAGCACCTTGCAGTTTATTCGATCGGGCAAGAAGCTTTCGGCATCACCGTCGGTCCTGGCAATGGGAAATCCCGCAAATCCCAATGTGAGCCGGCTGCCTGGCACAGAGAGCGAAGTGAACGCTGTAAAGACAATTTTCCCGAACTGTCAGGTGTTCGTGGGCGCGGAGGCTACGGAAACCAACGCAAAAGAAAAGATGGGGTTGTTCGAAATTGTGCACATTGCGAGTCACGGATTGTTCAACTATGAGCTACCGCTCCTTTCATGCCTTGCCCTTGCACCCGACGGAAGAAACGACGGGTTCCTGCAGGTCCATGAACTCTACAACCTGAATCTTGTGAACACCAACCTCGTCCTCCTCTCTGCGTGTGAAACGGGTCTCTCGCAAATCAAGAAGAACGATGACGTCATCGGTCTGGTGCGTGGATTTCTCTACGCGGGAGTTCCGAGCATCGTCGCAAGTTTATGGAAAGTGGATGACTATGCGACGTCGGTGCTCATGTCCAACTTCCATGCACTCCTGAAGTTGGGGAACTCAAAATCTGAAGCTCTCCGGAAAGCCCAAATGCAGGTCATGAGAACGGAAGCCACTTCGCATCCTTTTTTCTGGGCAGATTTTGTTCTATACGGGAATGCTCGGTAGGACGTAAGCTTCCGCGTGTCCCGTGGAAAGAACATGCCCGCGGAACACACGGATCACGCGGAAGTTGTTTGGGTTTCTGTGGAAAAAGAACAAGCCCGCGGAACACACGGATCACACGGAAGTTGGTTATTCTGGCTCGCGTGTTTCGTGGGCAAATAAACAGCGATAGTATCTCCCTCGTAAGTGGTTCGATCTTCGCCATTCAAAATCCGACCGACTCCTCCAGGGTCTTTGTCCCTTCCGTAACCTGGTCCGTCGTTACAAACCTCGACCTTACCGGGATTGCCCTGCTTTTCCAAGGAGATACGCTGAGCGAGTTTGGAGGATATGAAGAAAGCGTATACCTTCGGCTGAAATGGTCTTTTTGAACCTGGAATTTACTATTTTGACCTCCATGCGTTTGCGAATCTCCATAGCGTTTGCAGTCCTATTTCCTGCAACGATCTCTCTTGCCCAGACGGACACAACAAAGTTCCCCTGGCCTGATCCGCCGTTTGGCGGGAGTAAAGGAATCAATGGGACGTTTTGTGAATTCCGCAACACCCTGTCTGCGAATCATTTTCACAACGGCGTGGATATTGGGGAGCCGGACGGAAATCCTGTCTATCCTTCGCTGGACGGGGTCGTTTATTCCTACGGTACGTCGGCCACAGATGGAACGGAGGCTTATGTCCGCATCAAGACCAACGTCGGAGGGCTCTGGAAACATATAAGCTATGTGCACATAGAACCAAACCCTTCGTTGACCGTCGGCCAGCCGGTGATTGCGGGAGTGACGGTGCTGGGAACAATTATCGCTGGTCAGGGCCACGTGCACCTTACCGAGCGCGAATTTGTTGCCTCGGAGAATAGCACGGGAGCTGAAATCAATCCGATACGAAACGGGGGAGGTCTGACCCCGTTCATCGATACTTATTCACCGGTTATCAATACCGGATCAGTTCAATTTCGACGCGCCGGCTCAGGCGAAATGCTTGCATCGAGCCTCCTCTTTGGACAAGTGGCGATCGTCGCAAAAGTCGATGAGCGGAATGGCCCGGGCTCCGTCGGCCAGACGCAAACGAACAACGGCACCTACAGCGTTGGGTACCGGATCTATTCTTCAACCAGAGAAACGCTCCTGGTGAATCCCCCGGATAACGGCGTCCGATTCCGTTTCGACCGCAAGCCGCTCGACAGCGAGGTCGGAAGAGTCTTCGAAGAAAATCTCTCGTCGACAAGCGCCCACTACTATTATGTGACCAACGGCAGCGGCGCCTCCTCTGTGAACTCCACACGGACGGTCGTGTCAGGTTCGTTCGACGCCGATGCGCTTCCTGAAGGATCATTTCAGTTGTTCCTGTTCAGCGAAGACACACGAGGAAACCGGGATAGCCTGTTTGTGCCGATTGCGGTCACCAAGAAGGACTTGAGCCCGCCGTCGATTCCGGTCTTGCGATCAGTCGAGGTAGACACTGCAGGAGCAATGGTCGTGACATGGAAGCAGAACCTGGAAGCCGATCTGAAAGGGTACAGACTTTCGTACGCTCCGAACCCGTCAACGTGGAAGTTCGTGGCAGCGGAAAGCACACTGCTCAAGAATTCGACTTCCCTGACTATCATCTCCCCTCAGCAATTTGCCGAACCGACAACAGGGTTCCGGTTTCTCATTCGGCTCCAGGCGGCGGACACTGTGACTCCTCCCAACGTCAGCCCTGCCAGCGATGTGTATCTGATAAGCAATACGCACTGGGCTGCAGGAGATGGTGCACCCTCGGCCGGCCGCGTGCTGATTGTCGATGGATTCGACAGGTTTGGAGGCAGCGGAAGCTGGTCGCAGCCAACGCATTCGCTCGCTTCGGCGTACACCATTCTTCCAAATGATCTTGACGTTGGCAGCGCTGCCAACGAGACAGTTGCGGACGGGTCAATCGACCTCAAGAAATACAGAATGGTATTCTGGATCCTCGGGGACGAGTCGACGTTCGATCGAACGTTTACTTCGGCCGAGCAAACGAAAGTGAAGGATTACCTGGAAAACGGAGGCAAATTGTTTGTGACCGGGTCGGAAGTTGGTTGGGACCTTGGACGCACCCATTCGGCCAGCGAGCCAGGAGATTTGAGCTTCTACAATAATTATCTGAAAGCTTCCTATGTGTACGACGGGACGCCCACAATGACCACAGCGACCGGCGTGGCAGGACAAATGTTTGAAGGTTATACATTCTCGTTTGGCCAGGTGTTTCCTGAGGACTATCCCGACGACATCAATCCGCTGAATGGATCGGTTGCTGCACTGACATACAATGCGACCAGGGATGGCGTCAATCCACGAATAGCGGCAGTGGTTTACAGAGGATTGTTTGGAGGAGGCGCAAAGGAAGGAGCTGTTGTGTACCTGAGTTTTCCATTTGAATCCATGACTTCCCAGCTTCAGCGGTCAACTCTCCTGGGACGTGTCATGATCTATTTTGGATACATCCCGACGTCTGTTGCTGACGAGAAAACGGCTCAACCGACCGACTGGTCACTCCTTCAGAATTATCCCAATCCGTTCAATCCGGGCACCGTTATCGTGTACCGCCTTCCCCAGGTTAGTTTCGTCCATCTCAAGGTCTATGATGTCCTGGGTCGGGTTGTCGGGGTTTTGGCGGAGGGCCTTGAAAGCCCCGGTGTGCATCGGGTGGTCTTCGACGGGAGGAGAGTGGCGAGCGGGATTTATTTCTACCGGTTGGATGTGGGGGGAAGAGTTGAAACCAGGAGAATGCAGCTTATTAAATGAGGAATGGTATGACACGATGGATGGCGATTCTCCTCTTTATTAGCAGTGTCGCAACGGCACAAGAATCAGGAAAAGCGGGATACACCGTTACGGAAGAAAGGATTGGAGGAGCAAAGGGAGCAACCGAGGTGAATACGGTTCGATTTGTTGTGAAGGACTCGGCGGGAATACCGGTTACGACCGTGGAGAAGAAGTTGCCCTATGACGTACCCTTCCCATCCGTTGGGGTTTTCGGAGATGGAACTCTGATGATGGTTCATGCATTTGACGGGCTTATTGAGTTCTACCGTCCGGGCAGGGGCGCTGCCACGTCCATCCGACCTGCAAAGGACACACAGCCGGAGCACGAACGCGTCATGCGCTTCGTTCTTCATGAATCAACAGCTGTTTTCCTTGTGAGTGAACCGTCGCGATTGAACGCTTGGTGCTTTCTCATTGATGGTTTTGGAAAGATTCTGTGGGAACAGGAGATGCCGGGTTCAATGGCGGGTGAACTGGTCATTTCTCCGGATGGAGGATTGATCGGAGCCTCGACGTATGCCTGGGAGGGATCCCGGCCGGTTTCCGAAACTGTATTTCTCTCTTCCTCCGGGAATAAGATAGCGTCAACGGCCGATGGGTTCAAAAAAGGATCCTTCTCATCGGATGGAAAACGGTTTGTAGGATTTGCCGCTGACGGGTGCTTCGTGTTCGATGTGGGAGGGAAGAGAGTTCTTTGGCGTGACTCAGCGAGGCCGGGCAAGATCATAATCGGCGCTGTGATTACTGGCGACGGTATTTCTGTGCTCCAGGCGAATATCCCTGTCTTGAAGGACGGTTCATGGCTCTAC
>JBARRO010000214.1:0-6019 GCA_049644265.1 Bacteroidota bacterium
GGCAATATATGGACAATCTCGGAAGGGTAGTCCGTTCGTCGACGTACGCGGGCTCGGACTCAATCGCGTCGATCACCGGATATACGTTCCTGAATCAGCCGTTTCGGTCTGTTGCCCCCAAAGGAGACTCGACCAGATACACGTACGACTTCCTGGGGCGGCTGAAGCAAAAGAACAACGCCGATGAAGGGATATCGAAATATGTCTATGACAAAGGGGGCAGATTGCGGTTCATGGTTGATTCTGTCGGGGCTGCTGCGGATCCTCCCATCGTTCTCTACTGGAAGTACGACAATCTCGGAAGAGCGATGGAAAAGGGAGAACTCGTTGATGAATCCTGGGGAGATGGTTCGGCGTGGCAGAGTTACGCAGACAACAGCCCTTCGCAGCCATCCAGCTCGAGCTCCTGGCGTAAGAAATACCGTTATGACGCCCTTGGCAGGCTCGACTCCGTACTCACCAACAGCGATGACTACGATGCGGCTGAGGTGATAGAGCACTTTGGATACAACAAATTCGGAAACATCGTCACCAAAACCGTCAAGGTCGTATCCTATAGCTCTTCAACGACCTACACGACGACCTACTCTTATGATCTCTTGGGAAGGGTCAGACAAATTGACCTGCCAACAAGCAAGTGGGAAGACGTAAGCGTTACCTACGTATACGACCAGTTGGGACGCGTTTCGCAGGTTGGGAGGCTCGGCTCAGACCCAGTTGCGAACTACACCTACGGTTCTGGCGGACAGATGGCTACGGAAGTCCTCAATCCATCCGGAGGTTCCGGCTCGAAAACTAGAACATTTACGTATAACGCACAGGGATTATTGACGGGGATCAGCAATTCGCTCTTCTCTGAGTCTCTGAGTTATTCGAGCGGAGGCTACAGCAGCAACGAAGGGTTCTACCACGGGCTGATAGCCTCCAGTTCGGTGAGTTATTACGCAGGTGGGCCCTCCTCCTTGACCTACAGTTATCAATATGATAACTTTGGACGATTAATCGTTGCCGACAACACACTTTCAGACATGGATGTCGGCGTCGGCTCCGGGACGACCTACGACGCCAACGGCAACATTACCTCGATCAAGCGAGGGCCGGGATCGACGCAGACGTATGCGTATTATTCAGGTACGAACCGGGTTCAGAACACGGATGGGAGTGGGAACGACTACACCTACAATGAGTCGGGCAGCGTAATTTCTTCAACCCCGAAGTCGATCTCGGCGATAGCATATGACCCTTTCACCCAGATGACAATGTCCGAGACGAAATCGGGCACAACGACTTCCTACCAGTATGATGCGAACAAGGTACGGGTTTACAGGGAAGCCTCGGGTGTCAGGACTGTCTATCTGTATGGCTTGGAAGACTACCCTGTCATGACGAAAACGAGCGCTGGAGTTGAGAAAGTGTTTGTCTATGGGCCAACAGGTCTGATTGCCATGCGGGATGATGAGAGTTGGTACTATGTTCACAAGGACCATCTGGGATCGACAAGGTTACTTTCAGATGAAAGCGGCAACGCGGTGACGACCTACGACTATGACGCCATGGGAACGAAACGGCGGGTCAGCGTGAACGTAGAAGCCCCATATCAGTTCACGGGTCAGGAGCGTGACGAGGAGGTTCAACTTTATAATTTCAGGGTGAGAATGTACGATAGCGATCTCGGGTATTTCTATGCGCCAGATCCCGCACACAAAGAATTCTCCCCGTACAATTACGCCTCGAATAACCCTGTTGGCTTTGTAGACCCGAGCGGCATGGAGTCGGAGGCCGCAGCTCTGGAAAGAACGATGATGTATCAGAAAAACGTCGAACAGCAATTTGACAGCTGGACATACTGGCAGTTCGGTGGTGGCATGGACAGAACAAGGGAAGAGTCTAGCTCAGAGAGTGCTGGGGAGGCCGATCCTCGCAGGGAGCTTGCCGTAAGAAATGCGATTGAGAATCTTAGTGACGAGGAGATACGGTGGATGAAGGCAGCGGTAGGCGGGGAGGCATCCACATATGAAGAAATGGTGAATATTGCCTATGTTTTGATAAACCGTCTTTTGGATGGGTTCGGCGTGAATATGATAGATGTCATCTCCAAGCCAGGTCAAGTGAACGGTTTCTTCAATGAAATCGGCCAATACGTTTTTACGGGGCAAGCTAGAGGAATCCCGGCTGAGAACCTACCAGAAGGTTATTCCAAAAGAGCCGTCCTTGCGGCAAAATCCGTTAATAATGTACTCACTGGTGTTGCCGTCAGCGCAATCGGCACGATGAGGTATTTTGGAAGTGACCGAGACGTCAATAGATCGTCAACGAGATTGTTCCAGATCTTTCGCGACGTCAATGCGGGTCTTTACTCGCCAATTCATAACGATTGGCGTCAGGTGCATATAGGGGGAACGTGGTTCTTTGATTCCAGAATGTTACATCCATAAGAACGGTGATGGCATGAAAATTCTTCTTTTTCCACTAAAGCAGACAATGTTGGTGATCTTGCTGAGTTCTGTTTCGATTTCCGGATCTGACTCGACGATGGTTGCTAATCTTCGATCAAAATTGAAATATAAGTTAGTTTTTGATGCGCTGATGGAGATCGCCCCTGAGAAGGAAGTTTACGGACCATTTGTGAGCGAACAATCCGAAGACGAGGACAATTTCAAGGTTCTCGAGCCTCAGGAGCCTTCTGTATTGGAAGAGTTTAGGTATTTTTTTGACTATAGACTATATGCGGTAGAGTCGTTGGATCGAAAACAATACTACTTGTTGGCGCGCTTCGACTTGGGACTCAAAGACGTATACTTATTTCAGTGCGACAATACGATCCCAAAACTCTCCGATACCTATAAGGTAAGTGGGTCAGAAAATTCAGAATTGCGGATTGACTCGCTGAACCACAGAAGAATCCTAAGAATCACAATCTTCACTTTTGGCACAGGCCACTTCGGGAAGGCGGAGAGTGTGGTTGGTATCTACAAAGGGAAATTTCAGAATTTGTTTGAGTACAAGATGGTTGATGCTTCCAACTTAGGAATGGCAGAGGGAACCTCCTATCGTTCAATAAGCAAAATAGTATTGAATGACGTAAACCGAGATGGTTACTCAGATGTTGTACAACAAACCACGGATGATATCATTGAGGTCACTCCGACGATGGGAGAGTTTGAAAAGGAAATTAGGAATGCAAAGGTGCTTAAACATATTTCAGCCCGAAATGTAACCTTTTTTTGGGATAACAAGACACTCTCCCTAAAACCTCAAGATCCATGAAAACGATTCGAGAGAGATTTGCCTAAGTTCAATTAGAATTAGTTAGAACCGTTCCTTTTGCAACCGATGAGCAAAATCATTTGACTGACCGGTTCCACGTTGTCATCATCAAATTGGAGGTACAAATGATGAGAATTGCGATCTCAATCGTCCTTATAGGTTACTTTTCCTCGGGAGTAATTGCCCAAGACAGCACCAAAATGAAATCCTCTCTTCCACCTCCCCCGCCAGCCGTCATCAGAGGTCCACTCCTCTCAGCATCTCCAACTCCTCAAGAACTTGCAGATCTCTTCACGACGGGCGAGATTGGTCATTCGGAGGGAATCGAAAGAGCCGTCGAAAAAGGCAATTCAGCGGTTGAAGGGCTGCGTGAGCTGCTCTTCTCGCAGACACTTCGAGGCTCACAGCAGGAATATGCGGATTCCGGCGGGCTCCCGCCCAACAAGATATTTGCTGTGCTCGCCCTCGAGAAGATCGGCACCTCTGCAGCTTTCGAAGTACTGACGGAGGCAGCAGTATCTTACGTCAACGTAGAAATCCGCGGCCTGTCGATTCAGGCGCTTAGTAAGTCATGCTATCAGCACGCCCGAAAGGGTGAGTTTATACCCCTCACGTCGGTCGTTGCAGCACTCATCCAGAATCTTGATAATCCAACATTCATCGCTGCCACACAAGGACCCGTTAGTCAGATCGCTCAGGAGGGTCTGGTACGGTGGCTTGGGCTGGACTTCGGAGATCCGCAGTTCAGAGAAGCAAGGAAAATCGACAAGGGCGAAGCAGAAATCTCCGCCGCTGAGTACGCGAGACAATGGTGGCAGCGAAATGCGGACAAGATCGCCTGGAATGGCGTGAGCAAGCATTTCGAGGTTCAAAAATAGGCTTCGTTTTTTCATGCCTGGACAGTCAATGTCTATGAAGCCCCGGCCGGCTCCCCGTCGATGGTTAGGGAGGGCGGAATATGCTGCTACGGTCTTTCTCTCCTCAGTCCTGTCTTTCCCAGCCGAGGGAAACACGATCGTGTTTGCCGATTCCATCAGATTCGCCACTCCCAAAGTGATCATGGGAATTCCGTATGTTCGTTCTGTGGCCATTGCCGATATGAATCATGACGGCCTGAACGATATTGTTATAGGAGTCTGGGGACCATCGGATCCTGCGCCAAAAACGCTCAGAGTTTTCTGGCAGAATTGGCAGAACGTAATCGACCCAACGCCCACGGATCTGGGCGAAGAGTTGTTTGTCGCGGATATCCAGGCAGCCGACCTCAATGGCGACGGTCTGGCGGACCTCGTTTTGGCCGACCAGTACGGAAACGGCGTCCGCATCATATATCAGGATTTTTCCGGAAGCCTCCATGAAGTCCCGAGCCTAAAAGGCTCCTACGGAAGCTTCTCGATCCGTGTTGTCGACGTCAACAGTGACGGCCTGTTGGATATCGTCTCGCTTCCCATCTATTATGCCGGATTGTATTATGGACACGCGCATAGTTCAAACGCGCCGGATTCGTTCTTGGTATACTATCAGCAGCAGGGGTCGAAGTTCGATTCGTTGAGATACTATCCGCTGAACAAATCCATCGTGAAAACGGAGAGCTGGGCAAACATTCAGGCCGCGGACGTCAACGGAGACGGCCTCACCGACATTGTGATTTCCGGGGGCGAATGGGACAAGAATATCTCAATCTACCTTCAGCAGAAGACAGGCGAGCTGAAGTTCGAACGTCACATTGGTTACGACGAATGGATCCGCAACATTGCCATCGCGGATTTCACGGGGGATGGACGCAATGACATCGCCGCCGGCTTGATGTTTAGCGACACGGCGGGATCGTTCGTGTGCTTATACGTTCAGGATTCAACGGGACATTTCCCGGACCGGCCACTCCTCTACGATGCCTACCCCTTGCCCATTACTGTCCATGCCGCAGACCTCGACATGGACGGAAGGCAAGACCTCGTTGTCTCCCATTATAACTACTACGCAATGTCGTTCTACCGGCAGAAGGAATCGGGAGGATTCGAACCGTACATTAAACGGGGGTTCGCAAACCGCGATGCAGATTTTCAGGCTTCAGTCGCTGTGGGTGACATCAACGGAGATGGGAAGCCTGACATCGCTACGGTAGCCATTCTGGGGGATCTTGTCTACATGATAAACACTACCGGGCAGGGTTCTGGAACTTTGGCCGAGGAACCCTGGCTTAACCGACCGGAATCATATGGGTTGCAGCCAAACTATCCTAACCCATTTAATCCCTCAACCACAATTCGATTTGAGTTGCCGAAAAGGGTTGAGGTTAGTTTGAAGGTTTATAATGTGTTAGGGGAGGAGATAGCTACGCCCGTTGAGGGTGAGCGGGGACCGGGTAAGGAGGCAGTTGAGTTCGACGGACGAAACCTGCCGTCAGGGATGTATTTCTATTGTCTTCGGGTCGAGGGTCATATAGAGACGAGGAAAATGCTTCTATTGAAATAACCGTTTACATAAAATACAAACGCCCCCGAGGGGCTCCATAAGAAATCTCATCCGGCCAAGGATTCAATTTCAAGGATTGCGTCCTTGAGGGCGTTTTGTTTCTTTAGAATCGGTAAGGATGCAACGTGATCTCATTAGAGACTGGAATTACAGGAAGGGATCATAATATGAACGCATGTCAGAAACGACTTTGGTCAGAGGGAGGTTTTTCTCTTACGGAACTCATGGTGGTTCTGGTGATCATTGGAGTGCTTGTCTTGCTCGCTCTGCCTAAGCT
>JBARRO010000215.1:0-9324 GCA_049644265.1 Bacteroidota bacterium
TCCCAATATGGGCCAGGATCGGAAACCCATGGCGATGTCACAGGCAAGAACAGAGAGGGTGTCGCGGTTGCAAGACTCTCGAGATTGCCAGGGTTGGTTCCATACGAGATAGTATCTGTCGCTCCAATCCAGTCGAATGTGACAGCGGTACCACTGATGATTGAGAAATGGATCTGGTCGGCGTTGGGCAAGAGTGTCCTCGCAGCTTGAGCAGGTACCTTGTTCTCAAGCCCCTGCGAGCTTGCGGGCACACAGATGGCAATCTGAAGCGAACCAAACAGTATTGTGTCTACAAGAAGCTTATTCATAACGTTTTTCTTAACGCGGCCGATGGTGTCGCAGCATGATGCACCTAGTGCATCTCTGTTTCAACAGTTTTGATTGCCGGCCTATAATAGTTGAACTGCACGTTTGGATGTTCTGCGAGGAGAGACATAGGGACTGAGGTGTCGACAATGTTCTTGCCGATCATGAACGCCGTGAGCCTCATTCCAAACGGATTATCGTGCGTGCCCGCCTGCCAAATGGATACTTTCTCAGACTTCCAGGTCTCCACGGGGCCAACGGAAAGTGCCTGCCTTGGCACGCCAACGATGTAACCGCCACCCGACGTTCGGGCATTTTGGGCGAGTGTAATCGGGTGCAAATCCACGATTCTGGCCTGGAGTTTTCGAAATTCCTTGGCTGAAGGCGGTTCTTCGGTGAACCTCCCTTCTCTTTTAAAGGGGTCGTTGAAGGCCCAATGCTTTACGTCCCCCTGTCCACCCTGCATGGTCGTACAATGGACTTCGTCAAAGCTACGCGTATACTGTTCCAGCTGACTCGCTTTTGGGAAGTGAATGTTCTCAGGTGGCATTTTCAATTCGGGCTTGATTCTGTTGAAGCACAGTTCCATATCCGCTTTTGCGAAGGAAAGCGGGTGTGTCACTGGCACTTCTGATCCGTCCACAAACCACTCATCCATCCCCCAGAAATGACAGTTTTTCAACGACAGTTCCAGGCAGTTGACAAGTTCGGCCACCAGGGGCAGTTGTTCCGTCGGTCCAATCGGACCACAAATCCCGCTCGGCCTTGAAGGAGTTGCTTTTCTCCACGCCTTGATGTATTCCAAGGCCTCATTCATATAGAATGATTCCAATGTCTCATAAAAGACGACCTGGAATCCGGGGCGAGAGAGCTGAAGCAAATCCTTTTCCGACAGCTTAGACGCGTCATGGAGAATTGCTTCATCGAGGGTGGTGAAATCCCACCAAGCTTCTGCTAACATGCTTTTCTTCCGTGCCATGTTGGAAACTCCTTTGTGCAAGTCAGTGATGTTGTCCGAAGTACCGCCAAGTTCACTTCATGTTGTCGATGGCTTTGATCGCATAGCCGGGCCTTGGATGTTGCTTGTCAAATACAAGCATCTGCTCTTTCTTTTCAATCGTGACGAAAGACTCGTCGATCGCCCCCTGAGAATTGAGAATTGCCGACAAATCCAGCTTCAGGTGCTTTGCAAGGAACGGGTAGACTGCCGCACGTTTCGATGCTCCGTAATCGTGTCCTTCTTTGGGGAAATGGACGTTTTGGATCCGGTCTTCAGCCCCGTAGAGTTTATAGACATTTTTGATGTAAGGATATTCGACCTGCGGATTGTTCTTCGTCCAATCGGAGCCGTCGGATACGAGCAGTTGAGGCCTGGGGGCGCAAAGAGCTGCAACGTCAGCGTTGTTCGTCAGGTGGTGGGCGCTTTGGTGGATAGGCATTCCACTTTCACAAATGCATCCCCCGAAAAAGTGGCATGCAACCATGACGACGGGAACGCTTACAGCGATTCTGTTGTCGACGGCAGCGAGAAGAAATGTCTGTGTGCCACCGCCGGAGGCGCCCGTGATGCCTATCCTTGCAGGATCGACGCCTTTCAGTGTCAGGAGAAAATCAACGGCTCTGATGCTATTTAACAATTGGTACTTGACCTCTTTCCTGAGACTATCATGCGACTGGGGGAATGTGTAATTCTCGAATTGTGTCGACTCACCCCATCCAACCATATCGTATGCAAACACGACGGCGCCCATTCGTGCGAATGCCGCGCAACGAATTTGCATGTCTCGTCTAAACCTCCCGCCGGCGTCAATACTGTCCGGGAAAAAATGACCATGCGGGCAAAGGATTGCCGCATACGATTTCAGTTTCTTGGTTGGTCGATAGAGATTGCCTGTCACAAAGAATCCCGGCATACTTTCGAAAGCAACGTTCTCCATGGTGTAACCGTCGTACGTCCTCTTGGAGTGGACGATTACATTCAGAGGGCACTTCGGGAGTGGGTCGAGCTCCGTGCCGACGAGTATGTTCTTCCGGATATTCATGGCTCGCTTTTCCCATTCGACGATGCTTGAGTAGGTTTTTGCAAAAGCGGCGAGTTCCTGTTTGCCTTGTTCCTCCGTAAGGAATTTATCTTGTCTCAGGTGGACTGTTTCGGGAATTGTTTGTGACAAAGAGTGAGGGAGGAGAAGCAAAGAAGTGATGGCAACGTGCAACCACATGAATTGTATTACGCGATGAAGTGTTTTCATTCGGATGGCTCCTTGGTAATCTCAAATCTGAGACTCTATGATCCGGTGCTTATCAAGATGGTTAGATGACCCAAACGCTTCTGGCATAATGAGATCCCTTTGGGGAGACGAAGATGGAGATGATTGTGGCAAGGTGTGTTACCACGATGTTACCAGAATAAGAACATCACCTTGAAAAAAATAACTTGACATTCGTGAAGCATTGAATTAGCTTGACACAAGATAATAGAGTAATTCTATTAAGTCAAAGGATGGGTTTGTTTTTTCTGCATGTGATTTTTTGAGATGACTCGTTTCGAAAAAAACTCAACGCATTCCGTGACAGTGCGAAACAAAAGATCGGCCTGATTTTCCTCGATCCGATCTCAGAGAGTTGCCTGAGTTCAAAGTCGCTCGATCAAAGGATATCCAGCGTTCGTTCATGGTTATTGCTGGTTACTTATTAGAAGTAGTCTACTAAGAATGAGAATGATCGCGCATAGGGGAAATCACGTGGAATCGAAAAGAACGAAGGTCAACCAAAGCTATTTAAAAGAGGTTAACCGAAAAAAGATTCTTCACGTGGTGTACGAAAAAGGGCAATCAAGTAGAGCTGAGATTAAGCACTTGATTAAGCAGGACGGCAAGACGGTTACAAACATCGCCAACAGTTTGATTAAAGACGGGCTCTTGATTGCGGGAGGATACTCGTCGTTCACGGGCGGCCGAAGAAGAGAAATACTCATCATGAATCCCGATTATGGCTATATCATCGGGATTCACCTCGATATCAATTTTCTCATAGGGATTGTCACCAATTTCCAGTCAAAAGTTCTGCTGAGGGAAAGAATTCCAATCTCTCCTTCCGAAACAAAAGCCAACCTTGTTAGCAAAATTCGAAAGACGGTAGACTTCCTGATCAAGAAGGCGAATATTCCCCCGAAGAAGCTCCTCGGGGTCGGATTTGTTGCGAGCGGATTCTACGATCAGGCGGAAGGGAAGTGGCTCGTCTCGGTCAACAACTTGCATTGGAAGGATGTGCCGATTGTCTCCATGCTTTCGCAGCAAGTAGACTGTCCGATCCGCCTAGAGGATTGTTCAAGAGCATTGGGTCTGGGGGAAAAATGGTTCGGCATTGCAAAGCAAGAGGAGAATTTTATTTGCCTCGATATCGGGGCGGGAATTGGATGCGCTATTGTCCAAAACGGCAGGCTGTATAAAGGCGCATTCAATTTCGCGGGAGAAATAGGACACACCATCGTTGTACCGGAGGGAGACCTGTGCTCATGCGGAAACAAAGGTTGCTTGGAAACAGTCGCTTCCGGGTGGGCGTTGGCGAAGAGAGCACGATCGCGATTGTCGAAGGGGGAAAAATCCCTTCTGCGTGAGTTATGTCATGACGATGTCGCGGCACTGGATGCCGACATGATCTTTCGTGCCGCACACAACGGCGACAAGATGGCAATGGATCTCCTGGAGTCGGCAAGCAAGTATCTGGGAATTGCCATCGCGAACCTGGTGAATCTGCTCAATCCCGAATTGATCATTCTCTCCGGCCACTTTTCTTCCATCGAAGATTTTTCGTTGTTGTCGTTGATAGACAAAGTCAGACGATATGCAATGCCCGAGTCCTTTAACAGAGTGAAAATTGTGACTTCGCCGTTAGGCGATGATGCCGCCGCGTTGGGCGCCACCACGTTGATTCTCGACAGTATTTTCCACATCGAATCGATAAGTGTGTAATCGCTGTGTCCCATCCATGGGACGTGCTCCAATGAATCTGGTAGACAGAATTTCGTAACCAATACTTACGAGGTGTCGACAATGATAAACAAACTACGGGTGATCGGTATATCGATAATCCTTCTCATGGGGTTATCGCATTCTGCATTAACTCAAGGCAAGGGTAAGATCGGAGGCACCGTTACTGATGCAGAATCGAAAGAGCGGTTGCCATTTGTTAACCTGACCATTGAAGGTACTGCGATCGGGGCGATTTCGGACCTGGATGGTCGATATTATATTATTAACGTTAGTCCCGGGACCTACACGATCGCGGCATCTCTGATCGGTTACGGGAAAGTGCGTGTGGAAAATGTTGAGGTCCATTCGGATAGAACGACTACCATTGACATCACACTCAGCACCAAAGACATCAAGTTGGGTGAGGTGGTCATCGTGGCGAGTGCCCCCGTGATCCAACGAGATGTTTCGAACAGCCAGGAAGTCGCCTACGGAAGAGATATTATCGTCCTGCCGACGATCGTTGATGTGCGGGGGTTTCTTGGGTTGCAGGCAGGCGTAGAGGGTTTGTCGATCAGGGGCGGCTCGATCGATCAGACTTCTGTGATGATTGATGGGTCGGTCGTCGTGGATCCAACAACCAACCAACCTTATACCACGATACCGTTGAGTGCAGTGCAGGAAGTGCAAGTCGTCAAAGGAGGTTTCAACGCCGAGTATGGAAACATCCGATCCGGGCTGATCAACATTACGACGAAGGACGGAGATAAGAGCAGGTATCACATATCCGCAGATTTCCGTCAGACTCCGGCCCACCAAAAACATTTCGGCCCCTCGATGTTTGCCCCGGATAATTACTATCTCCGACCCTATTTCGATCCCCAGGTCGCGTTTACGGGGACTCAGAACTGGCCGGAATGGATGCGTCAACAATATCCGGAAGGATTCCAAGGATGGAACAAATGGGCAGAGGAAAATAGTCAGTGGGGAGTGACACCCGAGCAAGCGCAGCAGATTTTCATGTGGACGCATGACGTGTCTGCAAAGCCTGAATGGGGGATTATTGGCGCAGAAGCGCTAGGACAGAAGCCGCGAACCGAAGGCAAGAAGGCGGATTGGAATGGTGAGGCGAGCCTTTCGGGGCCGGTTCCTCTGGTTGGTGAGTTGCTCGGCGACTTGACATTCTTCGGCTCCTACAAAGGAACTGATAACTACCTCGCGGTCCCGTTTACCAGAGAAGACAACTGGCAGCAAGACTACCAGCTCAAGTTGGTTTCACACCTCTCAGGCAACATGAAGCTGTCAGGGCAAGGCATCTATTCCGTACATCAAGGTGTGAACTACGAGTTGGGAGATGGAGTGGACGGCAGCTTCATGGGGGAAAGCAGTGCGCTCTATCAGGCTAACCGGCGCAACTCCTACTACTATTGGCAGAGTTCGTTCAGCCCGCTGGATCTCTACAGTTCAGTGATAAGCCTGAATTTTGAGCATGTTCTGAGCGCCGGCACGTTCTATACCGTGAGGCTTGCCTACGGCAGGGACATCTATAAATCAGACGGGTACCTCGATGAACGGAATCTAGCCACACTCATCAGAATTGGCAACCTTGATCTCAATGAAATTCCGTGGGGCTGGAGCGGGGATCCCTTCCAGCAAGTCGTAGACCAGCCGGATCGCAGGACGTTTGGCGGTGACAATGGAGGAATGATTTGGGATCACTCCAAGGCAAGTACGTTCAACGCCAAAGTTGATTTCCTGAGCCAGCTGAACAATGTCCATGAACTCAAGGCGGGTCTCGATTTCACGTTCACCAATATGGACGTCAGCCGTGCCAAGTACAAAGCTCGCTCAAAGGATGAGGTGTCAACCCTCCCGCCGCCGTCGGATTGGTTCTCTTTGGAATTCAATGCCCATCCACTCATCGGTTCATTCTACGTTCAGGACAAGATCGAGTTGGAAGGGATGATTGCAAACCTTGGCTTACGGGCGGACTACTTTAACACGAATACCACGAACTACCTGGTCGATCCGTTCTCGCCTTATTACAACCCGCAATATGCAACCGTGTTTACCGACAGCGTTCCACAGGCAAAAGCCAACGGAGCAGTGAAGTTGAGCCCTAGAATAGGTGTGGCATTCCCCATCTCGGTTGATGCCAAGCTCTTCTTCAATTATGGACACTTCTACTCCTATCCGCTGAGCAGCGATTTGTACGGAGACCTCAGGGGGCAGCGGCAGGCAATAACGAAAGTGGGAAACCCGGCGGCATTGCTCCCGAAAACAGTTGCTTATGAGCTCGGGGTAGAGATTAATTTGTCACAGATGTACTTACTTACTCTTACCGGATATTATAAAGACGTGACTGACCAGGTTACGGGTGTCCAATATGTGAGCTCAGGAAGCGTCAGCTACAGTTCCATCCGTAACCAAAACATCGCAGATATACGGGGATTGGAAGTGAAACTGGAGAAACGCATGGGAGATTGGCTGCGTGGGTGGGTGAATTTTACTTATATGTCAACAAACAACGGAGACGTGGGACGAGGGACCTACTATCAGGAAGAAGAGCGGAACGTCCGAGAGGGTTATCTGGATTTCGATGCGTCATACAGAAAGCCTGTGCCCCAACCATATGCGCGAGCCGTCCTCCAGTTCTCGAGTCCGAATGATCTTGGAGATCTCTGGGGAGATTGGCATCTCACGTTGCTCCCAAGCTGGAAATCGGGCTCCTACACATCATACAGCCCTACAGGGCTCGACCTGCCTGAATTCGCCAACAATATTCATTGGCCCGACTATTGGGAAGTCGATTTGCGCCTCGAGAAACATCTGGATCTTGCGGGTGTCGAGTTAGCCGCGTATGTGGAGGCGAACAACCTCTTCAATTACAAGAACTTCAATCCCTCAACCAACTACGGATTCAGCGACTCCTACGATCGGGATGCCTATTTGCGCTCGCTCCATCTTCCTTTGTATAGCGGCTCTGTTTATCAGGCAGCGGGCTTGACAGCCGGCGATGACAAGGTCGGCGATTTGCGAAGCGATGACAAGACGTACATCAACGATCCGAACCTGACCCACAGCTTATGGGGAGTTACAAGAGCGATAACTTTCGGTATTCAGATTATCATCTGAGGAAGGTTCATCTCTTCGAGGTTTCTGTATGAAAGGCCGGATTATCATGGGTCTCAAGAGAAACATCAATTCCCACTTTCACTGTGTCAGATCCAATGCTCTTTGGGCGCTCGTTATGGTAGCATTCTATCTGCCGTCTATGCGTTCGCAGATAACGATTGAGAATGCAATCATCCGATTGGGGAGATACCAGACGGCAGTCGCCAACGACGGGGGGCCCTCTTCCGTCACCGCGCCGGGATGGACACTGCATCCCGGAGAAGGGTTCTGGGAAAAAAGCATTGATCCGCTGAGCTACCTCTCTATCGATCTCAGTGTCTGTGTGAATTGGCAAGACCCTGAAGGAAAAGTGTGGCCGTATATGATCGTTGCACCCAATCAGGAGGGTGCCGATATCAAATTCCCGCTGAAACTGAGCGACGGCAAGTACATCCACAACTATGTGCGCTATGCTCAGACGTCGGTAACGGTGAATAACAAGGCGACCAGCTCCACAGCCCCGCGGGGGGATCTGAATCCTTCCGCCATCGATGCGGAGGGTACAACCGCCGATCAGTTCATTGAGTCTACCGCGCTGACCAACGTCGGCCTTCAGTTCACACGGAGAATCTACGCCTGGTCCCATTTTCAGGACAACAATTACATTATCGTAGAGAACATCATCAAAAATGTTGGTGTGGGATGGGGGCCAAAACAGAAGGTCACCCTGGACTTCACGACGTTCAAGTTCAAGATCGACACGATCACGTTGCCCCCACAGACAATCCATGGCTTCATTTTTGGCCTGGAGAGGGTGAGACCGATTACCTACCTGGGACCCAAGCAACTCAACCGGCATAATTGGTTTGCCCACTACGGTTTTCGGAATGGTGATAGCCTCAGAATGGTCTACACGTATGACGGGCAAATCCCGACGTACAGCTACGATTCACACGGAGAGCCGCTGCAATCGAGAGACGGAGTCCTGCAGAACTACATGGGACACTTTGTTCAACTGTTGCATGCGGACAAGGCGTGGGATAATCAATCGGATGACATCACCCAACCGCAATACACTTCCTATGCGCAGAGTTGGAACGATGGCACTCCGACGATTTGGGGGGACGCAAAGACTGAGCTCATGTATCGTTGGGTGACGGACCCGGTGACAATCGGTGGTCCCTTCTATTCGGGCCCCGACATCTACCCGGGATTGCACCAGGTCAACATGGATGAACGCGGGTATGTTATTCCTGACAACGTTCCGTTGTACTATTCCTACGCGAACTCTCACGTAGGACCTTACGAGATACCTCTTGGACAGGAAATTCGCGTCGTCTATGCCATGGGTATTGCCGGGCTCTCTCCCGAAGCGGCATTCCAGGTGGGCAGGGATTGGTTGAAAGGCCAATGCACGTTTGCGGGCAAGAACAGCTCGCCTCTTCAGAGACCCCCCCAGGCATCCGATAACGACTGGGCAAAGGATCGGTGGGTGTTTACACAAATCGATTCGATCCATGGTGCGGCATCGCGACTGAAATGGAACATGGAGCATAGTTTTCAGATACCGGTGCCCCCGCCGCCGCTGACGACGTTGACGGTCCAGGAACAGATCGGGGGCGTGAAGCTGAGCTGGTCGAACAATGCCGAATCGGACCCGACGTTTGAGGGCTACCGGATCTACCGAGCCGAGGGGGCGAGCGACACGACGATCTATCGGCTGATCGGGGAGTTAAGCAAGGGCAAGGGGAATCTTTCGAGGGAATACACGGATACGCAGCTGGACCGGGGACCGGATTACTATTACTACGTGACGACGTTCAGCTATGCCAGTGGACCGAACGCGTACCGGGCGGGAGAAATCCTGGAGAGCGGCGTGAACTATGTGGAAGCCTTTGCGCCGTCCCGGTTTGTGCCGAAGGCAGGACTGAGT
>JBARRO010000216.1:0-4651 GCA_049644265.1 Bacteroidota bacterium
GAACACTCCCCGCCACCATGACCAAGTTTCTCTGTCTCATTGGATCCTCCTTTAGTGTAGTTGCACACCGTGATCTTCAGTCCTGCTCACTGCTACAGGTGCCTTTCGCAATTGTGCTAGTGTACCGATGAACATCCGGCATTCCAATCGACCGAAAGGATGAAAACGTAGTTAATCCTTTTTTCTCTGAGGTCTGGCGCCTCTCCGATACTTAGTTCCAAAGTGCGCACACGAATCTCCCCCCAATTCACAACAAAGCCGATGCCTCGAACCTCGAAGCATCGGCCGGAATGACCGCATTGAGGGGTAAACCCTCTCGTCATCAACTGAGGAACGTTACATGTCTGATGAGAGGTGTGTCCTGAGAGATGACAGATACATCCATCACCTGGCTCATCATACTCCATTCACACATCGACATCACGGAGGGCCGCTATTCGCCGCAGCAATCAGAAATTGGGGATCGATTTTGTTTGTCACACTCGTAACACGCGAATCCATTTTCTGGTCTCTCTCGTGGCGGTGGAGCATCGCCTGGAGTCTGGTGGCGCGGTCATTCAACAGCCTCGTTTTCACTTCCAGCCTGTTCAACCGGGGTGCCATCACCCTCAACTGCCCCCGCAGAATCTCGTTTTCTGCCACAAACGTGTTCGTTGTTCGCACGGAGGCGTTCCCAACGAATCGCTGCCAATGATTTGCAGCAAGGAGAAGGGCAACGGTGATGAAAATCCCTCCCACAACATATTTGGCCCTCACCCATCTTGCCTGCACGAACGTACTACACTCACTCGAATACAAATAGAGTTTCACTATGTTCCCGCCATTCAAAGAAAATACGGACGACTCCGTGTTCAACCACTGCCAGTTCCCAACTCCTCTACACTTCGTCGTTGTCCTGTTCATGAGCACAGGCACAACGGAGTCGTCCGAACTCTCATACTTGCCTTATACGTGCGCTCCGTACACAAAAACCTCCCCATCATTCTCGTTGATCACGTATCCGGGCCTGCGCCCGGCATTCCTTGTTGCGCGATACATCCCGAGGATGGCCGCCGCACCTCCGATGACCAGGAGACCAAGCATCACCCCCATCACTTTCTTGTCGCTGGTTGATTCCTTCATTGCACGCATCCTCTCTACAGAATTGTTGGATCGATTCCACGTAAGCCCTTACTCACGTGAACCCTCCAAAGAGACGAAAAAGGAGTCAATGCTCTCGATGGAGAATTTCGCATCCCCCTCGTGTGAAATTGCATCCATGTCGGTATTGTTGGCGGACATTGATGCCATTCGAGGGATTCGACCACCATGTGCATGCCACATGTGC
This sequence comes from Bacteroidota bacterium, assembly GCA_049644265.1. Lineage (GTDB taxonomy): Bacteria > Bacteroidota > Ignavibacteria > UBA10030 > UBA10030 > JBARRO01. Next base: position 1,328 of record JBARRO010000216.1, read on the forward strand.
CTTTTCTTTCCTTCTCGCGATCTTTGGACCAAACACACATGTTATTGTTGAACGTAGAATTCAATGCGTCGATTCTCCGCACGGCCTGCTTCAGTGTCGTTCGAAGCAACAGGTTCATTCTCGCCTTTCCCCACAGCTTTCATACGATTCGAGGCAATACCTTTTTTTACAAGCCACAGGCGGACCGCTTGTGCCCGCTTCAACGAAAGTTCCTGGTTCGCTTTCTCGCTTCCCACATTGTCCGTATGCCCTCCAATTTCTATCTGCGCATCGGGGTTGGCAACGAGCGCATTGTAGGCCATCATGAGGACCGCTTCAGAGTTCTTTTTTATGGTCGCCCTGTTGGTCTCAAAATAGACCCCTTTGAGTACGACAGTCTTCCCTTTTTCAAGGACGAAGGTGGTACTGCTGCGGCTTTTCTGGGCTGCCAGGCGCCGTGCTTCCGCATCGGATGCTTCCTTCACACGTCGCGCTTCCGCTTCTGTTGAATCCTTTACGTGCTGCGCCAATGCATCGGACGCTTCCTTGACACGCCGAGCTTCTTTCTCCGCCTCTGCCTGTTGTTGCAGGCGCCGCGCTTCTGCATCAGACGCTTCCTTGACGCGCCGTGCTTCCGCATCGGACGCTTCCTTGACACGCCGCGCTTCTTTCTCCGCATCGGCTTGCTGCTGCACGCGCCGCGTCTCCGCCTCGGCAAGCTCCTTCTTTCTCAACTCCTCTGCCGCGTCGTATCCATGTCCAAGCGTAAACGCAAGGCCCAGGGAAAAACCAAAAAACCCGTCATGCTTCTGGTTGGTTAAGGGATTGAGGTTGGCATCCGAGCGTGTGATTCCGTCCAATTTATCGGAGAAGACCACTGTGTATCCGCCGTTGACATCCAGGATCACTCCGGAGGCGATTCTGGTTTGGAAACCGGCACCCAACGGAAGCATCGGCAAGTAAGCGGAACCCGTGCTGTTGAAGGCTTTCGCGAAGCCGAAACCGCCGTAGAGGTACGGATTCAAATTTGTCATCGAAACGGGACTAAAGAGGAGTCGCAGATCGACCATGCCTGTTTGTGCTGAGTACACATCCGGAGAACTAAGTTCTGTGTAACCCACGCCAAGTTGACTTATCAAGAGGGGAGAGATGAGTTCATACTGAAGATATCCGCGAAACTGCAACGCCCATTTGTCGCCCCCGTAATTGGTACCCTGAGCTCCGCCCAAAGCAAATCCCCATGCGACATCGGATTTTCTGAATTGGGCGTTTACATTACTCGACACACCAAACACCACTGCCAACAAAGTGTAAACAATAAAGCGTTTCATGGGAACCTCCATTATTGAGTTACTGATTTCTTCTGCTTCTTTACGCTGTTTGGAAGTTGTTTCCGTTAGGTCGCCGGCTTCGTCTGACAAACATCGTATCGCTGCCAGAAAGAAGACTCCTGCAAGTCTAGTCAAACTCGTTTGCGGAATACATCCTCCAAAAGAACGAAAAAAGGGTTAATGCTTTAGGCATGGTATTTCTTAAGCCTCTCCCAACGGCAATAGGCGGTCGCAGGAGGTCCCTTTCGTTGTAGTGCCCAGTGCTTACTGATCGATACGGAGGGACGGAGGATTGCCCGCCAAAACGACAACTGTGGACCGTGTATCCTTGGCGGCGAAGAACGTCGCCGTGGGCGACACTGATTCATTTTGAATAACCGCCGTCGCAACGATTGTTCCTTCGAACGTCGATTGGTAAGAGGTTATTTGTCCCGAGAGAACGTCATTAATATTGATCGCGTTGCCGCCGGTAGTTTGCAGCTGGACGTTCGCTTTGTCGGCCCGTTCATTCCGGATACGGAATTGCGGGTCCGCCTTGTCGGCGGAACAACCTGCATGAGCGAGGAGCAATCCTGCGGCGACTGCAATTAATGTGATGCGTTTCATGTCATGTCCTTCCTTGGTGTGATAGAGGAGTCAACTCAAAAAGCACAAAAGTCACAAACATTCTGTCATACTTTCTTCAGCAAATTCCTTTTGCGCATTGCGTGCTCTGCTGGGCCGAATCGTTTTGAGATGGACTCTAGACATTTTCTCCGCTTTCTCCCCCATCATCCCGCCACATCGATGTTGACGAATAGCCCTGCCAAAAATCGTCATCCAATGTATCCGAAGATAATGAGTTCGAGCGGTTTCTTTTCCTCAGAACGGGGAGCAACGCCGGTTCATGAGGATTTCTTTCCATCTTTTCAAGACTTGAATTTCCCCGCAGGGTCTGCATGGCCTGGCCTTTGTGAGTTACAAGCCGAACAAGATGCTTACCGTAAATAGCATTGAATGAATATTCCTGTTGGCAGGAATGAAGTGTTTGTCGTCTCCCGAAACGTACCGCGGGTCGGCAGCATCATTCAGAGAGAGATACGAGTCAATACGTTGGTCTGTGGACGGGTTAACGTCCTCCCACTCCCTGCCGGAGACATTCATAAGGTTGTAGGAAATATTCACGTCAAGAGAGAGCAATGGACCGATGCCCACTTCCGCACCTGCTGAGAACCCGACGCCGAGGCGCGTTGCGCCGCCTACCGCATAGGTCGCGCTTGGAACTTTCGCAACTCCTTGAAACGCCACTTCCCCACTGAATCTGTTTAATGCAAGATTAGCACCAAGGTATGGAGTGATGGGTACTGCGGGGACGCTGAAACGAAATTCAGGACCCACTTTCAGTGACACGATTTTTTGGGATATATCCACCGATCCCTGCCCTGGTTCAGAATTTCCCTTATTGTCGAACGATGAGTAATCAATCTCACCAACAAGATCCAATCCGGACAGCCCGACCTTCGCTTTGGCATGAATGTTCAGTCCGCCGCTGAGTCCATAACGCGAACCCGCATAGTAATCAAGCGTGGACCCGCTGAAATCCGAAACCGGAGCCGTTACGCCAATTCCGCCGCCGAGCTTGAAGTTTACCTGCGATCTCGACGGAGTGCCCGTCGCACAAAGGAGAACAACAAGGGCAGCAAGAACTCGTAATGACCGATTGAAAAGTGCCATAACTACCATGAGTGAGCAATTGTAAGATGAATCCGGGAAATCAATTGCCGGACAAATGCTTTCTTCTTTCTGTTGAAACGACGTACCCGCCCAGGTACTCTTACCCGGGCGGGATCGTCGATAGCAAGTTCAGAAAAAACTACTTCATCAGGACCAGTTTCCTCGTCGAGACAAAGGATCCTGCCTTCAAACGGTAGACGTACACACCGCTCGCAAGATTGAGTGTCCCCTTGTTCGCATTGAACGGCACGCTGTAACTGCCCGCTTCCTGCACGCCGTTGACGAGCGTCGCAACCTCAAG
>JBARRO010000217.1:0-7577 GCA_049644265.1 Bacteroidota bacterium
GAATTTGAGTACCTTCAAATATGCAACAACAAGATCCCATGCTGCAACTCGCTATCGACGCGGCTCTTGAGGCGGGGCAGTTCCTCAGACGGAGTGTCGGAAAAGTGCTTCACGTGGAGAGGAAAGCCGGACAGGAAACGAATCTCGTTACGGAGATTGACAAGAAGTCCGAAGCGATGATCATTACAAAAATCAAGAATCGCTATCCTCAGCACGATTTTTTGGGGGAAGAGTCGGGAAGCCATGAAGCGAAGTCCGAGTACAAATGGATCATCGACCCGCTCGATGGAACCACGAATTTTACTCACGGGCTCCCGATCTTCTCTGTTTCGATCGGATTAGAGCATGAAGGGCAAATCATTCTGGGAGTTGTCTACGACCCGAACTCCGAGGAACTTTTTACCGCAGAAAAGGGGACGGGCGCATTCTTAAATGGAAAACGGATGCAGGTTTCCGGGGTACCCAGATTGATTGAGAGCCTCATCGTCACCGGCTTCCCTTATAATGTCCGCGAAAACCCATACAATGCCGTCCAACATTTTACAAACTTCCTGTCGGAAGCCCAGGCGGTTCGGCGGCTTGGTTCTGCTGCGCTTGATCTCTGTTATGTTGCAGCGGGAAGGTTTGAAGGATTCTGGGAGGTGACGTTGAATCCCTGGGATATGGCAGCCGGAGTGCTTCTCGTGGAGGAAGCAGGTGGGAAGTTTACTGATTTCAAGGGATTCCCATCAACAGTCTACAACAAGAACGTCCTTGCAACAAACGGTTTGGTGCACGAGCAGATGGTGGAGGTGTTGAGGAGGGGGGTGGGGAAGTAGTGGAGTCATTTGTCTCTGAGTCTTTGAGTCTGTGAGTCTATGAGTCTATGAGTTGGAGGGGAAGAACTGCAGGAATTACAGCCTCGCTATCTCTTCAAGAGAATCTTTTTCTCAACTACTCCACTACTCATCGACTCAACTACTTCCTACAACTTCTTCACCAAATCCAATCCGATCAGAAGCATTATTCCCCCCATAAGAAGCAGAAATCCCAAGATCACTCCGAGAAAACCAGCGCGGGCTTTTGTTGCCCCTTTATCGATTTCGAGATAGGGCAGAGTCTTTACGGTGATGTCCCCGTTGACCTGAAGCATGCAGGCGAGGCGATGGGAGGGGGCAACCTTTCGCTTGAACAACCAGCGGCCGGCAATAACTGCTTCTTCCTCTTCTGTCCTGGCATTCATACCCTTTCCTTCCACCTCCACAATGTCTGAGCCGCACGGAAATCTCAGCGGTCCGAGGTCCAGATTAAGATGAAAAACACGGTGAAAAGCGCCGTACAAGTGAATGCCGCCTTGGAGGGCGGCTTTGCGAAGATTGGTTCCAGGAAGGACGTTGAATGATTTGTGATCTTTCTCGAAATGAATTGCAGGCATGAACTAATCTGATAGTTAGTGAAGTTCCTTGGAGTCCCCCTCGTAGCGCTTGGCCGCTCCAGAGGGCACGGTGTAGATATAGCTGTGCAGATAATCGAGATCCTGTTCTTTCTCGTCCAGATCCATCATCAAAAGGTCCCTCAGGGAGACGAATCCCACGAGCTGCTCGCCGTCGACAACGGGAAGATGGCGACAGTGGGCGACCTGCATTTTCTTCAGAGCCGATGTAAAAGCTTCGTTGACATCCGCAACGACAATCTTGACCGTCATGACGTCCTCAATCCTTGTCGTTGCCGGATTTAATCCCTTGGCGATGATCCTGGTGATGACATCCCGTTCCGAAAACACTCCGACCAACCGGTTCTCTTCAACGACGGGAACGGCGCCGATGTTCTTCTCCGCCATGTACTGAGCCACCGTCGAAACCGTACTGGACTTCGAAATGCTGTAGAGAGTTCTTCCCTTGACAACGCCGCCGATGGGTTTCATCGTGTTCTCCTCACATTGATCAAACGACACTGCTGTAAAGTTCCTGCGGGGGGGAATAATAACAAGTTTTCAAGAGCAACGCAAGGAGGGACGTTATGCGTTCTTCCAGGGTCGAACGGAGGTCTTGTCCACCAGGGAGAGAATGAGCGGTCGGGGTTTCGGCGCAGTGTTCGAAATTGTAAAGGCTTTCGCGATTCGCACCCGGGCTTCTTCAAGAGCGACTTCCTTGTCGGTATGAATCGTTGCCAGGGTGACTCCGGGCTCGACGGCATCGCCGACTTTCTTCTTGAGGATGATCCCGGCCTTCGGATCGATGGGGTCATCCAGGGTTTGGCGGCCTGCGCCGAGGGTAATGCTCGTCAGGCCGAACTCCAGTGAATCGATTTCTGTGACGTATCCGCGCTCCGAAGACTTCACATCGAGAGTGTGCCGCGAAACAGGATACGCTTCCAGGTTTTCTACCGCGGAGGTTTTCCCTCCCTGGGCTTCTACGAGTTCAAGGAATTTTCGGTAGGCCGTTCCATCCTTCACGGCCGCCCGTGCCCGCTCCACGCCGTCATGAATCGACCCCGCTTTCTTGCCGTGAAACAACATGGCACCCGAAAGCACCAGGGTGACCTCCATGAGGTCGGAAGAAGCGTCATTGTTCCCAAGAGATCCGCGCAGGCATCCGACTGACTCCACAACCTCGAGCCAGTTTCCGATTGCCGTTCCGAGAGGCTGGTTCATGTCGGTGATGAAACCGATGGTTTCCGTACCGAAGTGGTTGCCGATGGCCACAAGCGTTTTTGCGAGCTCGAGAGAGCGCTCGTACGTCTGCATGAATGCGCCCCTGCCGGTTTTGATGTCCAGGACGAGAGCGTCGATTCCTTCTGCAAGCTTCTTGCTCATGATGCTACCGGCGATCAGCGGAATGCACTCGACCGTTGCAGTAACGTCGCGAAGGGCGTACATCTTCTTGTCTGCGGGCGCGATTTCTTTTGTCTGCCCGATCATCACAATCCCGATTTCCCGAATGACTTTCTTGTACTCCGGGATAGTGAGGTCGGTCCGGAATCCTGGAATGGATTCCAGCTTGTCGAGCGTCCCGCCGGTGTGCCCGAGGCCCCTGCCGGAGATCATCGGTACGGGAACTCCGCACGCGGCAACGATGGGAGCAAGGATCAGGGAAACCTTGTCGCCCACGCCTCCCGTCGAGTGTTTATCCACTTTTACGCCGGGGATATCCGACAGGTCGACAACCTCGCCGGAATGGAGCATCAGGCTTGTGAACGCGAGCGTTTCTGCTTCGCTCATTCCGCGGAAGTAGCAGGCCATGAGGAATGCCGACATCTGGTAATCCGGCAGCTTGCCGTCGACATACCTGGAAATGAGAAAGCGGAATTCTTCCTCAGTAAGAGAATCTCCAGAGCGTTTTTTCCGAATGAGTTCTACAGGATTCAAAGGTTCCTTTTTTCCTCGTTACTCACGATTGAAATCGTGGGTTAAATGGGTTTTCCTATCCTTCCACCTTCACCGTAAATTCCCTCCCACACTTCTCGCATTTGTACTCCACCGTCACCCAATTGTTCCTCTCATAATAACTCAACTCGGCGAGTTCACCGCCGCAGTTCTGCATGACGCATCGCTTAAGGTCGAGCCTGTAGAGTCGTTCTTTTGGGTACTGATCAAATTCCTCGGTGGCCACTAGCTATCCCTCTTCTTGAGTCTTCGCTCGGCAAGGAGAACAGCGCAGATCGTCTTGCTGTCAATAATCTCTCCGGATTCGATCATGGCGATCACCTTCTCGAATGGAACCGACTCGACGGTGAGACTCAGCTCCCCCTCTTCCAGCTGCTGACCCCGTTCGGATTTTCGAAGGTCAGTGGCAAGATACAAATGAAGCATCTCGTTGCAGAATCCGGGCGTCGTGTAGATGGATGTCAGTTTCTCCATCTTGCCTGCAACGTATCCGGTTTCTTCCTCGAGTTCGCGGGCTGCACAGTCTTTCGGGTCCTCACCGGGGTTCAGTTTTCCGGCTGGAAGTTCGTAGAGATACTGTTTCATCGGGTAGCGGAACTGACGAACAAGAAGAGTGGTGCCGTCCTTCATCAGCGGGAGGGCCACAGCTCCCCCCGGATGGTCCGCGACCTCACGAACGCCATGATTGCCCGAAGGATACTCAACATGGTCGACCAGGAGGTTGAAGACCTTACCGGCGTAGAGCTTTTCGCTTCGAAGAAGTTTTAGTTTTCCCATTGGAAAGATGGACAACACGTTGCGGGAAGGGAATGTCGATTCCTTCTTCAAGGAATGCGTTATAGATATGCTCCCGCAATTCGGTTTCGATCTTGAATTTCTTATTGAAATGATCCGTCCGTGCGGAGAGCATCAGCGTGACAGAAGAATCCGCCAGGGCTGTCGTAAAGACCTCGGGCGGAGGGTCGGAGAGAATATCGGGATGCTTGCGGGCGAGGGAGAGGATCATCTTTTTTGCTACATCCAGGTTCGTGCCGTAGGCGACGCCAACCTCCGAGACAATGCGTATATGATGCCCCGGATACGAAAAGTTGACCATTTTCGCTTTCACCAATTCCGCATTGGGACTGATAATGAGGTTTTGGTCGGGGTCAAGAATCTTGGTGCTCCGGATTCCTATTTCATACACGTCGCCAATCTCTCCGCTCGGAAGCCTTACGCGGTCACCGATGCGGAACGGCCGGTCGATCATGATGACAAACCCCGCGATCATGTTCGAGAGCGTATCCTGCGCGGCGAGCGCAATTGCCACCGAGCCGCCGCCGAGGAAAACCAGGAGGCTCGAGACATCGACTCCGAAATGGCCCAGGGTCATGATGCAGGCGATCAGTACAAAGATGGAGCTTGATGTGCGCTTGAGAAGAAGAACCAGAGCGTTATCATATGCAATGCCGGCCTGTCTTCCGCGCTTTTCTATCGTATGCGTGACAATGACGTCGGTGAGCTGAATCAAAAGAACGGTCACCACGAACACCAGGCCCACAAAAATAGCTCCCTTGGTGTAACCGAGAATCTGATGGGCAATCGGGTTCTTGATGGTCACCTTGGCGACTTCGTCCGACGCGAGGAACGACCCGACGACAAAGGCAATCCATTTGATTCGTGGCAGAATTGCGTCGAGGATCGCATCGTCAACCTCGGTCTTGGTCCTTTTGGCAATGTTTCTTCCAACGACATCGAGGAAGCGCTTGATCAACCAGCCAACGAAGAGCGTCCCGAACAGCAGGAGGAGGGACGCAACGATGTGCGAAATAATCGGGTTACCGAGGTATTTTAGGATGCGGTCGAACAGGGGAAAATTGGAGTAGTTGAGTAGTGGAGTAGATGAGTAGTGGAGCAAGAGAGTTACGAGTTTGAGGCTTCTAGTTTCGAGTTAGGAAAACCAACTAGAACCTTAAACTTTAAACTCAAAACTTCTTAATAGTTACCTCTGCTTCCAGGTTTAACGACTGGAATACCTTGCTTACACAACGGACATTCCTCGGGTTTGTATGCCAAGACTTCCATTTGCAGGACAGAATAGTGCTTGGAATCGAAATTGATCTTGCCGTTGCTTCGATCCACCACGTAGCCAACGCCGGCGAGTTTTCCCTTAGCTTGTTTGACCAGGTCGACGACCTCAAAAACGGATCCGCCCGTCGTCACGACATCCTCCACTACGAGCACGCGTTCACCCTGTCGGATCTCGAATCCTCTCCGGAGCTCCATTCTTCCGTCTTTACGCTCGGCGAACAGCGTCCGGGCTGAAAGCAAGCGTCCGACCTCGGTGCCGACTACAACGCCTCCTATAGCAGGGGACACGACTACCTCGATTTCGCTGTACTCAAAATGCTTGGAGATTTCTCCGGCAAACAGGTGGAGGAATTTTGGATACTGCAGAACTCTCGCGCACTGAAAGTATTGCGGACTGTGGAGGCCTGAGGTGAGCTGAAAATGGCCTTCCAGCAACGCACTGGTGTCGCGGAAAATTTCGAGAATTTGCTCTTTTGGAAGTTTCACGAGGGATTGAATGAAGTCAGTTCTGACGTTGCGAAGTCAAGATAGGGAGAACTTGCCTTAACTTCAAACTCGTAACCAGAAACTCGAAACCAACCCGTCCTCTGACCGGCCACAACTACCCGTCCATCTCATCCAGCGCATCCTGCATCTCGCTTCGTGCGTGGGTGTCTCCTTGTTGGCTTGCCTTCTCAATTCCACTCTTGAAGATTGCGATCGCATCGTCGCGACGGTTGGCTTTCTGATAAAGATAGCCAAGCTGTTGATAGGTGGGGATGTAGGAAGGATCACGACGCGCGAGTTTTTCCAGCAGGGCAATCGCTTTTTCCTGGTTGCTCATACCGGCATACTCGAGGGCAAGCGCGTAGTTCGAAAACGAATCGTTAGGATCTTTTTCGAGGAAGGCCTTGAGTTTTCGGATTCGTTCTTCGCTCACAACGCGTCGATGGCTTTCGCGAGATCGAAATCCTTCTGGGTTAAACCACCTGCGCTGTGGGTTGAAAGCGAAAGCATCACCCGGTTCCAGCGGATATCCATGTCGGGATGGTGATTCGCCTTCTCGGCAAGCAGGGCCACCGAATTCACGAATCCCATGGCGTGAACGAAATCCTTGAGGTCGAACGTCTTCTTGATCTCCTTGCCGCTCAAATTCCATTGCTTCAGTTTCTTGAGCTTCGAGGCGATCTCTTTTTCTTTCAGGAGTGGCATGGCAGAGTCCCTTCGGTCAAAGGATGGATCCGGATTTTCTGGAGAGTTTTTCGAATTCGCTGCGGAGGACAATGTGGGTTGAGTCGATGGCCCGGTCGATGGCAAGAACGCCGTTGAGATGATCGATCTCGTGCTGAAGCAATTCGGAGAGGCCTCCCGTGGCTTTCAGGGTTTTCTTCGTACCCTGTTCATCCCTGAATTCCACGACGATCGAGGTATTCCTTCGTACGTTCACCAGGATGTCGGGGAAGGAGAAACAATCATCCCAGAGCCGGAATGTATGGCGGCTTCGTTTGGTGATTCGCGGATTCATCAGCGGTCCGTGGTATTCGAAATCGATGTAGATGACCTGTTGCCCCATGCCGATCTGTGGAGCTGCGATGCCCCGGCCAAATCCCTTGCGACTTCTGAAATCAAGAAGCGTATCACGGAGATTTGTGACGGTTGAAGTTGTGTCCGGGGAGGAAAAGTGTCTTACAGGAGTACAGCGTTTCCGGAGGACGGGGTTTCCGAGGAGAAGGATTTCTTGGACGGCCATGAGATCAATATCGCAAATCTCCGGTTCCGAGTCAAAGAGCCTGCTCCTCATGACGAAAAGCCGTCATGGAGATGTATCGATGACGGCTTTCCGACAAATTATGAGGTTCTTCTATTTGAGAAGCAGGAGCTTGGTAATTGTCGTTTTTCCGGTGACTTCCAGCTTTGAGAAGTAAACGCCGCTTGGAAGCTTGGAAGCATCGAAAACGACGGTGTGAACCCCTGCTTCACGTTCTCCGTTGACGAGCTTTGCAACCTCCCGCCCTACCAAGTCATAAACCCTTAGAGATACCAATCCGGGGGCGACAAGTTTGAACTCAATCCTTGTGCTCGGATTGAACGGGTTGGGGTATACGGAGAGAGCATCGACCGAGGTTTCAGAAGCCCTCTGTTCTGGTGCGGCGCTGTATCCGCC
>JBARRO010000218.1:0-7689 GCA_049644265.1 Bacteroidota bacterium
GAAGTTGTTTCAGCTCTTCGTTCACTGGGGCCATTGCACGGACCGGAACTAATTTGCTGCGGCTAAAAGACTGTGAATTGCACTAAACGAATGTCGCCGACTCTTGACTCTGCGTTGCTTGCGTCGGTCGTTTTTTGGCGGGAGCGGGCAGCAACATATTCAAATGCAAACTATCCTCTTGATTGCCAACGAGATGGATCACGGCGAGAGTGAAACACAGCTTGGACACGAATTTCGGATTTGTGAACTTCGAAGAACACAGCGAAAGGGAATCTTTTGACCACGGCACGTCTAAAACCCCTGTGGACCACAGGAAAGCTTTCGGGATTTCGCTGAATCCGTTCAACCGCCTCGTCAATGCAGAGAAGGAATTCTGAGCCGAGTCCTTTGCTTTGATGTTCATACCACACAACTGCATCGTGAAGCTCACCTTCTGCTTCCGGGTGAAATAGAATCGACGCCACTAGGACTTGAGAAACTCAGCTTTGATTTGTTCCCAGGAATGCGCTCGCGACGAGGCAAAAGTTTGAGAACGGCGCTCCAACTCCTTCTTCTGGGTCTCTGTGAGTTCAAAAGCCTCGTTTTCCCGGGCAATACCATCCCAGATCTCCTCTACGAGAAGAATTCGTTCGGCGACACTAAGTTTCCCTATTTCGCTTGCAAGATTTAGACTCATGGATCCTCCAGAGTTTGCCAGAATATAACAACATTCCTTGGAATATTCGCCACCGAACAGCGGGTTTTACTACAACAGGTTTTTGATGCGATCGAGGATCGCATTTGCGACATCGAATTTGGTAAGCTCCGGAAGTTTCTCCACCGCCCCTTTCCGGTCGATCATGGTCACCTCGTTCGTGTCTGCGCCGAAGGTGCTCTTCTGCTTGTCGAGAGAATTCAGGACAATGAGATCGAGGTTCTTCTTCGTGAGTTTCTCCCGGGCGTTCCGAAGCCCGTCTTCCGTTTCCAGGGCAAACCCGACAAGAAGAATTTTCCCCTTCTTCTTTCCGAGGGACTCGAGAATATCCGGCGTTGTGATGAGCTTGAGCTCGGGAGCCATTCCTCCCGATTTCTTGATCTTTCGTTGCGCAGCGTGCTCCGGCATATAATCCGCAACAGCAGCGGCCATGATGACGGCGTCGGTTTTCTTTGCCTGGGTAAGGACTGCCTTGTGCATTTCGAGGGCGGATTCAACGTTGACCCGCTTAACATTCTTCGGAGTGTCAAGGGCAACGGGGCCGGTGATGAGCGTAACCGATGCTCCACGAAGCGCCGCAGCGCTCGCAATCGCAAACCCCATTTTTCCAGACGATCGGTTTCCAATGAAACGCACCGGATCGATGGCTTCATACGTCGGGCCGGCAGTGACGACAATCCGTTTCTTCCGAAGGTCCTGGTACGACTTGTCAAACACCCCGTTGATAAACGCGACGATTCGATCTATTTCCGGCAGGCGGCCGGGACCTTGAAGGCCGCTGGCGTGCTCTCCCTGCTCGGCCGGCACTGCGAAGAATCCGCGCTCGCGGAGATGGGCGATGTTCTTTTGCGTGATCTCGCTCAGGAACATGTCCGCGTCCATCGTCGGCACCAGAACCACCGGACGCGTACAGGCAAGCGTTGCGATGGTCAGCAGATTATCCGCCATGCCATTGGTAATTTTGGCAATCGTGTGAGCGGAGGCGGGAGCGATGACCATCAGGTCGGCCCAATTGGCAAGGTCAATATGCCTTGTCCCAACGGCGGAATTTGTCGATTGATCGGTGGACCACAGGTCGACGGCAACGGGATTTTTCGAGAGCGTCGAAAATGTCAGCGGGGTGACGAACTTCGTCGCCGCGTCCGTCATAATGACCTTCACCTCTGCGCCGGCCTTGACCAACTCACGGACAAGGTAGCACGATTTGTAAGCCGCGATCCCTCCCGTTACACCCACCAATATGTGTTTGCCGCGCAACACGGGGGCTGGCCGCTACTCGGCCTCTTTTTCTTTGGGCGGAAGAAGCGGTTCAACCGGTTCTTTGTAACGGCGGAAGATCTTGCCGGCAGACATTTCTTCCAGGGCGAGCGTCGTCGGTTTCGGCCGGTTTTCGAACTCCAGACTGATCTTCAGCTGGTCCGGATTGGCCGCCGCATTGTCCAGCTCCTCCTCGGCTTCCGTCGTTGTCGTCAGCTGCTTGATCGTTTCGAGCCGCTGATTCAGCTCGATTTTGATCTCGTCATGAATCTGCCGCGCGCGTTTTGCGGTCACGAGAATCGCCTCGTAAATGTTGTCGACATTCTTGAAAAAATCTCTCGTTCCAATAGGTTTCAGTGCCACTGCGGTGCTCCTTTATGATGATGATTTAATGAACCAACAATCCTTCTGTGTGTTGCCTGACAAGTCCGTCGACTTCCGCGATGGCCTTTGTGAGGTCATCGTTGATCACCTGACAGTCAAACTGATTTCCCATTTCCAGTTCCATTTCGGCACGATCGAGCCGTCGTTTGATCGTCGCATCGTCTTCCGTTTTGCGGTTGACCAGTCGCTGCTTCAGGGATTCGAAGCTGGGCGGTTTGATGAAAATCAGTACTGCCTCATCGTGAGAGCGCTTCTTGATAGACAAGCCGCCTTTGACGTCGACGTCGAACAGCATCACGCTTCCGTGTGCCAGTGCGCGGTCGACTTCGGACCGGAGCGTTCCGTAAAAATCTCCGTAAATTTCTTCCCACTCCACCAGTGCATCGTTCTTCAGTCTTTCCCGAAATTCTTCCTTCGTCAGAAAGAAATAATCCTTCCCGTTCGCCTCACCGCTGCGCATCTTTCGGGTCGTGGCTGACACGGAAAAGAGCATCGAGGGATACCGCTGCATGATTGCTTTGGCAATCGTAGTCTTCCCGCTTCCGCTGGGCGCCGATATGACGATGAGTTTGCCGCGTTGCATAGTGAGCAGTGATAAGGGATAAGTGATAAGTGAAGAGTAAACAGTGAAGAGTGAAGGGTGAGTTGCGCGTTTCCAGTTACAGTTTTCAGTCGCCAATCTACAGTCGACAATTTGCAATCTGTAACTTTCAACATTCAATTTTCAACATTCAACCTTGATTCTACCCCTCCCGACCTCTCTCAGCCTCCTTCATTCCTCACTCATTCAATCTTCATTCATTCAATATTCTGAATCTGCTCCCTGATCTTCTCCAACTCTTCTTTCAACCGAACCACCAGATGAGCGATGGTTGCATCGTTGGCCTTGGACCCGATCGTGTTCGCCTCGCGGTTCATTTCCTGCACAAGGAAATTTAGTTTTCTTCCGGCGAGGTCATCTTTTGCCAACGCTTCAAGGAAGAACTTATTGTGACTCCGGTATCGAACGCATTCTTCTGTGACATCGAGTCTCTCTGACAGCAGGGCAATTTCGAGTTCCAGCCGGCCCTGGTCTACCAGGTTCTTGTCTCCGACCAGTTGTTCGATTCGATCCTGAAGTCTTTTGCGTTCCTCGGGGATTCGGTTGCGGGAGAGCTTTTCAATGTTCTCAATTGCTTCATCCATCCAGCTAACGCGTTTGGCCAGGTCTTTTGACAGCTCTTTTCCCTCTTTTGCGCGCATGGCGTTCAGCTCCGTGAGCGCTTTCGCGAGAGCTTCTTTCACCGCTGCCCATTCCTCTTCATCGCCTTCCTCAGCGTCTTCCGCTTCAAGGATCTCCGAAAAATTCAGCAGATGCTCGAGTTTTATTGGCTCCTCCAGCTTCACCGCCTTCTTGAGGTCGGTGAGGAGCTTGAAATACGACTTGGCAACAGCGCTGTTTACTTTGAGCGACGGACCGCCGTCGGATTCATGGTCGAGTTTCACCGTCACGTTGAGGCTTCCCCGGTTCAGATGCGTCCGGACGATATCTTTCACATCCTTTTCCCGCTGCGACAGCACGCGTGGAAGACGAGTGAGAACTTCCAAATACCGGCTGTTCACACTACGGACTTCAACGCTGGCGGTAAGGCCTTTTTTGCTTATTTCCGCGCGGCCATAGCCGGTCATACTGGAGATCAATTGGCACCTCTGAAAAGTGGATTCTCGCACTTGAACTTAGAAATATACGCAGAATTTGGCTCAGCCGTCAAGAAATTGTTACCGACATTCTCTGCACGCAATTATACACCAGTTATCAACACCCACTCGTTGCTTTTCCGTCTATTTTTTGTGATTCTGCACTGTTGTGCACAACGCACTATGGTTGCAAATTACTTCACACTGTTTCATATCGCCCGGCTTCTCGGGAAGAATCTTCACGGGTGGAGATTCAACTCACTCTTTTCGCAACAGAAAAGAGAGCTCGTGGCGAGCGTTGTTTCCGGATTGGCTGATGGATCAAGCCGCGAGAACTTTCTCGTCATCAGCTGTGAACCTTCACAGAATTTTCTGTACCTCATCGACGACTTTCGTCGGGCCAAAAAGAATTCTGTCGACCTGTTTGAAAGTATTGGAGGAAGATCAATCACCGCGGTTTCTGTACTCGCCTCGGACCGGTCAATAGTCTTCAGTCTGGACGACGAAAAACAATTCGTTGTTCAGTTGTTCGGCTCGAAAGCAAATGTAGTTCTCGTAAACGACCGAGGGATTATTGAAGAAGCCTTCCTCCGCGGTAAGGAAATAGTTGGACAATCTCTGGTCGAACGCCTCCCCTTCGTTTTCCCCACAAATGTCGATGAATTTTCCCAGGCTCTTCTTTCGTCACCCGAGGCTCCCCTCGAGCAAAGACTGAAGAAGATCTTCCCCCACTGGGGAAGCCTACTTGTTCGGGAATTGCTCTTCCGTGCATTCGGACCCGAAGCTCCCTCCAGCGAGGTGAGCCGTGCGGATGCTGCCCGACTGCATGATGAAACGACCTCTCTCCTTGCAGAACTTCGTGATCATCCTTCGCCGCAGATCCTTTATCAAGGAACCACTCCCCGCGTGTTTTCCATTATTACTCTGAAGCATTTCGAATCGGATCGCGTTGAATTGTTCGACTCGATATTCGGCGGCATCCGGGCATTCCTCGGCTCCTCCAGGAGGAGCGACCGGTTCGTCAGCGACAAGGAGGTACTTGAGAAAGCTTTAA
Source organism: Bacteroidota bacterium (assembly GCA_049644265.1). GTDB lineage: Bacteria > Bacteroidota > Ignavibacteria > UBA10030 > UBA10030 > JBARRO01. The sequence continues at coordinate 5,067 of JBARRO010000218.1, forward strand.
GGAAAGACCTGGACCATACAAGCCGAACCCTGAAGAAAATGGAGGAGGAAGCCCAGTCACTCGAACGGGCGGAGTTGTATGAATTATCGGGAAAGCTCCTGATGGCAAACATCCATCTGGTTTCAAAGGGGATGAAGAGTGTTCAGCTTGAGAACGTTTACACTCCGTCAGAAGGGCCGGTGAGCGTTCAGCTTGACCCGAATCTCACTCCTGCAAAAAACGCCGAGCGGTATTTCGAGAAATCGAGAAAAGCCCGCAAGTCTATTGAAGAGCAGAAGGGCCGCAAGAAAGAGGCAGAAGAGCGGCAACGACTCGTTCAACAATTGGTGGATGAAATAGAGGGGATTGAGACAGCCGAGGAGTTGAGGGATTTTGTCAACGGACGACACGATCAGTTGAAGAATGTGGGGATTAAAGTCTCAAAGAGCGGAGTCGCTTCAAAAGAAGAGACGATCCCGTTTCGGGTATTTACTGTGGCGGGAGGATTTCAGGTCTGGGCGGGGAAAAGCGGGGAAAACAACGATCTGCTTTCAACACGATTCACCAAGCAGAACGATTTGTGGTTTCACGCCCGGGCGGTCGGTGGATCGCATGTTGTGTTGAAGATGGGAACGGGAAAGGGAGAAGTGAGCAAGCACGCCATGGAACAGGCGGCAGCAATCGCAGCATACTATAGTAAGATGAAAGGTGCAAAACTCGTTCCAGTTTCGATGTGTGAAGGAAAATACGTTCGAAAACCAAAGGGAGCACCGCCGGGATCGGTGAGGATTGAAAGGGAGAAGACGCTGTTGGTGGAGCCGAGGCTGCCGGACGGATAAGAGATCAATATCCAATAACGAATATTCAATGATGAATAATGAAGTGTGTTGCCGTAGGCTTGGTAAAAGATTAACCGCAGAGGACGCAAAGGAGACGCAAAGGAAAGTAAAGAGGGAGAAGAAAGATGGGTAAAGGAATGTAGAACATTGAATATTGAATAAGGAAGTGGTTGCCGGAGGCTTAGTAAAAGACTAACCGCAAAGAACGCGGAGAAGGCGCAAAGATCGCAAAGGAAGGGAAGTTGGCGAGAAAAATATCACCCAAAAGAATCTTTATCCATTGTTTTCTCTGCGTCCTTTGCGCCTCCTTTGCGAACTTTGCGGTTCATCTTTATCCCAACAATCGGAAAACCCGCGTGCTCCTCGGGAGCACGGTGTTGACATTCAGGGGGTCATTCTTTATATTGGCCACAGTTTTAGGCTTATCTTTTACCATTCTACCTAAGGAGAAACTCAATGTCAGACATTTCGCTTGACGCACTCGGTATGGTCGAAACGAAAGGTCTCGTTGGCTCAATTGAAGCAGCCGATGCGATGGTGAAAGCTGCAAAAGTGACGTTGATCGGTAAGGAGCAGATCGGCGGCGGATATGTCACCGTCATGGTGCGTGGCGACGTCGGGGCCGTAAAAGCGGCAACGGATGCAGGCGCAGCGGCGGCTCAACGGGTCGGGGAGCTGGTTTCGGTCCACGTGATCCCGCGCCCGCACAGCGACGTTGAGATGATTCTCCCAAAACGCCCGGCACAAAAGTAGTTTTTCTCCCCCATTGAGACTCCCGGAGTCCACAGACCCCGGGAGTTTCCATCTTCACCAATCCAGCCTATGCCCGATTACGCGGTCGGTCTCATCGAAACCAAAGGACTCGTTGGCGCCATCGAAGCGGCAGACGCCATGGTCAAGGCCGCGCACGTCATTCTTGTGGGCAAAGAACGAACCGATCCGGCTATGATCACCGTGAAAATCGTCGGTGATACCGCCGCCGTCCGCTCCGCAGTCGATGCCGGGGCTGCAGCCGCAGAACGGGTCGGCCAGCTGATCTCAAAGCACGTCATTCCTCGCCCTGCAGAGGGCATCGAAGACCTCATCTTTGCCAAGGCGAGCCGAACGGTGGCAGAAGTGGAACAACTCCTCGGCGGCAAGCCGGTGGAAGTCGAAGAGGAAGTCTCAGAAGACGAGGTTGCCCCGGAAGAAGAGTACTCGATGCCGGAAGGATTGACCGACGAGCAGCAAAAGTATTTCGAAAAACTCGACGCGATGACGGTCCACGAGCTTCGGCGTTTTGCCAGAGGCGTGGAAGGATTGCCTATTTACGGGAGAGAGATTTCCAGCGCGAATAAGAAGAGATTGTTGGATGTGTTGATGAAAGTAGGGAGGAAGTAGAGGGAAGAAGGTAAAGGGTAGAAGGTCGAAGGTGGTAGGTTGTAGGAAGTAGATCGAAGGAAAAACAGAAGGTCACAAACAAAGAACCCGTCATTCCCGCATGTTGTTAGCGGGAATCTGATTTTTAGGGGGTTGCTTAATTGGTGAGTGGTTAATTGCAGAAACAAACTCGTCATGGTGAGCGCCCACCCGCCGTCTGTTTGGCGGGAAGTCGAACCATGATCTGAGCCAATTCTCACAAAAACAGCACCCTGAAAGTCGATATGAATATCGACTTACTTTCTCCCCCTCTCCCCTGCCCCTCTGCTCCCCCGCTTCTCCTCTAGAACGGCCTTTCAAACCTAAACAAAATCCTCGCCGGCTCCTTCACGTCAGTCCGCCAGGTCACCGCGATTCGATAAGATCCCGCACGGTTCGCAAACCCC
>JBARRO010000219.1:0-4838 GCA_049644265.1 Bacteroidota bacterium
GCCTACCACCATACCGACAATAGCTCCAACAGCGATGAGAGAAAGGTAGGGTCTCATTACGGAAGTCTAGCGGCGTTCTACGGAGGCATCTCTCCAGCCCACACCGAGCGACCACACGAACGTGAGAATGAGTGTTGAAGCGAAGAGCAGGGATGAACCCGTCTCGGACAATGAAGAGCGCAAGCTGGAAAAATACAGCCATTCAGCGACTGACAGAACCAGGCCGCCGGACAGGATCTGCCAGAACCGCTTGCCGAGGCTCTTCAGAACCAGCTGCGTCCCACAATTTCTGCAGTGGATATGCTTTCCGCCAATGAGCATATAGGAAAGCATCGAAACCGGAGCTTCATTGCATTGTGGGCATTTCATAAAGAGTCTCTGGATGTCAAAACACTTATTCCCAGCGCCCGGGAATCTTCGTGCCACATTTGAAGCAGGATCCATTCTTTAATCGGTTGGTTTTGACCCGAAACCCGAGGCGTTCCACCAGCGTTTCCCCGCAGGAAGGGCAGAACGTGTTTTCGTGCTTCCCCACAGACCCGGGGATGTTTCCTGCGTAGACATAACGCAGGCCGTTCTTGTGGCCAATTTCCGCGGCCCGAAGAAGTGTCCGCACAGGAGTCGGATCGGGATCCATCATCTTGTAATCCTGATGGAACGCCGTAACGTGCCACGGAATATCGGGAGAGACGGAGCAGACAAATTTTGCGATGTCTGAGAGTTCTTCGTTCGAGTCGTTGAATGTGGGAACGACCAGTGTCAGAACCTCCACCCAGATGCCTTTTCCGTGAAGCGCCTTGATCGTGTCGAGAACATTTTGAAGCGTCCCGCCGAGTTGCGAATACTGCTTCTGACGAAATCCTTTCAAGTCCACTTTGTAGAGGTCGACCCACGGCGCAATATATTCAATGACCTCGGGGGTGCCGTTCCCGTTCGACACATACGACGTAACCAGCCCGACTTTCTTCGCGAGTTTGAAAATCTCCACGGCCCACTCACTCGTGATGAGGGGCTCGTTGTATGTGCTTGTCACAATTTTGGCTTTTGACCGGAGGGCCAGGTCCACAAACTCTTCGGGCGAGACAAATTCCGGGAATGACAAGGCGGCCGGATCGCGCAGAGCCTGTGACGTGACCCAGTTCTGGCAGTAGGAGCAATGGTAATCGCATCCGAGCATTCCGAAGCTGAGGGCCTTTGCCCCGGGATAGGCATGGAAGAACGGCTTTTTCTCCACCGGGTCGAGCTGAATTCCACCCGCGTATCCAGCCGGGACAAACAGCTTGCCCCCTTTGTTGAACCGCACCTTGCAGATGCCGTCCTTCCCCGGAGCGATCTTACAGCGATGCCCGCACGCGAAGCAACGAACCCAGTCGTTGGGCATCTTTTCGTAGAGCTCCCCCTCCCGGGTGTGTTGCGCAAGAAGATCTTTCAGAGAGGTCTGGACTTCCATGGTTTCTTCGAACTAAGGTACTATGAATGCGATGCTATGTCAAGGAGAAGCAAGCGATCAGCTGTCAGCGATCAGTCCCTGCGGTGAACCTCCCCAAATAAAAAATTCGTTTCATTCGTACCATACGGCATTTATTCGTGTTCCCACAAAGGGCACGAATTACACGAATTGTTTCCAGTGAATTCTGGGGCTCCCAACTTGCATTGCACTCGATTTTTCTCAAACTTTGAGACGCGTTTGGCAAATCCTTCCCCATTCATAAGAATCAATCTTATGCGTCGAGCATTGAGCGTCATCTCTTTTGTCATTCTCTTTTTTGTCAGTTCTTCAACATCGGTTTTTTCCGGAGCGGCAAAATCGCCCGTGCATGCGCGAAACGGCATGGTCGTTTCGTCCCACTATCTTGCCTCCAATGTCGGGTTGCAGATACTCAAGGATGGAGGCAATGCAGTGGATGCTGCTGTCGCAACCGGACTCGCACTCGAGGTTGTACTTCCGTCCGCCGGGAACATCGGAGGCGGCGGATTCATGATTGTGTATTGGAAGGACGGAAGGGTCGGTGCGTTTGACTTTCGGGAGAAAGCTCCGGCCGCAGCGACCGAATCGATGTATGTTGATAGGAAGGGAACCTACATCACGGACCTGAACCACCGGGGTTTCCTCTCTATCGGTGTACCGGGAACGGTGGCGGGGTTTGACCTTGCATTGAAAAAATTTGGCAGCAAATCCTGGAAGGAACTCACCGCACCAGCGATGCGGCTGGCGGAAAAGGGATTTCCCCTGAGTTGGGGATTGGCCGAAAGTTTTGCTGCTGAGAGCACCGACTTCGTGAAATACCCCTCCTCTGCCCGAATCTTTCTGAAGAGCGACAGCATGGTGTTCAAAGCAGGCGAGGTTTGGAAACAACCCGACCTTGCGAAAACGCTGAAGCGGATTCAGTCGAAGGGTCGCGACGGATTTTACAAAGGAGAGACCGCCAAAAGGCTGGCGGAATTCATGAAGAAGAATGGTGGTCTGATCACCGAAGCCGACCTGGCTGCCTATGCGGCCATCGAGAGGACTCCCACTCACGGAAGCTACCGCGGGTACGACGTCTACTCTATGTGTCCACCCAGTTCCGGCGGGACTGCATTGGTCGAGATGCTCAATATCCTCGAGGGCTACGACTTGAAATCTCTCGGCCACAACTCCGCGGCGTATTTGCACCTTCTGACCGAGTCGATGCGGCGGGCGTACGCAGATCGTGCGAGGTATCTGGGAGATCCGGATTTCAATCCGGAAATCCCACTCGGCCGTCTTACCTCAAAATCCTACGCCGAAAAGCTCCGCGCCTCGATCGATCCGAAGAAAGCTTCCCTAAGTGATCCGGTCAGGTTCAACGAGGCCTCTGAAAGCCCGCAGACGACGCACTACTCGGTGGTCGACAAGGACGGCAACGCCGTTGTTGTGACCTACACGCTCGAAGATAGTTATGGCTCGAGGATTGTGGCGGACGGGTTGGGGTTCTTGCTGAATGATGAGATGGGGGATTTCAACGCACAACCGGGACGGACAGACTCCACGGGGACGATCGGAACTTCTCCGAACCTTGTCCAGGGTGGAAAGCGCATGCTTTCGAGCATGACGCCGACCATCGTCACGAAAGGCGGAGTTCCCTATTTGCTGATCGGTTCACCAGGCGGAAGGACGATCATGAACACCGTCCTGCAGATTGTTCTCAATGTCGTTGATTTTGGCATGAACATCTCGGAGGCGATCACCGCCGGACGCATCCATCACCCCTGGCTGCCGGATACCATTACGATTGAGAGAAACGCCGTGACTATCGATACGAGGAGACTTTTGGAGGGAATGGGCCACCGTGTGCGTGTGCACGGAAGCCAGGGAAGTGCGATGGGAATTCTGATTGATCCGAAAACCAAACTTCGGCTGGGTGCAGCCGATCCGCGCGCGAGCGACGGAGCGGCGGAGGGATATTAAAAAGCAGAAGTCAGAATTCAGGAGTCAGGATATAGGTTCTCAACGTCCAATCTTGAAGCCGAGGATGAATCCCGGCCAAACCCGCGTGAATGTCGAGTGAGATTCGTTGGGATACAGAGTTCCCCTTCCTTCGAAGGCTTCCTCGTTTCGTGACGAAACGTAAACGTTCACGTGACCTCCCAACACCAGAGAAATCCCTCGAACGATTTCAACACTCGCTGTGGACCGAATCTCGTTCAGGACGAAGACTCCCGACTCCCATGAATGTTCACCGTTCAGCCGATGAACGAGAACGTCGAGGTTGAGAGAGAACGGATTCTGAATGAGTTGAGCACCCATCCCCCCTCCAACCGTCCAGCGGAATGGTTTGTCCAATTTCCGTACGCCGAGGGAATAGATGATGTGGAAATACTTTGTGCCGTGTTTGTAGTTGAGTTGACCGAACTCCGCCTCGTTTCCGACAAACTCAAATGAGTTCTGTCCGTCCCCGATCCAGTTGAGCAGTCCGAGCGCAACTCCGTTGTTCCGGTCCGCCATGTTGAACACTCCCACCTGCATCCCGTCGACATTGGAAGCAAAATTAAGTCCCCCCGCCTGAACCCCGGTGACGTTCTTCGCCTTGTTCATTCCGCCAACCTGCAAGCCCAAAATGTTTCCCACGAAATTTGCGGCATATCCAGCTTGAACACCCACGAATTGCCCCCCGGCCATATTCACGCCTCCGGCCTGGACTCCCGCAAACCAATCAGCGTTATTCACCAGGGCAGCCTGGACGCCGGCGAAGTTTAGCGCATGGTTGTACCCGAATGCCAGCTGGGCACCGTAGAAATCACCACGGGTAACGTTCGAAGCGCCGGCGATCTGCGCACCTTGAAAGAATTCCTCCACACCGTTTGTTACTCCCGCCAATTGAAAGCCTTGTGCATGTTCTCGAATGTGATTTGCAAACAAGCCCATTTCAAATCCCCGAACGCGCGCGGTGGATCCCAGAAACAAGTTCAGCGAAATGTTGTTGACGACCAGATATCCTTCGCCGAAGCTGGTGCGATCCCCGGGCCAAATGGAGAGATGGAATGTTTCAAGACGATAATCGAGCGTTGGCATCGTCGGCTGGAATCGAACGTAGACGATCGGCATTGGCTTTGACACGATCTCTTTGCCGGGAACTCGGGGAATAAATTGGGACACAGCGGCTGAGGTAACAAACAATCCGGCGACGAGAGCGAAGAGTGCGCGGTGCGGAAACGAGGAGACGGGATTCATAACTTCCCCCTTATGGTGGTTTCAATTTCCCGAGAATATGACAAATTCCATTCGAATACGCAATGGGCAAAATCACATCTGCCCAGTCCAGATTCTTCATGCAGATTTTTTCACGAGACTCTTCAATATCTTCAAATTGACCAAA
>JBARRO010000220.1:0-3364 GCA_049644265.1 Bacteroidota bacterium
GAAAACCAAGATCTCCTCAGTTTTCCATTTAACATTTCCACAATTTTCCAATGTTTGGTGGACAGGGCCAGAATCGAACTGGCGACACACGGCTTTTCAGGACTGGTGAAATGAAATTTATACTGAAAAACCGAAAGAACAAGCCACTTTTTATCGCACAGACTCTGCGAGTGTTAGCAGACTGTTAGCAGATGGACTTACAAAAAATACATAATATACAGCTGCAAATCAACCCGCCCAGCCTTCACCTACTCTCTACTCAATTCTCCATTCACCCTTCTTCTTCAAGTAGGAATACGATACTTCCTTCTCGGCGATTCTCACAACCCTCAGACCTGGAAGCGAATCTCCTTCACTAAGGAAGAAGATTGAACCGTTCCTGTCTTCTAGCATAGCGGTCTTGGATTGCCGGCCAGCCACTATCCCGGCAAGCCTGAATGGAGGAGGCAAGGTTACTTGTGGTGGAAGCGAGAGTGTTTTCTGTGTCCTTCTCTCGTGAGGCTGGAATCGGAATGGATCCCTGACGTCGTCAGAATAGACGAATTTTTCGCGTGTAGCCTCGAGTTTCCCTTGCGTGACGGAAGAACCAACCTCATCGTTTTCCTTGGCAAAAACTAAGCCAATGACCTGATAACCAATGCTCCCCCATACTGTCGCAAGCACGATTCCCAGGATCCAGGTCAAAGTCTTATTGTTCTTCATTGCAGCGATCCTCCTGAAAACAAGGATACAGTTCCCTCCAGATTGACCGCAAGCGTAGAAGATTGCGATTCGTCCAGGATGATTTCGAGTTTTCTGATTCGGGTTGCTAAGGGGCCCGTCTCGACGCGGTTGATGAACCTGCCTATTCGATGATATGAGCCCTTCAACTCAAGCTTGAATCCAAATTCCTTCGATGCACCGCTCGTCTTCACCTCCGTTGGCGTTAGCGTTCGAATCTGCACACCCGCCTCTTTGGAAACGCGATTGAGACAACCCACGACCCCCACCTCGCTGCGCTCCTCGAACTTTGCTTCCTTGAGCAGCCCTGAAGTCAACTCCCTTTTCCGGGAAATCAGGTTTGATTTCTTTAGCTCAAGCTCGCCAGGTGTCACAAAGGCTTCCCTTTTTTCAGTGAGATCCTCGTATCGACGAATTGATTCAGTCACTCTACCGGACACCTCGGTAATAATGAGATAGAAGAACAAAGCTGCCGTCATTACCAGCAAGGACTGATATTTTTTCCTCACAGACATTTTTCAGTTACCTCTCAATGCCTTGAGTTCAAACGTGATGAACCCCTTTTGCGCCGGCAGGGCTACACCGGATTGAGGTTGATCCCCCGACCGGATCAGGCTTACGTCGGTAAAGTCCTTTCCAAGGTTCCGGAGGAAATCTGTGACTTTGTCGCTTTCTTTCGTGTATCCTGAAATCAAGAACGTCGGGGGCTTTTCAAGCTTGAATCTGTAAAGCCACACGCCTTCCGGGATGTCTTGCGCTATGTCATGCAGTGCCTTGGCGATATTCGTCGTCTTTCCTTTATCAGCAAACGATCTTTCTAATTCCTTTACTTGCCTTTCGAGGACGGCCACTGCAGTGTAATCGCTGCCGGATGCAAGGATCTGCTCATCCAGCAACGCTATTCTGGATTCAATCTGGGACTGGAGGAGGGCGAGAATTAGAAGAGTCACAAAGAGCAGTGTGCCAAACGCGAGAATGGACCTCTGAAAAAGAGATTTGTAGATGAAACTATGGAATTCTTCTTTCTCCTTGCCCGAAAGGAAATTTGTGGAGCTCAGTTCAGGGACGAATCCCTTGATTGCCAGTCCAGTTGCCAGGGCATAATCTGACGGGAGGCCGAGGGGATAAATGACGTTAATGTCGGATGGCTTACTGATCGGCCCGTTCTCATTACCTGTTTCAGACGCTGCGTTGTCTCCAGTGTGGGAGGGTGCCTTGTTACCGTTCTGGAGGAGAAAGGAATTAACCGCATCCCTGCCTCCTGCGCCAAGGGCAATAAGCTCCAGGCCGCAATCATGAAAGAACGATGTCGTCGCCTCTATTTCAGTATTTCTGACGAAAGAGATTTCCGCGTTGCTCTCAGAATCTGTCGATGAGAGGATTTCATAGTCGAAGGAAATGTCTCTGCGAGCGACAGGGATCTTAAGAAGCTGGTCCAAGTGCTCTTCGATCCACTCTAGAACGTTCTCGGTTCCTTGCGGAATGGTCGCAGAAACCACCTTAACTCCGAGAGATTGAATGGATGAAACCGCCCGTTTGGTCTTGATCCCCTTCTCATGAAGCAGGTTGCTGAGAGTCTGCGCCTTGTTTTTGTCTGAGGCAGAGAATTCATGTGAAAACGAATTGATGACCCTGAGCTTTGGGGATAACTTCTTTATTGAGCTCCAGACTTTCTCGAGTTCAACAACACGAACATGACTTTCCGTCAAGTCTACCCCAAGCATCCGTGTGATTCCTGCAAGCTTCTGAATGTCAATCGAATTAAAGAACCGTTTCATTTCATTCTGATTGAGGCAAGCTCACATTCTGGAACGCCTCGCCATACGAAATATGCGGCGTCACGTAGATCATCAACTCGGATTTGCTTGTGCTGTGCGTGGTTGAGGAGAACAAATATCCCAAAAACGGGATAGAACCAAGGATTGGCGTCTGCGTCCGGTTCTCAGTTTCACTCTCCTGGATCAGTCCGCCGAGAACGATCGTTTCCCCTTCTCGCATCACAAGCGTTGAACTCATCGCTCGGCGATTAATCGTCGGTGGAACGGTGGAAGAAAACGTGCCCACAGGAGTCCGAAAATCCGGTTTGATGTCCACGGTAATCTGCCCGTCAGCGCCTACATAAGGTGTGATCTCGAGTTTCACATCGGCTTCAATGGTCTGAAAGTTCTGGCTTTCCTGGAAAAGAACCTGCGTCTGGTCCCGATACGGTGTTGTGGTTTTCAAGAGAAAGTATTGCGTCGTGCCAATGCTAAGACTTGCGGGGCTTCCGTTGATCGTTGCAATCAGCGGGCGGGACTTGACGTTGGCGATCCCTTTTTGCTCAAGCGCCTTCAGGTTCAGGAAAAAATTGCTGGGCAACTTGCCTACCTTGACCACTCCCTGGAGCGCGTTTTGCAGATCCGCGCCGGTGAAAGAGACATCCAGGCCGGGGATCAACAAATCAGACCGTGCAGAAACCGAGGTGTCTCCCGATCCTTTGTACCCGGCATTGACCCCAAGCTCGAAGCCTTTGGTTCGGTCGAAATCGACCACGATAGCTTCGATGAGCACCTGGGCTACAGGTTTGTCGACCTGCTTGAAGAACTCCTCTGCCTGGGCTATAACGTCGTTCGACGAAATGACCACCACGCCATTGTGTTCCTTC
>JBARRO010000221.1:0-8251 GCA_049644265.1 Bacteroidota bacterium
GCCTGACCCTGCGTGAGAATACGGAACGACCGGTCACCGTTGAACTTGGCACAAACGAGCTCTGCGGGCTCGACGTCGAGCGGGTGGTGAAGCAAAGCTCTGCCGCGCTCGAGGGTACATGGAAGAAGGGTCGCGTGCCGGACCTCTGGGACGGTAAAACCGCAGAACGTATCGCATCGATCATTTCCAAAAGGCTATGAGAAAAAGACTCTCTTTTGTGATCTTCCTTGCAGTGTCGTTCATTGCCTTGCCGGCAGCTCTCGCTCAGGAGACCAAAAAATTTCCTGACTTACTGGAGCAAAGAGACCGGATAACCACTCAACAATCGCAACCGTTGCCGGCAACGCTTCCCGCCCTTGATGCACCTGTGAATGCCGCGAGCTACATCGTCGGGCCGTCCGACGTGTTTGCGGTCAACATCTGGACTTCGCCTCCCATCGGCTTTTCGGCGGCGGTCACTCCTGAAGGAACCCTGATTGTGCCAACGGTGGGTGAAGTGATGGTAGCCGGATTGTCGCTGGCGGATGCAAAGAAGAAACTCGTGGGGGAAATTCGGAAGCGGTACATTACCGGCGAACCGACGGTAACACTGAGCATTCCGAGGCCGATCCTTGTCAAGGTTTCGGGAAACGTCCGGAACAAAGGCATGTACCCGCTCATCGGATCAGACAGGGTGGAGAAGGCGATTCAGGAGGCCAATCGAAATGCGGTGCCGTCAACCGTGACAACTCCCGAGCAAATCAAACTTCAATTAGCCGTCGAGAGGAACGTTCGCTCGGCTTCATCCCGGAACATCGAAGTGCGACATCGCGACGGGACTATCTCACGCGCCGACCTGCAGAAATACTACGCAACGAGAGACGACCAGTGGAATCCTTATCTCGTCGAAGGAGACGAAATATTTGTTCCTCATAGCGAAAGCCCAAAGAAGTCCATCGGCGTATATGGGGCCGTTCTGCAACCCGGGCGTTTCGAGTATGCCGAAGGTGACAGTCTTCTCGATGCCATCAAGCTTGCCTATGGTTTCAAGACAACGGCGATCGTGGACTCAGTGGAATTCACAAGGTTCGATGAATCGCAAGTAAATCTGCTGACCCGCATTGTCAACGTGGAAGCTGTGATGGTGGGAAGGTCGGAGAATTTCGCACTCCAGCCGGGTGACCGGATTGTTGCCAAGGAGAAGCGGGAGCTTCGGGAGGATTTTCGCGTGAACGTGGAAGGGGAAGTGCTGTTCCCCGGCACGTATCCCATCACACGTGATCACACAAAGGTCTCCGAAATATTACGGCTGGCGGGCGGAGTAACTCCGTATGCCGCCTTGAAGTCCGCTCTCATCATCCGAAAACCGGCCGGTCCCATGGACGCAGCCCGTGAGCAGCTCTTCAGCATGCGAGGGAATGTCGTCCGCGAAGACACCACGTATGGGCAGCTTGAAGACGCGATTCGCATGGAGGGTGAAAATGTCCTGGTAGATTTTGAAAAACTTCTCATGCAAAAGGACAGCACGCAGGACATTCTCCTCTGCTCGGAGGATAGAATCGTTATTCCGTCGCTTCAAAAAACCGTGTACGTGTACGGCCAGGTTGCGAGACCTTCCCATGTGCCATTTGTGAGCGGAAAAAGTGCCGACTACTACGTGCGGGAAGCAGGCGGGTATACCGCATTCGCACGGTCGGGTGATGTGGTGGTGATCAAGAGCGCGACGAGGCAGTGGCTTGCACCGGGCGAAACCAGCATAGAAGCAGGCGATTTTGTGTGGGTTCCGAAGGAACGGGACCGGGATCCCAGCTATTATCTCAACATAATTTCACAGGGGTTCTCCATTCTTACGGGAACGCTCACAGTGATACTCCTGTATATTCAGGTCACCAAGTAACGACACGGTTTCCCATGACAGAATCGAATACGCAAGGCCCAGAAGAACAAAGCGGGTTGCACTTGTTGGATTACCTGGATTTTCTCGTCAAGAGGAAGGAGCTCTTCTTCCTGGTATTTTTCTCCTCGTTCGTCCTTTCTTACCTGGGGATCTACTTTCTTGTTCAGGAGCAATTCGAGGCGACGGCGGTCATTGTGCCGCGGTCGGACGACGAGACAAACCTCGCCAGTGGTCTGCTGCGCAGCGTGAAGGGACTGCCGTTTGGCATCGGCGCGAAATCCGCGGGGACTGAGACTGATTTTTACAAAACGATTATTTACAGCAGGACGATGATGGAGGACGTCATCCGGAAATTCGAGCTCTGGAAAATCTATGGATTGGACACCTCGGACGTCGCATACAAGGAAAAGGCAATCAAACGACTTCGTGGGGAAGTGAACACGAGGGAAACTGAAGAGTCTGCATTTGCCATAACCGTTTCTGCCGTTACCCGGCAGATGGCCGCGGACATCACCAACTACATTGTCCGCGCGATGAACACAAGAATTATTGAACTAAAATCCAGCAGTTCCGGCGAGAACAGGAAGTTTCTCGAAAAGCGGCTGGGGGACATTAGTGAACAGCTTCGCGTGGCGGAGGACTCCCTCCGGGCATACCAGGAACGGACGGGCCTTCTCGATGCGAAGGTTCAGCTTCAGGGGATTCTGACTGCCAATACAAACTTGGAAGTTGAATTCGCTGCAAAACAATTGCAGCGCGGGATACTTGAAAGGGTATTCGACAAGGAATCACCTCAACTGAAAGAAATAGAGATCCAAATCGACGAATACAGGAAGAAGCTCGAACAAATGCGATCCCAGGGCAATCCCGGGAGTCCATTGCTGGCTTTGAATAAACTGCCGAAGACGGCCGTTGAATTCCTGCGGCGCTACCGCGAAGTTGAAATTAATAACCTGGTCCTTCAATATGTTGTTCCGTTGTACGAACAGGCCAAGATTGAGGAGAAGAAGGATTTGCCGATTCTTCAGATTATTGATTATGCAGTCCCTCCTGCGAAGAAAAGCTGGCCGCCCAGGACGTTGTTCGCTTTTGTCGGCGCCTGTTCCATAACCTTATTTGTGTTCGTTGTTCTCCTGTTCCGCAACGTCACGAACAACATCTCCGACCGGCGGATCCGCGTTCTCATTGATGAGGCGAGGCATTGGACCTGGAGGAGAGGGAGAAAGCATTGAGTAACCTCGTCGGACTGCTTCGGACGTCGGATGATCCAAGGGAAGAATTTCTCGCCCTGCTGACGGCTGGAATATTGTCCCTCTTGTTTGTCTTCCTCGTCACCGTGTCAGGGGGGAATACATCGGTCGCGATGTTGTTCCCGGCAGGAGCGTTCGTTGCATTGATGGTGACGAACGTTGAGCTGGCACTCGCCGGCGTCATCATCTCCTTGTTTCTGAACGTGCATGTCCTGGGGTTTGCCTCCGGGGTCTGGTTTTCTTTGCCGTTTGGACTCGCGTTCATTCTGAAACACACCAATCTGCAATGGAAGGAATTACGCAACCCGCTCACCTCATCCCTTGTCATCTACGGCCTTTGTATCATCCCGTCATTCATAAATGCGGCGCTGCCACTGACCAGTTTTCTGAAGTTGTTCAACGTGATGGCATTTATGATCATGCTCTTCGGGCTGATAGCGACAATAAAAACGCACAGAGAATTACAGAGAGCATTGCTCGTCTACCTGGCGCTCGCATTTGCCAATTCCGTTCATGTTATTTTTCAATCTCTGACGGGTGCAAGAAGAGCGTTCGGATTTGCGGGGATAATGTTTGTGGATTATTCTGCTTTGGCGGTGTGTTTGACAGCCGCGATTGTCGTCACCATGAAGAAAGGAAGGCGTATCTCCTTCGTGGCAGGATCTGTCATCTTCGTTGCATTGATCCTCACGCAGACTCGTAACACCTGGCTTTCGGCCATCATCACCCTTGTTTGGCTTGTCGGTTACCTTGTACGTCACCCCGAGGTTGCGGGCCTGTCTCGTAAGCGCGTGGTCGCGATCGCATCCTTGGGACTCCTGGTTCTAGCGAGCATTAGTGTTGCCCTTCTTTCGCTAAATACGCGATTGCAGAAACGCGCATCCGAATTCACGGAAAACCCAAGCTACGGAATTGACGAATCAGGGAGGGTCGAGAGTTCTCTGGGGACTCGTCTCTTTATATGGGATACTGCCCTGAACGCATTTCGCGCACACCCGATTGTAGGGATTGGCGTTTATGCATTCCCGTACTCCTCAGAGCAGTACTCAACGACTACAAAACGCTTCTACAATGACTTTGTAAGGAGAAACTCTCCTCACCAAACCCACCTTGCTGTCCTCGCGGAAACGGGTCTCCTGGGAGCACTGGGATTCTCCATGTTCGCCGTCGCAGCGCTCAAGTATTCGTTTCGGGTGATCACCGGCGCGGCCAGCGAGCGTGACAGGAGGTATGCCTTTGTCGGTGCTACGGGGGTCGTGTATTGCTTTGTTTCGATGATGTTTACCGATGCGTGGCTTTGGGGTCAGGGGATTGTGCTGTTGGGAGTGATTCTGGGACTGGTCATGGCTCTCAGGAAATTCAGCGCAGCGCCAATCGCAGAACCACATCGTTTATGATCTTCGAGAATCCTGTACCTTCCTTCAATCACGGCTGAGCGAAGAGACCGTTGGCAAGAGTCGAACTTGCAAAGAGCTCGTTGACAGGCGTTGCCCAGTTCATCGTCAGCGGGCTGCTTGTGATTGTAACGATCCCCCTGTTTATCCGATACCTTGGAGAAGAGGCCTATGGGCTCTTCTCTCTCGTCGCCCTGATCGGATCTGTCAATACGTTTGCGAACCTGGGCCTCAACTCGGCGCTGATTCGTTTTCTGGCTGAACAGGGCAAGACCGTTGAATCCGACCACGACATTATCGTCAACCTCGTCATTTTGCTGACCATTGTGTGCCCGTTGGCTGTTCTTGGACTGATCTTCCGGAATGCAATCCTCATTCATGTCCTGAATGTGCCGGTGCATCTTCTTCACGACGCTCAATGGCTTTTTGTGGCCATGCTGGCGAGCAATGTTCTGGTCCTGCTGGGTCAAACCTTCACGGCAATCATGGATTCACAGCAGAAGATCTATCTGACCAACTTGTTTCAGATGATCTACAACGTTGCGTATTGGGGCCTGATTCTTCTCGCTCTTATCCTTGGGTACGCAATTCAGGGTGTTGCCGTCGGGACGTTCGCTGCGACTGTGCTGTGGTTCTCCATTGTGAGTATCACTGCCCTCCGGTTTTGGGGGAGGTTGACATTTGCAGGATTGGCATTGAACGGAGCACGGAGCGCGAGGAAGCAGTTGGCGTACGGTCTCCAAATATACGCAGGTGGGATCGTCGGTCTCTTTCACGAACCGCTGACAAAAATCCTTTTGTCACGTTTCGTGGGAATTGCCGAGGTTGGCATTTTTGATATTGGGATGAGAGCGCGGGGCCAGGTGGTGGGACTCATGATGAAACTTCTTTCCCCGTTGTATCCAGCAATATCGCAACTGAAGGACCGGGAAAAAGTGAGATTCCTTGTGCACGACATTGAACAGAAAACCTTCATGATTATCACGCCCATTGCGGCGATGGTTATTCTGGCAACACAGCCGGTCGCGCAATTGATGTTTCACTCAAACGTTGATGCTATCTCCGTTACGGCTGCTTCGCTTGTTGTCGCGTATCTTCTGGGAAGTACCACGGTTCTTCCTCTGTATCTGTTCCTACTCTCAAAGGGTCATGCTTCAAGAACTATCGTCATTCAGGTTCTCAATGTTCTCGTGAACGCCGCAGTGTTCCTCGTTCTCATCGGGTGGCTCGGATACTATGCCGTTGTCGTGTCCGGGGTCGCAGCAATTTTGTCATCCTTTGCATTGTCTGTCTACTATCAGAAAAAGTTCCTCGATAGTTACATTTTTGACTCCCTCAGGCAGGCTTCGTTTGTCTTGCTCGCCTTCGTTCTGGCACTGGGTGCGGGATATTTCATGAGTGGCATGTTCGAATCCGTCGTGTGGAAACTGATTATCCCTCCTCTGCTGGTGGCAGGCGTAACCGGTTTTCTTTACCGAAGTTTCTCCCTGGTCACATCTGCCGATATTGTTCGATATCTCGGCGACCGGGGTTGGCTATCAAGGATCTCTACGAGATTTCTCTGCACAGAGAATTCCGGCAGATGAAGATGAGAGACAACGTGCAGAGTCGCTCAATTCGGACGACGGTGCCCGGATTTCTGGCTGACAGGAGGGGAGACATTTGGACCTGATTGCAACTCAAGAGAAGGCGCACCACGTCTCTCTGGATGTCGTAAAGGAATTCGAAAAGGCTATCATGACAGACGCCCGAGTACGACCCATCGCACCGGGGAACGTGCTCGTCTCAAGGGCCATTTTGCGTACATTTCGCGCGCTCAATCACGGGGGTCATCGCCGCGAGGAATCGTTTGGTTTACGAGCTGTTCCGTGGAATCCCGTTAGAAATAAACGCGATACCTTTGCGGTGTTAATGTCGCTGGATTTGACCAAGCTGATGCCGCACTTTATGTTTCCCGGGAGGAAGAGCCTGTATTTGTTTGATGCATGGCCGGACGTTCACTTGAAAATCAGGGAATTGGTGAAGAGGTGGGATATTCGGCACGTGTTCGTCTCCTCGTCAATGGCAACTGAACGATTGAATGTGATCCTGGGGTCGCGCACATGTTCCTGGGTGCCGGAAGGGATCAACCCGGAGGTGTATCGGTTCCGATCATACGCTGAACGAGACATCGATGTTATTCAGATTGGACGGAAGTACGATATGCTCCACGATGTTATCGTTGGCCCCCTCGAGCAACAAGGAAAAACCTACCTGTACGAGAAAGTGAAAGGAACCGTTGTGTTCCCCACGAGGGACGAGTTCATCGGCGGCCTGTCGCGCTCAAAAGTGTCGCTCTGTTTTCCCTCAAGCCTGACCCATCCTGACCGGTCCGGGGACATTGAAACGCTCACGTCGCGATATCTTCAGTCGATGGCGTCAAAGTGTCTCGTCGTTGGCCATGCCCCCCGAGAGATGATAACGCTTTTCGGGTACAATCCGGTTGTCGAACTTGACATGCAGAGTCCGGTAAGGCACATCATGTCTATCCTCAAAGGATATTCCGATTACGTTACCCTGGTCGAACGAAACTACAGGGTTGTCGGAGAATCTCATACTTGGCATCATCGCTGGCTCAGGATCGCCGATGATTTGTTCCCAGGAGCAGGCGTTCCTGCTTCGAAGAAAAGTTCAGGTGACGTGGAAACTCGGGGTCATTGATTCTCGTGAGAATTTCAATCATAACTCCGTCCTACAACCAGGGCGAGTTTATTGAGTCGACAATCCGTTCGGTCATGGAACAGGATCATAAAGATATTGAGCATCTTGTGATCGACGGAGGCTCCAAGGATTCAACGATTTCAACTCTGAAAAAGTATCCTCACGTGCAGTGGGTATCTGAAAAGGACTCTGGTCAGAGCCAGGCCATCAATAAGGGATTTCAGCGGGCGACCGGAGATATCGTCGCCTGGATCAATTCCGACGACTATTATGAAAAGAATATTTTCGGCGCAGTCACCGGTTTTTTTGAGTCCCACTCCGATTGCATGCTCCTCTACGGCGATATCACATTTGTCGATCGTCAGGGGCGTTCGCTCTTCAGCATTACGGGTGATACGATCGACTACGAACGACTTGTTGAATATCCTGACATTGTTCGCCAGCCCAGTTTTTTCTGGAGAAGGGAGCTCCTGGAGGAGATTGGCGGAGTCGATGAGAATCTCGATCTCGTTATGGATTACGATTTCTTCTTGCGGGCCGGCAAACGTCACAAGTTCCATTATCTTCGGAACAATCTCAGTTATTACAGATATTATGAAGAGAACAAGAGCCGTTCGCTTGCCCGGCGACAGATCGTTGAAATTATCAGGGTGTACCGAAAGAATCAATTGAGAATCACCGCGCGCATGGTGAAACACCTTGTCGGCAAGTTTGTGCGCTCATTCAACCTCAAGAGTATCGAAAAGTTTGAACAGCTGTTGAAAGGACACCGTCCTTCGGCATGACGAATCGAGTTCTCTTCATTGATGAAGACCAGGGGAGAAACGGCTCAACCGTTAGTATGGAATATCTGGTTGAGGGATTTCACGCAAGAGGCTACGATGTGTATGTCCTTTCATGGAAGAGCGATCCACGGGCCAAAGAAGCACTCACGAAGCATGCAACGGTGCTTGACGGAAGACGGGGGCGAATCACCACGATTACTCTGTGTGTGCATTTCTTGTACACGTTTTCGCCCTTCAGCCCTTCAG
>JBARRO010000222.1:0-12141 GCA_049644265.1 Bacteroidota bacterium
GCGCAGGATTTTCTTCTCTTGACATCCCCCGATACATCGGGGACGGTGCAGTACACAGTGCGGAATCTCTCTTCAAGGGACGTGAGTGTCCTCGACGTATCATCTCACGCAAACGTCAGGAGGGTGAGTCCGGTCGCGTTTGACCCGAACGACCCGTCGGTCTGCACGTTTCAGCTTCCGCAAACTGCCGGCAGCGTTCGGACGATTGCGGTGGTTGGGCCGAATGGATACAAGACTCCGGCCAACGCCAGGAAGATTTCCAATTCAAACCTTCACGGCATCGCAGGGCGTGTTGATTTCATCATCATCAGCCCTCAGGAATTTCTTGCAGACGCGAACCGGCTCAAAGCGTTCCGCGAACAACGGGATTCGCTCAAGACGCTCGTCGCTGACGTCGAACAGGTCTACAATGAATTCTCCGGTGGCATGCAGGACCCGATGGCCATACGGGATTTTTTGAAATACGCGCAGACGAATTGGGCATTCCAGCGGCAGTATGCGCTCCTCCTGGGTGGGGGGCATTACGATTACAAGAACATCAGCACGTCTGTCCGCAACTGGATCCCTCCCTATGAATCGGTGGAATCGATTTCCCGGATCAATTCCTTCACGAGCGACGACTACTTTGTCTTTCTGACTCCGGGAGACAACCATGTCTCCATGGCCTTGAGCAGGATTCCCGCCCGTTCGACGAGCGAGGCTACTGCGATGGTAGACAAGATTATCGCCTACGAAACCACGGCGCCGTATGATTCGTGGCGGAACCGGATTACGTTTGTGGCGGACGACGGTCTCACCTCGACGGCGGACGATCTGAGTACGCACACGTATCAGGCGGAGCGTCTCGCGCAAACGTTCACCCCTGCAAGTTTTGAGAGAAGGAAGATCTACATCGTCGAATATCCCACCGTGAGCAGTGCTACCGGCAGGCGCAAGCCCGAGGCGAACAAGGCCATTGTCGATGCCGTCAACCGGGGAACGCTCATCATGAACTACACCGGCCACGGAAACGACAAGTTGTGGGCCCACGAGTATATCTTCACGAAGGACGAGAATATCCCGCAGCTGACCAACAAGTCCATGGAGACCTTTCTCGTCGGTGCGACGTGCAATTTCGGTCAGTATGACAACCCGAACGAACAGAGCGCGGGAGAGTTGATGCTGGTGATGGGACAGGGAGGAGCGGTCGCCGAAGTCACCGCCTCGCGTGTGGTGTATTCCACCGACAATGCGGAATTCAACTACCGGCTCTACAGTTATTTGTTCCAGCGTGACGCGAACGGCCGGCCGCCGCGACTCGGCGATGTTATGTGGTTGACGAAGCAGGACCTCAACAGCACGAACGACCTGAAATTCCATCTCCTCGGCGATCCGACGATGAGACTGGCGATACCGCGGGCGGTTGCATCGGTCGATAGCGTCAACGGAAATTCAACAGGGCAGTTGACGTATATGCAATCGCTTGGCAAAGTCTCGGTGACGGGCGGCGTACGACGGCAAGACGGGTCACTCTGGTCCACGTTCAACGGAACCGGCCTCATGGAACTCTTTGATTCAAAGCGACAGGTGGTTGTTCCCGAGTGGGGGGATTTCACATTCGACGTGAACGGGAGTCTGCTGTACCGCGGTGAAGTCTCCGTGAACGACGGCGTGTTCAAGGCAGTCTTCCCGATCCCGAAAGATGTCACGTTCGGAAACCGGTCCAGGATTTCATTCTACGCCTCAGGCGATTCGACCGACGCCGTCGGGTTCACGGAAAATGTTGCCATTCAGGGAACGGACACGACCGCCGTGCCCGACACGACAGGCCCGAGAATCGATATCTTCCTCAACGACGCGACCTTTCGGTCGGGTGACGTGGTCAAACCCGACGCGTTGTTGATGGTAAACCTCTCAGACGACGGGGGGATCAATACTTCAAGCGCCGGAATCGGTCATCGCCTTCAGGCGACCATGACGAACCCGGATGCCACGCTCGACCTCACAGATTATTATCGCGGGAAGCTCGACCAGTACCAAAGCGGCCAGGTGCAGTATCCTCTCACGGGCCTTGCAGAAGGGCATCATGAGCTGGCGGTCAAAGCATGGGACATTTTCAACAATTCCGCCGAGGCCCGGGTCACCTTCGACGTCAGGGTGACCGAGAACCTTGACCTGCTGAACGTGTTCAACTTTCCCAATCCTTTTTCTGCACATACCACGTTCACGTTTGAACGAAGTTCGACGGACCGGATTGATGTGGAAATAAAAATCTATACGGTGGCGGGAAGACTCATCAAGGTTCTTCAACAGGAGGGACTCGACCAGCGTTTTGTTCAGATCGATTGGGAAGGAAGGGATCAGGACGACAACCAGGTTGCCAACGGAGTGTACTTCTACAAAGTGATCGCACGCACGCAGGACCGGATGTCGGCAACGGAGACAATTGGAAAGCTGACGGTGATGAGGTGAAGCAATGAACAATGAACAATGAGCAATGAGCAATGAACAATGAGGAATGAGGAATGATTAGTGAGTGGTGAGTAGTGCTTGCCCGCCGGAGCGGTAGCGAAGGCGGGAGTAGTGAGTTCTGTTCTGGCCAGTCGCGCAGTCGAATTTCGGCTGGGGGACAGATCATTGTGAGATTGGTATCCCTGCCCGCCGACTTTGATCTATGATGGCAGGCGGGCGCGAGAATCCCTGTCTGCGGCAGGCAGGCGAGTGCAATCCGTGATTATCTGCGTTTGAATATCAAATTTGAATCACGTATTTTTCAATTGCGCATTCATAGACAGCGCGTCATTTTGGAGGGATTGTTCATGATTAGAAAACTGTTGGTTGCGGGGTTTATCGGGTTCTTGACCATCGAATCAGTTTCGGCGCAGGTGGTGACATCGGCAGTGCCGTTTCTGCTTATTGCTCCGAATTCGCGCGCAAGCGCGATGGGAGAAGGGGGCGTCGCCCTCGGGGATGACGCGTGGGCCATCTTTTGGAATCCCGCAGGTTACGCGTTCCAGACCGGTTCCGAAGTCAGCCTTTCTCACGCGAACTGGCTCCCCGCGTTCAACCTCAGCGATCTGTGGATTGCGCATATGGTTTACAAGCAACCCGTGGAGGAACTCGACGGCGTGGTCTCGGCCGGGATCACCTATCTCAACCTCGGAGAGTTCAGCAGAACATTGAACGACCCGACGGTGCTGGGAACCTTCAAAGCCTATGAATACGCGCTGACGATCGGATACGGGACAAAACTTTCGGACGACCTCGGGATCGGACTGAACGCCCGGCTGATTCACAGCCTGCTTTCACCCATCGGCACTGCGGAGGAGCAGGGGGAAGGCAAGGCAACGGGGTTCAGCTTTGATGTGGGACTGTTGTATAAACCCCATTCGCTGGTCATCCCGTTCACGGACCTCGACCTCGGAAATCGGATCAACTTCGGCATGAATCTTTCGAACGTCGGCCCGAAGTTGACGTACATCGACAAAGCACAGGCGGATCCACTTCCGATGAATCTTCGCCTCGGGTTTGCCTACAAGCTGATCGAGAGCGACTACAACAACATGACGTTCATTACGGATGTCAGCAGGCTGCTCATCAAAAAGGATACCAGCGGCGGGTCGGATGAGTTCTACAAGGCGATCTTCACGACATGGACTGGGAGTTCGTTCAATGAGCAGTTGCGCCAGTTTGTCACGAGCATCGGCCTGGAATACTGGTATGGAGCCCCGAAACTCATCGCGCTCCGTGCAGGCTACTTCTATGAAGACCCGCGTTCGGGAAACAGGAAGTTCATGACCTTCGGTGCGGGGATTCGTTTTGACGCCTACGGCTTCGACTTCAGCTACATCAGCGCTTTCGAAGACAAGCATCCACTCGGAGAGACACTCCGCTTCTCTCTTTCCATCGATTGGGGAGGTATATCAGCTCCCTAGCGACTTCCGAAGAATAGTCCTGACGGATTGTGCGTCCCGCCGCGACCGCAGTGGCGGGATGGGCAATTGTCCCTTGGTACCGTCGATACACCCTCATGTTGTTCAATAGATCGGAATCTCTTTGAGTATCCTGCGCTCATCGCTGGCAATGCTGGTTTTCAGCGCTGCCGTTCTTGGTCAATCGAAGCAACCGGTGCAATTCCACCGAAGTCATGCCATCGGGCCGAATCGTCCCGCGTCCGCCGCCCGGACAGCGGTCTCGACGGTGCGGGTGCTTTGCATCATGGTGGATTTTCCGTCCGACAACGATGCGCAGACTTCGGGCGACGGGAAGTTTCAGCTTCAGACAAATCTTTCCCACCTGATCGACCCGCCTCCGCACAACGCCACGTACTTTTCGAACAAGCTTGAGTTCATTAAAAACTATTTTCAGAAAGTCTCCGACGGCCGGTTGACGATCTCCGGCACCGTGCTCAGTCAGGTGATCCCGCTGACGAATCCGCTTGCCTCCTACAGCCCCGTTGCTACAGGGGAGACCAACAGAGGTCTCGCAAACCTTGTCATTGATTCCTGGAGGAAGGCCGATTCCATCTACCAGGCGTTCGACTTCAGTCAGTACGACGCGTTCGTTCTGTTTCACGCCGGCGTCGGCCGCGACATCGACCTGACTTCGGTGCTGGGGTACGACCCCACCCCGAATGACCTTCCATCACTCTTCATGAACCTTCAGGGAATGCGGGCAGCACTCGGAGATCCCTCGTTCCAGGGTGTTGCAGTGGACAGTGGAGCGTTCGTCATCACCAACACCATGATTCTTCCCGAGACAGAAACGCGTGCGGTCCCGGTCAACGCCGGAACGGACACCCTCGAACTCGGGGTCAACGGACTCTTCGCAGCGTCGATGGGCAGTTATCTTGGGTTGCCCGATTTGTTCAATACGAAGACGGGCCGGCAGGGCATCGGGCAATTCGGCTTGATGGACGGTGCGTCGATCTTTGCCTACAACGGGTTGTTTCCCCCGGAGCCAAGCGCATGGGAGAAAGTTTTTCTCGGATGGGTCACTCCCGTGACCATCACTTCCCCGACTCCGGTCCTCTCTCTTCCTGCCGTGGGATTGAAGCTCCAGCCGGACACCATTTACAAAATTCCGATCAGCGAATCAGAATATTTCCTGATGGAGAACAGAAATCGCGACCCGGAGGGAAACGGCCAGCTCCTGACGATTCTCAAGAACAACGGTATTGTGAAGACGCGTTTTCTGAAAGACACAACGGGGTTCAACTACAGCGACGTCCGTGCGATATCGGGGTCCGTCTACGATGTGGAGGATTATGACTGGGCGCTTATCGGTGCGATGGACACGGACGGCAAGTATGATGGCGGAGGAGTGCTGATCTGGCATATTGACGAATCAATCATCAACGGAACGATCTCCGCAAACGCCGTCAATGTTGACCCGGACCTCCGCGGTGTGGACCTCGAGGAGGCGGACGGATCTCAGGATATCGGGCAGGATTATGACGTTCTCTCGGGTGGATATGGATCGGCTTCGGGGAGTCCGCTCGACTGCTGGTTCCAAAACAACACGGCGGTTCCGTACAAGAACGTCTTTAACGACAACTCGTTTCCCAACAGCAGAAGTAATTCCGGGGCGCACACGTACGTGACCATTGGGAGCTTCACCGCCCGGTCGACGCACATGACCGCGTCGGTGCAGTTTGGTACTACAACAGTCAGCCGCATCGCAGGATTCAGCCGCACGATCAGTAGCGGCGGAATTGCCACATTCCCGTCCGGCGCGTCGTCGTCGATCTTTGTTTCGGCCGGCAACGGCGTGTATGCATTCAACGACAGCGGCCGGAGCAGGACGTCGGACCCAACCGGACTCCTTTCAACCACCGGTGGTCAATTCAAGATCGCAGCGCTGAGCCAACCGCCGTTTACCACACTTGTTGGTGCTCAGGACAGCGTGCTGTACATCTGGAGGGTAAGGGAAAACAGTCTTGGCGTCTATGACAGTATCACAACGACGGTCGTTCCTCTTACGGGCCGTTTGAGCACTCCGCCGATGATTGCGGATCTTTCATTGGCGCCTTCGGTCCTCGTTGGAGGCGAATCGGGGAGGGTGTGGCAAGTTGGCCTGAACGGGACCGTGCAGGCAACACGTACCGTCTCACAGAGCACTGTGTCTTCGATGGCGCAACTGCCAAGCCCGTCACTCTCGAAACCGACAAACTACTATTTCACTGCCGGAGGGCGGTTATACTGCGAACAGACTTCAGTCGATCTGGGGGATTCTTCGTGCCCATGGATGCTCGCGGCCGGGACTTCAAGTTCCGGTAATTTTGTTATCGCAGCCCAGCAGGGTGGACGCCGGTTGACCGTGTGGGACGAAAACCTTGGAGGTAAGCTTTTCTCGCAGGATCTCGACAGCATTGTATCGGTTGCGATCGGCGACGTAGACGGGGATGGGAAGAAAGATCTTGTCGTTGTTTGTCGTCAACGCCTTTATGCATTCAACCCGGGGGGAAATCCGCTTGACGGCTTTCCCGTGACAACTTCCGGCGACATCCGGTTTGTTGGCACGGCACTCCTGGATGATCTGGATACCGACGGAGAAACAGAAATTCTGTCGTGGACAAGCGACGGCGATTTGCGAGTTTACAGGAAGGATGGAAGGCCGATGGACGGATTCCCGCTTGCTGTCGCCGGCCCGGGATCGGCATATCCTCTTCTGTATCCACATTCTCAAGGAGGAATCGGTGTGCTTACCATGCTCCCATCCGGATCTTTGCAGGCCTGGAGGATTGCCGGTGCCGGGGCATCTGTCTGGGGCCAGTATCTTGGAGACGGATCGAACGGAAGTGTCGATCGCAGCAGCCCTGTCATGAGGCCGATTTCCTCCGAGTTCCTTCCGAAGTCGAGAGTCTATAACTATCCCAACCCCGTGTACGGAGCAACGACGACGATTCGATACTACGTGTCGGGTGACGCCGACGTTACGGTAAAGATTTTTGACCTTGCAGGGTCGAAGATTGCGGAACTGCGAGGACGTGGGGCCGCGGGACTCGACAACGAACTGACATGGGATGTCACCAAGATCCAGAGCGGCGTCTACCTCGCAAGGGTTGAAGCATCCGGGGGGAGCGGGAATGACGCGACTATTATCAAGATAGCCGTGGTGAAGTAATGTGAGAACGTGGCTCAAGGGCCGGGCGGAGAAATTTCTTGTTTCCAGTCTGATTGCGCCAGGCTTCGCCGTTCTCTTCTCCATCTTCACGTTCATCGGATGCGACCGGCAAATTCCCCTTCCGAGCGAACCGGTAGTTTCGGGGTATCAGATTCGCGGCACCGTGAAAGACCGGCTCGATAATGCGGTGCCGTACCTGGAAGTTCGTTTGTACTACACCTTCGACCGAGATTACGACCATCCGGCTCCGACAGATCCTGCGCTGAACGTGACCGATTCCACCCAGACGATTACTGCGTCTGTGTACACAGGAAGCGAAGCGCTGGTAAAAACAATTTTTGGAGGAACACACTCTGTGGGGAGATTCTACGCGGCTTGGGACACTCTGGATCAAAACGGGAATCCTGTCTTGAATGGAGTCTATTCTGTCCGCTATTTTGTGAACACCCAGTTGGTTAAATCATATCCGGTTGTTGTCAGCGGCCGGAAAGCGACAGCCACTGATGCGTTGGGACAATACCAGGTCAATAATGAACAGCTTCCCGTCGATTTTGGGCCTTTCTCGGTGTATCGCGACACAACATTTCTGGGGAACTTCGTCGTCACATCGTATGTGACTCTGGAATTCAAAGTCCCCCAGGGCTCCATTTGGCGATACCCTACACTTGATAAAGATGCCATCACGTACGTCGACGTGAAAATTCAATGACGAACGATCTCCATCTGCGTAGTCTGCCATCTGCGCTAAATCTGCGTAATCTGTGAAATCACACATCATATTCTCACTCTTTCTTACTGTCCTGTTCCTTTCTCCGCTCAGGGCACAGGAAGATTTTCCGCACCCCGAGCTGGACTGGCGGACGATCGAGACAGAACACTTCCTGGTGCACTTCCATGACGGTGAAACCCGGACGGGAACCGAGGTCGCCAAAATTGCGGAGGAGATTTACGGCCCCATCACGGGCATGTACGGCCACAAACCGGACGGGCGTGTCAGCATCCTTCTTCGAGACCATGACGATTACTCCAACGGAGCCGCGTACTTTTACGACAACAAAATAGAAATCTGGGCCCCCGCTCTCGACTTTGAGCTTCGCGGAACGCACCCCTGGCTTCTCAATGTCATCACGCACGAGTTCACACACATTGTGCAGATTCAAACTTCCATGAAATTCGGACGGAAGATCCCGGGCCTCTACCTCCAATGGATGGGTTATGAAGCCGAGCGGAGACCGGACGTGCTCTACGGGTTCCCGAACGTTCTGGTCTCGTATCCGCTTTCGGGTTTTGTCGTTCCCAGCTGGTTTGCGGAAGGAGTCGCTCAATACAATCATCCGGACCTGCATTATGACTACTGGGATTCCCACCGCGACATGATTCTGCGAATGTACATGACGGAAGGCAGCCCGCTCTCGTGGGAAGAGATGGCAGTCTTCGGCAAGACGAGTCTCGGAAATGAATCCGCATACAATGCAGGATTTTCCATCGTCGACTACATTTCCACGACGTACGGTTCCGATAAACTCCGGGAGATCTCAGGAAATCTCTCGGCACTCACACGCGTGACCATCGACGGTGCGATCGAAGCTGCACTCGGAAAGACCGGCGAGGAGCTCTACGAAGAATGGAGGAACAAGAAGACCGCGGAGTACAGGCGAGTAGCCGAAAAAATGGGGAAGGATCGAACTGAAGGGACGTTGATTGAACCGGAGGGGTTCGGGAATTTCTACCCGGCGTTCTCCGCCGACGGGAAGAAGATTGCCTATATTTCCAACAAGGGAGAGGATTTCTTCGGCACGAGTGGCATGTATGTTTATGATGTCGACACACGGGAGTCAAAAGAAATTGTTTCTTTGGTGCGGTCAAGTCTTTCATTTTCTCCCGACGGCTCTTCTCTCTACTACGCAAAAGCAACCCGCGAGAATCCCCATTGGTCGTCCTATTACGACCTGTACAAATTCGACTTTGCATCGGAGGATGAAACCAGGCTCACCACGGGTTTGCGTGCGCAAAACCCGAAGCTTTCATCGGACGGAAAAAGAATAGTCTTTGCCTACGGGTATGATGGGACGTTGAATGTCGGCGTGTGCGACACAGACGGCAGGAACCTCCGTCAGCTTACGCATTTTTCGAACGGGGAACAGGTTTTTACCCCCGCATGGTCGCCCGACGGAAGGCAGATCGCATTCGGATACTCCACAAACCAAAATCAGTCGCTGGCGGTCATCGATTCCGCCGGAAGCAATCTCACGGTACTGGTCGGCGAGAATGATGCGCGGAACCCGGCATTTTCTCCGGACGGAAAGTCACTTTATTTTTCGTGGGACAAGACAGGCATTTTTAATATCTATGCTCTGGATCTTGAAACCCGTCAGATCACTCAGAAAACGAATGTCCTGGGGGGCGCATTCCTTCCTTCTGTGAGCCGGGACGGCCGGATAGTATTTGCCTCCTACACGGCGACCGGTTACAAAATTGCAGTGTTGGATGAGGCAAAGGTTCCTGTTCTGCCATCGGGAGTACCGTTGGCATCGAACACTGTCGGCCAGGATCCGCCGGGGCCGGGTGGAATGCTCACTTCGATCTCCGTCAACCCGGGCGTGAGTCAGCCAGGGTTATCAGGGACTCCACGCGAGGAGGCCATTTCGAAGCCGTATCATTCAGTGTTCTCCAGCCTTTCCCTCATTCCGTTCGTTCGCTTCGACAATTATAATGAGAAGAACTCCGGACTGGACGTCATAAAGCCCGGATTCTACTTTGTTGCAAACGAGGTTCTCGACAAGCTCAGCCTCTTCGGCGGAGCAGCGATAAACAGAAGATACGAGCGGGATCTCTTCTTTATTTTTGAATATCGGGACAGGCTTCCGATCCTTTACCAACTCGGCATGGAACCGATTACGTCACTCGAACTCTATAATATTACGCGGATAACGGATGTTTCGTTTCCGCTGTTTGTGGACCGGCCTTACACAATTTCGACCGACGTAACGTATAACCTGCTTGAGTTTGACCTGTTCCTGCGTCAAAAAGTATTGTCTCCGTTTCTAGAATTGAAACTCGGTTACACACTCAGCCGATACAGCGCGGATCTTGGCTCGTTTCTGATCCCCACCAAGGGTGTCTCTCCTTCGTTCCACAATCTCTACCTCATTGGTAATGTGGTCTCTGCACAGTTCACGCTGAACGGAATCAACCCTTCCGTCGACAAGGATATCAACCCGGTTGGCAGGTCGGTCTTCTTCCGTTACGCCATGGAATTCAATGAATACAACAAAGAACTCGAGTACGATGTGGTGGATGGAGTGCTTGTGCCGCGGTTTACGAATTTCAATTTTCATCGGCTTGAGCTCCAGTGGAACGAGCATCTTGCGATGCCGTTCGACCGTCACACGCTCTCGATGTCTGTGAGAAGAGGAACCATCCTTGGCGAGCGGGCTGATACGATCTTCCATTTTTATGCCGGGGGATTCATCGGGATGAAAGGCTATCCATTCTATGCGATTGAGGGGAACGACGTGGCGACTCTCAATATGGCGTACAGGTTTCCGCTTTGGACGCACATCAACGCCCGGTTTCTGCAATTCTTCTTTACGAAGCTTTACGGATCGTTCTTTGCCGATCTGGG
Source organism: Bacteroidota bacterium (assembly GCA_049644265.1). Classification (GTDB taxonomy): domain Bacteria; phylum Bacteroidota; class Ignavibacteria; order UBA10030; family UBA10030; genus JBARRO01. The sequence goes on from JBARRO010000222.1 coordinate 10,730, forward strand.
GAATGCGTGGACAGGAGTTCTTCCGTCGTTGAATCAATGGCGCTCGGACGCCGGGTTCGAGCTTCGCCTCGAGGCTTTCTCGTTCTATTCCTATCCGACTCGCATATCGTTTTCCGGAGCATACGGGTTCGACCAGTTCACCAGATCGTTCCAGGGTGTGGATGTTACGTACGGAAGGGAATGGAGGTTCTATCTGGGTGTGTTGTTTGGCTTTGAGCTTAACGAGTTCGCACGCAGGTTAACGCCATGAGGATTTCCATTCAACATTCAGTATTCAATATTCGATATTCATTATTCGTCAGGATATTCGTCCTTGTTCTGATTTTTACGGATGCTTTGTTTTGTCAACGGAAGACCGAGCTTCATCCATCTCCCAATCCACCCGTCACGCTGGCCTACAACCTTCGTCTCGACCTTCTGCAATCGATCTCAGGAACATCGGATTCTCTCGAAACCCCGACAGTGCATAAATCCCCTTTCACTGCAGCACTCCTGTCGATTGCCATTCCCGGTGCGGGACAATTCTACAACGAGACGTACTGGCAAAGCGCTCTGTTCCTCGCGGCTGAGGCAACGCTGTGGGTGGTGTATGTGTCGTACGAAAAAAAGGGCGACCAACAGACCACGGATTTTCAGAATTTTGCGGATGCCAACTGGTCGGTGGTGGACTATGTTCGTTGGATGCAGCAGTACTACCAGAGTGAGTCTGGAAACATCGTCATTAACCCGGACCAGAATCTTCGTCCGTGGGACCGCGTGAATTGGAGTCAGGTGAACGCGGCCGAAGAAGCTATCGGATTAAGACAACCGCCGACCGGCTTTACTCATCGGCTCGCAGAGCGGCCTGAGCAGCAGTACTATGAAATGATCGGCAAGTATCCGCAATTTGGAGGAGGATGGAGCGATGCCGGTTCGTATCTGCCATCGGACGTGCTCTCGAGCAACGTGACGGCAAGGTTCAAAGAGTATAGTCTTATGAGAGGAGACGCGAACTCCTCCTACAACAAAGCGTCGAGTGCCGCGTACCTTCTCGTTGCGAACCATGTGCTGAGCGCTGTCGAGGCAGCGTGGACGGCGGCGCGCATCGACAACTCCGTTCGTGTGGAATCACACCTTGAGCCGACCGTTCGCGGTCACGGACTCGTCGAATTCGTGCCGACAGCGTCGGTTTCGGTCACGTTCTGACATGACAAATCCCCCTCAACCCCTGATTTTTCAGCGACCTGATTGCATCGGAGGTCTTTTTTTGATATTTTGTCGTGCATTTCAAGGAGGTGCGGAATTTCGAGGTTGGGTGGATGCTCAACCTCGTTTTTTTGGCAGAGAAGGCGGTGGAGGAACAGGTGATTAGCAGGTATGAGCGATAAGTGATAGGTGATAAGCGATAAGTATAGGCGATAAGCGGTTCGAGT
>JBARRO010000223.1:0-9985 GCA_049644265.1 Bacteroidota bacterium
GCACACACCAATGAGTGAACATACTGAGGGCATAGGCTGTCGAGGGAGGGCAGCCTTTGTTATTCCAAACAGGAGACTTCAATGTCCATGCTGAGATCATGTCGCTTCATCGTGTTGGTTGTCGCATTACTGTTCACGCCGCGGGCACACGGTGCGGGTCAGACGTTGCCTGCTCCTTTCAAGATCATACCGCAGCCGCGAGAGGTGGAATTGCTCGGGGGGACAGGATTGAAATTTGGAGAATTGCAGACTCTTCAACGAAACGGAAATTTTCCCCGGCCCATCACCGGGGCACTACTCTCCTGCCTGCCCGAGATTCGAAAAACCTCCGGAGTGCTTACACTTCAACTGCTCCAGAATGAGAGCGTTCCTCAGTCGGCCGAAGGGTACGTGTTGCGCATTGCTGGGGGTTCGGCTGAGATCAGTTCACGCGGCCACGCCGGCCTGTTCTACGGCTGCCAAACGCTCGAACAGCTGCTCGAAGATGCCCGGGACATTGGAGTGACCATCCCCGCCTGCAAGATCACCGACTATCCCGTGATGAGCTACCGGGCTGTTCAAATCGATGTCCGCCACCACCTTGACAATATGGAGTACTACTACCGCAGCATTGACCGATTGGCTCGCTACAAAATCAACGGCGTTATCTTTGAAATCGAGGACAAACTCCAGTTCCGCAGGCAACCGACCATCGGATCACCGCTAGCGATGAGCATCGAAGAGATGGCTGCCCTGACCAACTACGCAAAGGATCGCTTTATTGAAATAAGTCCCCTGGTTCAAAGTCTTGGCCATGTCGCCTACATCCTTAAGCATCCCCAGTATGTGCATCTGCGCGAGGATCCGAACAGTGCCTGGGTGTTTTGCCCGACGAACGATAGCACCTACCAGGTGATTTTCGACATGTGCCGCGATGCGATGGAGGCAACACCCGGGAGCAGATATCTCCACTTTGGAGGCGATGAGACAGGCGCGATTGGAAAATGTCCGCGTTGCAAAGCGTTCGTCGAGAAAGAAGGGATGCTGGGCCTCAATCTCTATTGGTTCAACAAGGTCAACGAGTTTGCCCGACAGAACGGACGCATCGCGATTTTCTGGGACGACATGATCTTTGAACATTCACACCTCTATGAGTCTGTCCATGACCCGGCTGCTACCAAGGAGGTTGCGGACAAGGCGTGGGCAACAGGTCGATCGGAGCTCGATGCAAATTCCAGCAAATTCCCGAAAGACGCATACTATATGCGATGGGATTATTCAATGGCAAGGCAGCCGGGGAATATCATGGCTTTGGATTGGTACAGCCAAAGCGGCCTCAACGTCATGATCTGCACGGCCGCGGCGGATGTGTCGCCACTGTATCCAAGAGCCTGCGTAACCCCAAAGGTGCACACAACGGAGTTCTACGACGACAGGGTTCAGACGATTAGAAGTTTCATTCAACTCGCCAGCGAAAAAGGAATTGACAAGCACCTCTGCTCGGCCTGGGATGACGCTTCGCCGCACATGGAAACATACTGGAGGGGATTGATTGCATCGGCTGAATACAGTTGGTCGCCCTTCGGAAGAACACAGCCGGAATATGAGGAGGCATACTGGCAACGGGAATTCGGCCCCGAGTGCACGGGTGCTACGAATCTGTATGCTGAGCTTTTCAGAGCCTCGGAATACTGGGATTGGTGCCTTTTCACCCGGGGCAGCAGGGAATCGTCTTCGCCGGCAGAACGGGAACGAAACATTATTGGTGTCCCGAACCTCGTTTCACCGGGGAGCTGGTCGAAACAACACGCGGAACGGCTCCGGGTGGCCGGGCAGGAGGTCAAGCGCTATGATGTCACATCCAAACTGATCGCGGAGCTGGCGGGAAAAACCAGACGCAACCGCTACCATTTCGAAATACTCGCCGCCACCAATGATTTCCAGATCGAAGCGGCAAATCTCCTTCTGGCCCTGCAACAATGCGACGTTGCAGACAAAGTGAAACAACGAAGCAGCATGAATGGTGTGAGAGCATCGCTGGAGCACTTCGATAAGTCGTGGGAAAAACTGAAGACGGTGTACGGCAAGACGCGCTTCTATGGCCCGCCTCCCGGTTATGTCATGGCAAGGTTCTTGAATACATGGCCTGACAAGCCGGACATGGCAGATGTGCCCTCCGACCTGTCATTTTTGATCGCACCGGAGCAACTGTACCACAAAATGGTGCGGGCATGGATGCAAGCCAACGGCGATTGAGCCCGGTTGAATGTTGAATAAATCCAGGTGAAGCCGGCGCCATGAATCATAGACAAGAAAGCGATCCCATGAATCTCGAAAAGTACTCTCTAGGAGTAGGTGACAGGTTTGGTCGTCAGGGCGCAGCTCAGCTTCGAGCATTGCAGTTGGCAAAGAGTCAAGGTGTTCACATTGCTCCCGTGTGGAATAAGTCTTATCGGGAGCACAGCATCATTGGAACAAGACCCGAGGATGCACGAATAGCGGCGGATAAAGCGGTAAGAGAATGCAGATGGGGTGATCGGTATTACGTCGACGCCGATCATATCGGGATGAAAACGGTTGACATGTTCCTCCCATCAAGCAACTTCTTCACGCTGGATGTGACGGATTTCATCGGGAAGCCAGCCGACTCAAGTTCCCTGGAGTCATTTGTTCAGTCACTGAAGAGTTTTCGAGGCAGTCTTCGAATCCCCGGCCTCCTCGCCCCCATCAATGTCTCCGAAGAGGACATCGTGTGCGTTGCAAAAAACTATCTGCTAGCCATGCAGGAGGCCGGAAAAATCTACAGGCACATAGTCCAAGCCAAAGATCCGGGCAAGTGCGTGATCGAGGTTTCCACAGACGAAGCCTCACGGTCCCAGACCCCCACAGAACTGTTCTTCATTCTGGCTGCAGTTGCACACGAGAAAATACCAATACAGACAGTGGCGCCGAAATTCGGCGGGAAGTTTCTCAAAGGCATTGACTACGTCGGTTCCATTGACCAATTTCAACAGGAGTTCGAGCAGGATCTTTGTGTCATTGCTCATGCAATCAGGACATTTGGCCTGCCTGCGAACCTCAAGCTCAGCGTCCACTCGGGAAGTGACAAGTTTTCTCTCTATCCTGTGATTCATCGGCTTATTCGGAAACACGATGCCGGCCTTCATCTGAAAACCGCTGGAACAACCTGGCTGGAGGAACTGATTGGTCTGACCCGTTCCGGCGACAAGGGATACGCCATCGCGCAGTCCGTGTATGCGCTTGCGTATGCACGAATTGATGAGCTGTGTAAGCCCTACGAGTCGGTTATTGAAATTGACCGATCTCAACTACCAAAGCCTCATGTCGTGCTCGGGTGGAGTAGGGACGATTTCATTTCTGCACTTCGCCATAACGGAGTGGACCCAAAGTACAACAAGCATCTTCGCCAGTTATTGCATCTGGCGTACAAAATCGCGGCTGAACTGGGAAACGATTACACCGACATGCTCGAATGTTCTCGCGAAGACATAGCAGCAAGTGTCACCGAGAACCTATTCGAACGGCACATCAAGCCGTTGTTTCTCGGTACCTAAGAGTTGTCGTGGCTTGCTGGTGCGAGATGGGCTCAAGACAAACGGAGGTTAGCGCGCTTTATGATTATAGGGAAACGCTCCAATGAAAACTTCGCTGAAAATAATTGCTGTCGTGCTACTTGCAATCTCCTGCTTCTGCTGTAAACACGAGCCCGTAGGCAGTAATACTCAACTAACAACGACATATCAATCGCAGTCAAGCAAATGTCTAGGCCCTTCGATGTCCAAGAGTGCTTCGCATTCGCTGCTCACATCTGATTCATCGTTCACGTATTCTTTCGTTGACACTCTAGACATCGATTTCCTTGTGAGCGGCAATTGCTGTCCCGATTCAAATCGGTTCACTGTTACGAATCGCATTACTCAAGATACAATTACCATCTTGGTCGTCGATACAGCCAAAGAGGGCTGCTACTGTGATTGCCTGTACATGATCCATCATCAAATTGAGAATCTGCCCTACGATGGTTATATCGTCCGTTGCACGCTGACAAAAAAGTATATTGGTCGTGTTTTCGATCCACTGTACCTTGTAAGTGTTGTTAGAAAGAAGCAGAGCGCGCGCTAACACGTCGCTCAACCCGACGGAGGAAAGTTAGATGTCTGAGCAGTTCCAAAAGGAAGTCTCAGACAAGTTCCGCGCAAACAATAGTTTTCAACGCCGGGGGTTAGCTCCACCCGTTAATCCTGACGCAGTGACCCTCCAAGTTCTGTGAACGAGTTCAGAAACGATGCTTTCACATCTTCCGTGACAGGAACGATGAAATATCCAGACCTGGTCAAGCACGAATTTAGAAGACTCTACAACGATTCACCGCTTCTTGTTCGGTCGCCAGGGAGAATTAATCTTATCGGCGAGCACACGGACTACAACATGGGTTATGTCTTGCCGGCGGCGATCGACAGGGCTGTCTATTTTGCTGTTGGGCCTCGCCGGGATCAGCGGTGCACGCTCCATGCACTTGACATGAACGAACAAGTTCAGTTCACCTTCGAACATCTAGAGCATTCGAACTCTGGATGGCCGAACTATTTGATGGGAGTCGTTGATCAGCTATTCAGGGCAGGACTTAGTATTCCGGGGTTCAACTGTGTCTTTGCGGGGGATATCCCGATCGGTGCGGGACTGTCTTCCTCGGCGGCGATTGAGGCAGGCCTGGCGTTTGCGCTCAATAAGATTTTTGCGCTCGGCCTGGATAGTCTCTCGCTTGTGAAGCTTGCCCAGAAAGCCGAAAACGAATTTGTGGGCGTGAAGTGCGGAATCATGGATATGTATGTGAATATGTTCGGTTCGAGGAACAATGTTCTTCGCATCGACTGTCGGACCCTGGAACACACGCTGTACCCGTTTGATTTTCCGCAAACGTCGATTGTTCTCCTTGACACCGGGGTCTCTCATTCTCTTGCATCGTCTCAATATAACCAGCGGAGGGAGGAGTGTTTTGAAGGAGTGAAGATCATCCGAAAGCGCCATGCAGGTGTGACACACCTCCGTGACGTGACGATGGAGATGGTGGAGGAGTGTAAAGATGCAATGAACGATCCTATCTATCGTCGATGTAAATATGTTGTCGGGGAAGATCTGCGGGTGCTCGACTCCTGCAAGGCCCTGGAACGTGGAGATCTCCAGGCGTTCGGGACTCTGTTGTCAGAGACGCATGTGGGTCTTCGCGACGACTTCGAAGTGAGTTGCAGAGAACTTGATTATCTGGTCGATCTGCTCAAAGGGGAGCCGCACGTATTTGGATCTCGGATGACGGGGGGTGGATTTGGAGGGTGCACTCTCAACATTGTCGAAAACGAGGATATCGAACGGGTGTGCAATATGGCTGCCGAGAAGTACAAACAGAAATTCAACATCGATCTCAAGCCATTTGTGATTTCGATTGGGCCCGGAACATCTGTGATCCGTGAAAGTCAACAAGAGACGGCCAACCAGAGACTCAATCCCGCATGACAGATCTTGGTTCCGCTTTACGCCGACCCCATCGTCGACTGAACCCGTTGACGGGTGAATGGGTTCTCGTCTCGCCGCAAAGAAGCGAACGACCTTGGGGCGGAAAACTCGAGGCCCATGTGGTGGATGAGCAACCATCCGCCGACTCGGGGTGCTATCTCTGTCCCGGAAACGTACGCGCGAGCGGAGTGCGTAACCCAGACTACAAACGTACATTTGTATTCGACAATGATTTTGGAGCCTTGCTCCCGACCGCAGACTTCCATCGGTCGGCCACCCATCCCATCGTCAAGCATACCGATGTTCAAGGGGTCTGCAGGGTTGTCTGTTTCTCTCCGCGCCATGATCTGACGTTGCCCCGGATGAAGGTCCATAAAATACGCGCCGTGATCGATCTCTGGGCCGATCAGATTGATGAGCTGGGAAAGAAATACTCGTGGGTGCAGATCTTTGAAAACAAAGGCGAGATGATGGGGTGCTCCAACCCCCATCCCCACTGCCAGATTTGGGCAAGCACCTCCATTCCAAACGAACCGGCGAAAGAAGACGTTCATCAGCGCGCCTATTGGAACAAGCATGGAAAGACACTTCTGCAGGACTACATGCGATTCGAACGGAGGAACGGAGAACGGGTTCTCCTCGAGAATCCTCACTGGTCGGTCGTCGTTCCATTCTGGGCAGAGTGGCCATTTGAAACCTTGCTGCTTCCGAAACGACACGTCTTGCGGCTGCCGAATGTGAACACTACGGCGCGGGATGCGCTTGCGGATATTCTCCAGAAGCTTCTCGTTCGTTATGACAATCTCTTTGATATTTCATTTCCCTACACCATGGGGTGGCATGGGGCGCCCTTTGGCCGTCGGGATTATTCCCATTGGCAGCTTCATGCTCATGTGTTTCCACCATTGCTTCGGTCTGCGGCGGTGAAGAAATTCATGGTCGGTTATGAACTGCTGGCGGAGCCGCAACGCGATATCACCCCCGAACAGGCGGCGGAACGCCTGAAAAACGTTTCGGATATCCACTACCTTGCTCGTACGCAAGGGCAAGGGAAATGATATTCATGCCGTTACCGACGAGGTTCCATCTAAGAAACCAGATAGTCCACCATCCAACAAAGGGTTTACCATGGTTACCATAGGTCTGACATTTGCTGACTGGCTTGTCATCCTGATCTATTTCGCGTTTATCCTGGGCCTCGGGTACTACCTGAAGCGATTCACCAAAAGTCAGGAAGATTTTTTCATGGCAGGAAGGAAGAACAGTTCGTGGGTTGCGGGGCTTGCGTTTCTCTCTGCAAACCTGGGCGCCCTTGAACTGATGGGCATGGCTGGAAACACCTACAAATACGGCATGTATGTCGCGCATTTCTACTGGATCGGCGCAATTCCAGCAATGCTCTTTCTTGCGATCTATATGATGCCGTTCTACTATAGTAGTAGAGTCCATTCGGTGCCCGGATATCTGAAATGGAGATTCGATGAGAAAACGCGCGTTCTCAACGCCGTCTCATTCGCGTTCATGACGCTCCTGGTTTCTGGAATCAATCTCTACGCAATGGCGCTCGTCCTTCACACGTTTCTCGGTTGGAACTGGCACATTTGCATGTGGGCATCCGCCGTGACGGTGGCGATCTACGTGTCCATGAGTGGCTTGCTCTCCGCGATATTCACCGAGATTGTACAGTTCTTTTTGATCTGGTTTGGCCTCTTTCTCATAACCCTTCTTGGTATCGTTGAGATTGGAAGCCTTCGGGAGATCTTTGAGCGGGTCCCGCAAACATTTTCGACACTTTGGTCGACATCAATGGACCCATCGCAGAATGGGATGAATGTGACATGGGCCGGCGTCGTTCTTGGGTTGGGCTTCGTTCTTTCTTTCGGATATTGGACCACGGACTTTCTCGTCGTTCAGAGAGCATTTTCCGCAAAAGACATGCGGTCGGCGAGGATGACACCGATCATCGCTTCGTTTTTCAAAATGGCTGTTCCGTTCCTGGTGATCATCCCCGGCCTGGTGGCGTTGATCCTCGCGAACGATCCGAAATACGGATTTGCGCTTCTTCAGGACGGCGGGCAGATTAACTATGATTCAACACTGCCGATGCTTATTGCGCGGTACTATCCAAGCGGATTAGCCGGCCTCGGCATAACGGCCTTGCTTGCAGGGTTCATGGCAGGACAGGCTGGGAATGTCAGTGCGTTTAATACTGTTTGGACGTATGATATTTACCACTCGATCATCAACAAAAAAGCTTCAGATGAAAATTTACTATGGATGGGTCGGGTGACAACCATTGTCGGAATTATTCTGAGTGTCGGGACAGCCTATTGGGCAAAGAGTGCTCCAAGCATTATGGACTATATGCAGGCAATTTTCTCTTGGGTTAATGCTCCGCTCTTTGCAACAATGCTGCTGGGAATGTTCGTTTGGTGGATCACGCCAACGGGCGCTTTCTGGGGGTTGGTAAGTGGGATGGGTTCATCGTTTGCTCTGTTCCTCGCAGTGAAATTTAATTGGCTCAATGCACAGATCCTCACGCTTTCATCGCCGGCCAGCGATATGGCGACGAACTTTTGGCGTGCCTGGTGGGCGTGGTTGATCTGTTTTGCAGTGACGATTTTGGTGAGCCTCCACACGAGGCGCAAGCCGAAAGAGGAACTCGTCGGGTTAGTATGGGGAATGACAGAGGTCGAAGCCCTGGATTCGCTCCCATGGTTCAGGCGGCCGGAGTTCTTCGCAGTCGTATCAGTCGTGGTGTTTATAGCTCTTAACGTTTATTTTTGGTAGGGAGGATTGATCAATGAAACCCATATGGTATTTTGTCGGACTTCTCCTTGTCATGCTGGGCTCAGTCATCGTATTGGCAGGTCTATATACGTGGCTGAATCCGCCGCCGGAACAAAAAATCCTCGCCTCTTTGCATCCCGATGTTTGGTGGGGTGGCGTGATGATCATCGGAGGCTTGATCTTTCTCCTCACAAATAGAAAGAAGATCGTCTAGGCGATTTTTGGAGAGCCTTCGCCGACCCTTGTGAGGTGGAAGTGGTCTGAAGATTCTCGGATTTGGTCTGGTTGCAGTCTCTGGGAAAAGGCGCTAAGTAATTGGCGCCTTTTGTTTTTGCTGGGGATTGTGTGGCATTTGCGTAACACTTCCAGAAAATTCGATTCAAATACAATAGTCGTAATATCCAAGCTTGGCGGAAGAGAATCTAGTGCCGTTTCTCCAAAATAACCTTGTAAGTAAGTCTAACTGTTCTCCCAAATCGCCCTAGTCCAATGACATTTCGAACACCTTGTGCAAGGTTGTGACTTTGCCAAAGGGCGGGCCCCCGCTACAAGTTCTAAAGAAGAATCCCAATCGGTGAAAATCGGTTGGGATTTTTGGTTTTTATGGTTTTTGGAATTGAACAGCCCTTTTTTATCTTTAACCAAAAAGCGGCCCCCATTCTCGCAATCCCGCTTGAACTCTAACGTGGTGAATCAATAGCGGAACGGGACGGTGAGCGCAGTTGCAGTTTGCTGTCAAGGATCCGTTTGATCCTTTTAAAGCTTGAAAGTGAGATTAGTGAGGATGGGTCGAGGTTTCCCAATATCCGAAACGACCGCTTTCCCTTTTGGTACGCATTTTTGCAGTTTTTTGTAGAATGCTGAAGCATGCTTTGAACATCCATTCTACTTCGCGCTTCAAGGTTTTCAAGGGATGGAAGCCCACTTTCCTGCAAGTCTGGTCCGTAGTGGTTCCTCAGAGTGATTCGGTCAGCAACTATCCATGTTTCCATGCTCGTGGTCATGAAAAGAACCTGCTCGTCGCTTGAACCATCAGGACGATCCCAGTTGTCCTGGTTTTTTAAGTGATCCCAAGTCCTTTCGGCATCTTTCGGAGTGGACTCACTATCGACTAGCAAGGCAACGAAGTCTGAGTTAGACGATCCCGAATGTTCCGAACAAAAGTCATCAAACGCCTCTCTTCTACTGCCACAGGCAACTAATCTAGGCATTTGATTTACGTAACCACACTTTTCGAGCAGTTTTCGAAACCCCGCACGACATCTAACATGCAGTTCTCGTGCAGAGCCACCTCCTTCAAGGAAGATTTTCTTCTTCATGAGCGAGTTCCACCTATCTGTCCTTTTAGCCAGAGTTGTCCCAACCTGTATTTCTGCAGCCAGCCTTTCAATTCTTCAGGGTTAAGGCGGGTCATATGGGTTTGCCCATCTGACTTCCCACAGACAACCACACTCTCTGGATGATCAGTGAGAGCATCAACAATAAGGTCCGAGTGAGTAGTAACGATTATTTGGGTTCGAGTGGATGCGTCTACCAGTAGATCGGCAAGAAGTGGTGACCTGCCCCCCGAAAAGTGATCCAAGCATTGGTTAGGAAGTTTTGTAACTTGGATCAAAAAGGAGGTCACGATGGGCAGACAGCGGCACTCGGCAGAACAGATTATCGGCAAGCTGCGGGAGGCGGA
>JBARRO010000224.1:0-65514 GCA_049644265.1 Bacteroidota bacterium
TCCTCGACGAAATCGGGGAGCTCGACATGAGCCTCCAGGCAAAAATCCTCCGCGTGATCCAGGAAAAGCAATTTGAGCGGGTTGGAGGGAACGATACTATCAAGACGGACGCCCGGCTGATCTCTGCGACAAACCGGGATCTTAAAGATGAAGTCCGCAAGAAGCAGTTCCGCGAAGATCTTTATTTCCGACTGTCGACATTTCCGATAGTCCTGCCTCCGTTACGTCAGCGGAAATCAGACATTTTGCTGCTCGCGGAGCATTTTCTCAAGGAATTCAGCGCAGAACTCTCGAAGCCGTCGCTCCAATTCTCCCGACAGGCACTCGACCTCCTCTATAGTTATGCATGGCCTGGGAACGTCAGGGAGCTGGAAAACGCCATTCAGCGGGCCGTGGTCATGACCGATGGCAATTTCATCACTGAAAAGGAACTTCCCCTCTCCGTCCAAACGTTTGCGTCGGGAGCGAGTCCTTCCAAGGTTTTATCTGCCTTTGGAGGAAACGGCGACGACGTTGTGCCGTTCGAGACAATGAAGGAGGAAGCGATCAGGAAGGCTTTGAAGCTTACAAAAGGGAATATCGTGGATGCCGCGAGACGACTTGCGATTGGAAGAGCAACACTCTACCGCCTCATGCAGAAATACAAAATCAACTCCTGACCTCCCGCCTCACCTGGTCAGGAGACTGGCCTGGCAGGGCAACGCGAGGCGGCGAGTTGCCCTGTCAACGAACCGATACATGCAGCAAGGGCTCCTTTGAAATCGGAGCCCTTGCTGTTTCTTCACACCTGCACTAGTCGTGAAACACGGCGTTGAAGATGTCGGTGTTGCTGAGCATACCGATAATGTCTTTGCCGTCAAACACTACGGCGCGCCGAATGCCGGTATTGTGCATCAACCGAGCACAGTACTTGAGTTGCAGACCCGGCGACACCGTGACGAGGGGTTTCGACATGATTTCATACACCTTCACGTCTGCCGGATCTTTCCCCGGGTCGACAATCTTGTTGACAACATCCTTTCGCGTCATGATTCCCCATGCGTCCCCGTGATCGCGCCGATTCACCACCAGGCTTGACACCTTCCTGGTTCTCATAAGTTTGATGGCATCGGCAACCGATGCCTTCCCTTCAACGAACACCACACTCTTCTTCATCACATCGGATGCTTTTGCGAAACGAACATCTTTCAAAGATTTCTTTGACATGGCGTTCTCCTTTCGCAACTGAGTGAGTGTATAGAAATTCTCGCGGTGAGTGCAGTAAGCTGGCGAGTGTTTGGGCACTTCAACATAGATAATCAAGTCAGGAAAATCAATTTGGGAGGAAGAAGAAATGAATCCGGAGCCGCTGTGCTTCTCAGTTCTGAGAATGCCCTCTGAAGACTAAATGATTCCGGATTCTGAAGCAGGAGAGATTTGGGAACTTGGAAGAAGCGGTGCGATGATGGGGCTGACCGAAATCAAGAATAGAATTCCGGTCTTCGATCCTCAAGGAGGTTGTTGCGGGAATTGACATTCTTATTATCGGCAGCAGAGGGATCGATGTCCCTCACGACAATCTCGGACTTGTTGGCAGGAGCCCTATAGAGAATCTCTCCTCTGGGCGACGTGATCTGACTTTGTCCGATGTAGGTGAGTTTTGTTCCCCCACGGTCTTCGGTGCCAATCCGGTTTGCCGTTGCAGCAAAAACGCGGTTTTCAAGACACCGGACCGGCATGCTGTCAGGACAGTTTGGGAGGACGAGGTTCGCAGGATGCGCAATGAGCTGAGCCCCTTTGACGGTCAGAGTCCTTGCGCTTTCAGGAAAGTACCAGTCGAAACAGACCATGATTCCAACCCGGCCGAAGGGAGTGGAGAACACCTGAAACGGTCTGTTGCCGGGCGAGAAGAACAGTTTCTCCCTGTCAAACAGGTGAATCTTCCTGTAAAGCCCGACTGTTCCGTCGAACCCCACGAGGGCGGAAGAGTTATAAAGAATTCCTTCCGCTTCTTCCGCAAATCCATAGACGACAAAGCACCGTTGCTTCTTCGCAAATTGCCCGATGGCCTGAAATGTTTCTCCACCCTCGAGCGGCTCGGCCAGGGTCTGTGTTTCTTCCCTGCTGGTAAAGTTATAGCCGGTAGCAAACAGTTCGGGCAATACATACAAATCAGCCTTCTGCGAATGCATCATCGCCAGGGCATCGCCGATATTCTTATTCCTGTTTCCAAACACGGGATCGGTTTGGACCACTGCAACTTTCATACTGCGCAACTCCCGATGGTGGTTCTCGGCCTGAAATTATTCCATAATAGGCTATTTTCCCCTCATTTTCCGGACTACGATGACCCGGTCCTCCGCAATGGTCTTGACGATGCTGTATCGACATACTCCAGCCATGTGTCAGATCTTCGGTGGCGACCGTGCACGGCGGCTTGGTAGGCTTGTTGCACGGCGCGCGTGACGGGTCCCATGGAGCCGTTTCCGATCACGCGAAAGTCTATTTCGCGCAACGCGATGCACTCAGCCGCGGTGCCGCAAACGAACACCTCGTCGGCAGAATACAGCTGATCGCGGGAAATGGAAGCCTCGAAGATTTCGTGTCGTAAATCCTTCGCAAGCGTGATCAACGCGTCGCGTGTTATCCCCTCCAGGACGGGCGCCAGCATTGGAGTGTAGATGGCCGAACCTTTCACGACGAACAGATTTTCTCCCGTGCATTCCGCAACATATCCCTGAGGGTCGAGCAGAATCGCTTCATCAAATCCAAGCCGAACGGACTCGGTCTTCGCGAGAAAGCTGTTGGCGTAGTTTCCTGTGATCTTGGCTTTGGTCATCATCACGTTCGGATGGTGCCGCGTGAACGACGAGATGTTTGCGCGCACGCCATGCTGCATCGCATCGGCGCCAAGGTAATTCGTCCATTCCCACACGGCGATGCCGACGTGGGGCGTTCCGCCGTCGATGTTCAGGTTCCAGCCGCCGCCCGAAAGGTAGATCAGCGGCCTGATGTAGCATTCAGAAAATCCGTTGGCTGTAATCGTCTGCTTGACTGCATCGACAAGCTGAGATGCCGAGTACGGAACCTCCTTGAAGCCGAGGATTTTTGCCGAGTTTACCAGTCGCTCGATGTGTTCCCGAAGACGAAACACTGCCGGTCCCCGGTCCGTCGAGTAGCTCCGTATACCTTCGAAGGCTCCGACTCCGTAATGGAGTGCCGGCGTGAGAAAATGGAGCGTCGCTTTTTCGTATTCCACGAGTGCGCCGTTCATCCACACATACGTTGATTTCATCTGTCCTTCCTCCTCACAATTTTCACTTGATGTGCAATGAATTCTGTCAGTCTGTTCCTATTGCTGAAGAATCGGAACAAGACTGGCGATCATCAGGTCTGTCACGTCTCGAGTGGTGAGCTTCCCACCCAGGTCGAAGGTTCTGCTTCCCCGAGCGATGACCGCCTCAACTGCCTGTTCGACAGCGCGCGCCTCGGACTCCAAATGGAGTGAATAACGCAGCATGAGTGCAACACTCAGGATTGCACCTACGGGATTCGCAATCCCCTTTCCGGCGATATCGGGCGCCGAACCGTGGATCGGTTCGTAGAGGCCAGGGCCTCCATCGCCCAGCGATGCCGAAGGGAGCATTCCCATGGAGCCGGAAAGCACTGAGGCCTCATCGGTCAGAATGTCGCCGAACATATTTTCTGTCACGAGCACATCAAAACCAGCAGGAGACGAAATCAGGCGCATGGCGGCGGTGTCCACGAGCATGTGTTCAAGCTCCACACCAGGATTCTCTTTGCCGATCGCGATGGTTATCTGCCGCCAGAGACGGGACGATTCAAGAACATTCGCCTTATCGACAGAAGTCACTTTCTTGCGACGACACGCGGCAAGCCGAAACGCAAGCCGGACGATTCTTTCGATCTCGTAATCGTGATATTCCAGCGTGTCAACTGCCCGCACATGACCATTGACCCGCTCCCTCCCCTTTGGCTGGCCGAAGTACAGACCGCCAGTCAATTCACGCACGACCACCATATCGACATCCTTCAAAACCCCACTCTTGAGAGGTGAAGCATCGAAAAGCGACGGAAACGTTTTCACGGGCCGGAGGTTGGCGTAGAGGCCCATTCCTTTCCGCAACTCAAGGAGTCCTTGTTCCGGCCGGACTTTGGAGTTGGGATCATCCCACCTGGGTCCTCCCACGGCTCCCAGCAGGACCGCGTCCGAGTTCCGGCATGCGTCGAGTGTTTCCTCCGTGAGAGCCGTTCCAAACTTATCGATTGCACATCCGCCTATGAAATGCTCGGTAAACGAAAACGAGTGACCATGCTCCTGTCCGATCGCTTTCAGGACTTCGAGCGCAGAAGAAGTCACTTCCGGACCGATTCCGTCTCCGGGGAGTATTGTGATGTGGGAATTCAAGGTATCTATCAGCTGTTAGCAGTTAGCGATTGGCACTTCGTGGTCATTTCTGAATACTATTCTCATATGCGTTGATCTTGTCTTCAAATTTCTGCAGATAGCCGAGTTCGTCGACTCCATTCAACAGACAATACTTCGAAAAGGCGTCGATAGGAAATTTGGATGTTTCTCCGTCGGGGAGGGTCACAGTTTGAGTTGACAAATCGACCGTTAACTCGGCGAAAGGCTGCTGCTTCGTCAGGGTCACCAGATTTTGATATGTCGCACGGCTCACCTCGACGGGAAGAACAGCGTTCTTTAGGGCATTATTTCTGAATATGTCAGCGAACGATTCGCTCATCACCGCCCGAAAGCCAAAACCCCGGAGCGCCCATGCCGCGTGTTCACGCGAAGATCCACAGCCAAAGTTGTTCCCTGCAAGGAGAATCTGAGCTCCCTGAAATTCGGCCTTGTTGAGAACAAATTCGGGCTGTGGAGAACCATCCGCCTGATATCGCCAGTCCGCAAAGAGATGACCGCCCATTCCGGACTTGTCCGTCGCCTTGAGGAAACGTGCCGGAATGATCTGGTCGGTGTCGATATCGTTCATGAGAAGAGGAACGAGACGGGATTCTATTGGAGGGAAGTGGGACATAAGCAATGGGAAATGAGCAATGAGTGATGAGTAATGAGTTGTGAGTTATGAGATTTTGAGATTTAAGGTTTGCGATTTACGATTCACGATTTACGATTTGAGATTTGAGTCCCTATGGCATTTGAAATTTGAGATTTCGAATTTGTCTCCTCAGTCCTTCATCAGAGTGCGTACGTCGGTAATGGCACCTGTGACTGCGGCGGCAGCGGCTGTCAAGGGAGAGGCCAGGAAGGTTCTTCCACCCTTCCCTTGTCGTCCTTCGAAATTACGGTTGCTTGTCGAAACCGCGTACTGTCCTGGCTCCAGCTGATCCCCGTTCATGGCGATGCACATCGAGCATCCCGCCTCTCGCCACTCCGCACCTGCATCCTTGAAAATCCGATGAAGACCTTCGGCTTCCGCCAATCTCTTCACGTCCTGTGAACCGGGGACAACGAGCACGCGAACGTTTGGAGCAACCTTCCGTCCGCTGAGAAATCTTGCCGCCTGGCGCAAATCCGTGATTCTGGAGTTCGTGCAGCTCCCGATGAACACGACATCGACACGCTTCCCCAAGAGCGATTGGCCCGGCTGAAGCCCCATGTAGGCGAGGGCTTTTTCCAAAGCAAATTTCTGAGAAGAGTCGGACAAGCAACCCGGCTCAGGTACATGGTCAGTAACGGCCATCCCCATGCCGGGGTTTGTCCCATATGTGATCATCGGGCCCAGACTGCCGGCGTCAAGCGTGAATGAATTGTCGTACTGTGCATCGCGGTCGGAACGGAGCGTTCTCCAATGCGCAACGGCCTTGTCCCAGTCGGTTCCCTTCGGGGCAAATTCACGTCCCGCCATGTATTCAAATGTCGTGTCGTCGGGAGCAACCATGCCGGCCCGCGCTCCTCCTTCGATGGACATGTTGCAGATCGTCATTCGCTGATCCATGGAGAGCAAGCGGATCGCACTGCCGGTGTATTCGAACACATGTCCGGTGCCGCCGCCAATGCCGATCTTCGCAAGCACTGCCAGGATGATGTCTTTTGCCGAAACACCGGGCGCCAACACACCTTCAAGCCGGATTTCGAATGTCTTCGGTTTCCTTTGAAGCAAGCATTGGGTTGCCAGCACGTGTTCGACCTCGCTCGTGCCGATTCCGAACGCAAGGGCTCCAAACGCGCCGTGCGTTGACGTGTGGCTATCGCCGCACACGACCGTCATCCCGGGTTGTGTCAGCCCGAGTTCCGGCCCGATGACGTGCACGATCCCCCTGTTCGGATTATCAAGTCCATACAACCGGATTCCAAACTCGCGGGCATTCTGTTCAAGCTGCTGGACCTGCTTTGCAGCAAGTGGGTCGACGATCGGCGACACCGGCGTGCGGGTGGGAACGCTGTGGTCGACGGTCGCAACCGTTTTCTCCGGACGTCGGACCTTCAATCTCCGTTCGCGCAACCCTGTAAATGCCTGAGGGGAGGTCACCTCGTGGATCAAGTGCAAATCGATATACAGAACAGCAGGTGATTGCGGTTCCTGAGCAACCACGTGGCTTTCCCAGACTTTCTCAAAGAGTGTACGTGCCTGACTCATAGATTTATTGACTGGAATGGTCTTCATGCCGGGACTGTCGTCTCTCCAGCGTTTTCTTTCTTTGAATAATTCTCTCTTCGTTTTTTTGCACCAAGCGACCTGTTCAATGCTTCCAGATAGGCCTTGACGCTTCCGGTGATCACATCGGTGCTGACTGCTCTTCCATTAAACAGGAGTCCCTCAAAATCCACGCGGACAAAGACCTCTGCAATGGCGTCGTGGCCCGAGCCGACCGATTTGATGGAATATTCGGTCAGTTTTCCAACCGCGCCCGTGATCCTCTCGACGGCTTTGTAGGCCGCATCGACCGGCCCGTCTCCTGTGGCAGAATCGATGTAGTGCCGGTCACCGCGAAGAAGCTCCGCTACGGCGGTCGGGCGGACGCTCGTTCCACTCGTCACCTGCAGACTGTCCAGTTGCCATGAATCTTCGATATCCGCCGCCCTGTCTTCCACAATCGCCATAAGATCTTCGTCAAAAATCTCCTTCTTCTGGTCCGCAATGGAGCAGAAGAGCCGGTAGGCATGGTCCAGATCGTCTCCGGAAAGCAGATAGCCGAGCTGTTCGTAGCGCTGCTTCAATGCGTGGCGGCCGGAATGTTTTCCAAGCACGAGCAGACTATGCTTGATACCGACCGACTGCGGCGTCATGATTTCATAGGTGATGGGGCTCTTCAACATGCCATCCTGATGAATCCCTGCTTCATGGGCAAATGCATTGGCACCGACAATCGCCTTGTTTCGTTGCACCATCATTCCGGTGAGGGTGCTGAGAAGTTTGCTCGACTTATAGATCTCCTCTGTTCTCACGTTGGTGAAGACGCCGAGCTTCTCCTGGCGCGTTCTTATCGCCATGACGATTTCTTCCAGTGAAGCGTTGCCCGCCCGTTCCCCTATACCATTCAGAGTGCATTCAACCTGGCGCACACCCTGGTGGACCGCGGCAAGAGAGTTTGCGACTGCGAGGCCAAGGTCGTTGTGGCAGTGGGCGCTCAGCGTCACCGTGGCAATTCCGGGGACTCGTTCCTTGACCGTGTGGAACATGGCGCCGTATTCATCCGGTGTCGCATATCCGACGGTATCGGGCAGATTGATTGTTGTCGCGCCGGCTTCAAGAGCGACGGTCAGAACCTCGCACAGGAATTCCCGGTCACTTCGCGATGCATCCTCGCAGGAGAACTCCACTTCGGTGCAGAGAGACTTCGCAAGCCGGACGGAGGATTCCGTGTCAGTGAGAACTTGGGATCTCGTTTTCTTCAGCTTGTGCAACATATGAATATCCGAGGTCGCGATAAACGTGTGGATTCGGGGACGTTTGGCCTCCCGGATGGCTTCCCAGGCTCTCTCAATATCGCCCGGAACTGCTCGCGCAAGCGCAGCTACTGTGCAGTGTTCCACAATTTGGGCGACGCGACGGACAGCCTCAAAGTCCCCGGGTGATGCGATCGGAAATCCCGCTTCAATGACATCGACGCGCAGTTCCTCCAGCTGTCTCGCCATTCGGACTTTTTCTTCGAGATTCATACTGCAGCCCGGAGACTGCTCACCGTCTCGCAGCGTTGTATCGAAGATGAATACACGATTTTCCATGTGTTTCTCCTTAAGTGCCTCTGCTGCAGCCGGTTAGACGTTAAACATCTCGTTGATCTGCCTCGTGATTTCCTCCCGCGAAGCGACGTCGCCGAACTGCGATTCGAGCTCGGCAACATACCGGGCACGGATTTCGGCAAGTTTTGCAAACACGGATTGGACGTTCGGATCTTTCGTGTCTGCCATGCGGATACGGAGGGATTCCATCGCCTGCTTTTCCTCCTGAACAAACCGCCCAACGACGTCCGTCAAGGTTTGAGAAAGACTCTTTTCATGGCCTGCCATTATTCTTCCTTTTCGATCTATATTGAATGCGACGATTTTTTCTATTCTTCGACGGGAGCGCTTGTTTCCGATTTCAGAAGATGGAAGTAAATGCCGTCCACCAGCGCTTTCCAGCTGGCTTCGATAATATCGGTTGAAACTCCCACCGTGTTCCAGGTTGCCTGGCCGTTCTTCGTGGTGATCAGAACGCGTACTTTGGCTCTGGTGCCTTCCTGTCCGTCCAAAACGCGTACTTTGTAATCTGCGAGAACCATTTCGCTGAGCTCAGGATAGAATTTTTCGAGCGCTTTTCGAAGAGCTTTGTCCAGCGCATTCACCGGCCCGTCCCCCTCGGCGGCCGTGTGTTCGACTTCCGATCCCACACGAACCTTAATTAACGCTTCTGCCACAGGTTTCGCCTCTTTTGACTCTTTGTGTATGATCACCTTGAATCCCTCCAGCTCAAAAAACTCCCTCCACTCGTGCATGCGCTGCTTGATCAGCAGTTCCAGAGAACCGTCGGCATCCTCGAAACGGTATCCGTTAAACTCCTTGAGCTTGATATCATCGACAATGTTCTGCACGGCGGACGAATCGCCGCCCAATTCAATGCCCAATTCCCGCGCTTTGTAGACCACGTTGCTTCTGCCGGAAAGGTCAGACACCAGAACGCGCCGTTGGTTTCCGACGAGACCGGGGGAAATATGTTCATAGGTTTCCGGAGTTTTCATGACCGCACTGACATGAACTCCTCCTTTATGCGCAAACGCGCTTTCGCCGACAAATGCAAGGTGTTTGCGCGGCGCGAGATTCGCCAATTCGCTGACGGTATGGGAGAGCTCCGTGATTCTCCGGAGCTGCGAATCGGAGACACACCGGTACCCGAGCTTGAGCTGAAGGTTCGGAATAATGGAACAGAGGTTTGCATTCCCGCATCTCTCACCGTATCCGTTGATGGTGCCTTGAACATGGATGGCGCCCTCCAGCAGAGCTGCAAGTGTGTTTGCGACGGCCAGCTCGCAATCGTTGTGCGCGTGAATTCCGAGTGGGGCATGAATTTCGGCGCGAACCCGTCGAACCATTGCTGCCACTTCGTGCGTCATGGTCCCGCCATTTGTGTCGCAGAGAACGATGATATCGGCACCGGCTCGTTCGGCTTCTTTCAGTGTTTGGAGGGCGTACTCAGCGTTCTCTTTGAAGCCGTCGAAAAAGTGTTCCGCATCGTAGATCACTTCCTTGTCGCGATTCTTGAGAAAGGCTACGGAGTCTGCGATGATCTCAAGATTTTCCGACTCGGAAATCTGGAGCGCGCGCCTTACATGGAGGAGCCATGTTTTGCCGAATATCGTGACGACCGGTGTGTTCGCCTCCACGAGAGCGTTGAGATTCTCGTCGGTGTCAGCGGAATTCCTTGCGCGGCGCGTACTTCCGAATGCAGTAATCCTCGCATGGTTGAGATGAAGTTCCTGAGCGCGCCTGAAGAACTCCAGATCGCGCGGGTTTGAGCCCGGCCATCCGCCTTCGATGTAATGAATTCCCATCGCATCGAGCTGTTCGGCAATTTTCAGCTTGTCCTCGACCGAGAAGGAAACATCTTCGCCCTGCGTTCCGTCGCGAAGGGTGGTATCATAGAGGAATATCTGATGAGATTGGTTCATTGGGTCATTGATTCGTTGACGGTCGGTTGATTGAATGATGGATGATTCGGTCGTCGGTTCGTCTCCGCTCAATCTTTTTTCCAGTTTTCCGGCCGCAGCGATCGAACGGCAGCACCGGCCTTCCACATTTCGGAGTTTTTCCATTCGTTCAGCTCGGACTGGAGTTTCTCTCGATAATCGGGCGCGCCGCAGGTATCGAGAACCCGTTTCGTTTCAATTCCCTCCTTCACATTCCTGTACAATTGTTCAAAGAGCGGTTTCACTGCGGATTCAAACCGTTTTGACCAGTCGAGAGCTCCTCGCTGCGCCGTGGTGCTGCACGAGGCGAACATCCAATCCATCCCATTCTTCCCGATCAACGGGTAAAGGCTCTGCGTTGCTTCTTCAACCGTCTCGTTGAACGCTTCACTCGGTGAATGGCCCATCGCCCGCAGCGTGTCGAATTGCGCTTTCATTACTCCGGCGATGGCACCCATCAGCACGCCGCGTTCCCCTGTCAGGTCGCTGTAGACTTCATTCTGGAATGTTGTGGGAAACAAATATCCCGATCCAATCGCCATACCGAGTGCAATCGCCCGTTCCCTCGCCCGTCCGGTGGCGTCCTGAAACACGGCGAAGCTTGCATTGATGCCGCTCCCTGCGAGATAATTGGACCGGACCGTACGGCCGGCTCCTTTGGGAGCGACAAGGATGACGTCGATCTCCGGCGGAGGCACGACTCCGGTCTGATCCTTGAACACGACGGAGAATCCATGGGAAAAGTAGAGAGCCTGACCCTTCCTGAGATTCCGCTTGACGACCGGCCACTGTTCTTTTTGTCCGGCGTCGGAAAGCAAATATTGGACCACCGTCGATTGACGGACGGCTTCCTCGATATCGGAGAAAAGATTCTTTCCTTCCTTCCACCCATCTTTTATCGCATCGTTCCATCCTTTTCCTCCCTTGCGCTGTCCGATGACAACTTTGATCCCGTTGTCTTTCAAATTGAGTGACTGACCTTGACCCTGGGGTCCATATCCAATAATTCCCACGACCTCGTTTGCGAGGACCTTTCGGGCCTTTGCCAGAGAGAATTCCTCTCGTGTCACGACTTCTTCTTTCACACCACCAAAGTTCATAAATGCCATGGCTGTTGTTCTCCTGTTTTCTGTGCAAATCAGACACGATGGTCCGCACGCTGTGTTTCCCCCATGGTCGCTGGAGGAGCCATTTGTTTGGGAACGATTTTCCGGAACCTTTTTTGGTACTCCTGCCAGCGGGTCAGCACTTCCTGAGCTCTTTCGCTGTTGGTCGCCTCCAGATGCCGATAGATGACAGCCTGCAGAAATCGGACGTCCTCTCCTTCTTCCAGCTCTTTGATATCAATCAACTCCGTGTTACATTTCTTGCGGAAATCTCCCGCCGGGTCGAATACATACGCGGTTCCTCCGGTCATGCCGGCGCCAAAATTGCGTCCTGTTCTGCCGAGGACGACCACTGTTCCCTGCGTCATGTATTCACATCCGTGGTCGCCAACGCCCTCGACGACAGCAAGGGCACCGCTGTTGCGAACTGCGAATCGTTCTCCGGCACGGCCTGCCGCGAAGAGCGCGCCTCCGGTTGCGCCATACAGAACGGTATTTCCCATAATCACTTCCTCCGATGCATGTCGCCGATTGCCCGGAGGCATCATGATGATTTCCCCACCACACATTCCCTTTCCCACGTAATCATTGGCCTCGCCCGTGAGAACCATCCTGATTCCATGGACAAGGAATGCCCCGAAACTCTGGCCTGCGCTTCCGGCGAACCGAAGCTCGATGGTGTGGGGATGCAGGCCCTGGTCGCCGTAGAGATAAGCGATTTCGCCGGAGAGTTTCGTCCCCACCGAGCGGTTTGTGTTACGAATCCTGTAACTCCGGACGACTGACGTCTTCTCCCTGATCGCATCCTTCACATCCTGCAGGATCGTATCATCCAGGGGTTTGTCGGGCCTGTCGTTTCTGTACCAAACGCGAAGCCGCTGGTCGTGATCATCGTGCCGGCGGCTCAGGAGCGCCGAGAGGTCGACGGTGTTTGCCTTCGGGTGTTCGAGGATCGTACGCTGCTGGAGCAGGTCCGTACGGCCGATAATTTCGTTCAAAGAGCGAAAGCCGAGGCCCGCAAGGATTGTGCGAATGTCCTCTGCAACGGCATTCAGGTAGTTGATGAGCATTTCCGGCTTTCCGTCGAACCGTTCTCGAAGCGATTCATCCTGCGTTGCTATTCCCACCGGGCAGGTATTCAAGTGACACTGTCGGACGTAGCGGCAGCCGAGCGACATCAAAGCCGCAGTTCCGAAGTTGTATTCCTCCGCTCCAAGCATCGCTGCGATGACGACGTCGCGACCGGTTTTCATTCCGCCGTCAACCCGAAGTGTGACGCGTTCTCTCAGGCCATTCATCACGAGCACTTGTTGGGCCTCCGCAATGCCAAGTTCCCAGGAAGCACCCGCATTTTTGATCGAGCTCAACGGAGAGGCGCCCGTCCCCCCCTCGTGTCCGCTGATCAGAATGACATCCGCATAGGCTTTCGCAACCCCCGCAGCAATTGTTCCGACGCCAGCTTCAGAAACCAGCTTGACACACACGCGCGCCCGCGGGTTTGCCTGCTTCAGGTCGTAAATCAGCTGCGCGAGGTCTTCGATACTATAGATGTCATGATGCGGCGGCGGAGAAATCAGCGCCGTTCCCGGAATTGCTCTCCGGAGTCTGGCAATCAAGGGAGAAACCTTGTTCCCGGGAATCTGCCCGCCTTCGCCGGGCTTCGAACCCTGCGCCATTTTGATTTCAAGCTCTTTCGCACTCGCGAGATATTCCGCGGTAACGCCAAAGCGTGCGGAGGCAACCTGTTTGATGGCGCTGTTCGCCCAATCGCCGTTTTCAAAGGCCCGGAATCTTCGCGGATCTTCGCCGCCTTCTCCGCTGTTGCTCTTGGCGCCAATACGGTTCATGGCGATCGCGATCGTCTCGTGCGTCTCCGGTGAAAGGGACCCGAGAGACATCGCCGCCGTCGTAAAGCGTCGGCGAATTTCTTCGACAGGCTCGACTTCTTCGACCGGAACCGGATTGTTTGGCTTCCGGAAGCGGAGAAGGTCTTTGATGCCGACCGGAACATTCGCTCCGATGGCTTCCTTCAGATGCTCGTATTCCTCTGCCTGTCCCGAGACTCTGAACTTCTGCATCGCGCGCAACGCGTCGGGCGACCAGGCACGCCGTTCGCCGTTCTTGCGAAACCGATAATTGCCCTCGTCAAGAAGCGCAGCCGTTGTCATCCTGTAGCCGTTTGCATGGCGCGCCAGTGCTTCACGGGCGATATCGCGCAAGCCCAGTCCACCGATTCGCGAAGGAGTGCCCGTGAAATGTCGATCGACAACTTCCTTCGAGATACCGACAGCCTCAAAGATCTGGGCACCGCGATATGAACCGAGTAAGGAGATCCCCATCTTTGAGATGACCTTGAGGATTCCGATCTCCAGAGCATTCCGATAGTTCGTACATGCCTGCTGATTGGTAAGACCTTTCACATCACCCGAGTTCACCATTGCCGCGATCGTTTCATATGCGAGCCAGGGATTAACGGCATTTGCTCCGTACCCGATCAGCGTTGCGAAATGGTGGACATCGCGCGGTTCGCCTGTTTCTGCAACGACACTCAGCTTGAGCCGTTTCCCTGTGCGAAGCAGATGGTTGTGTACCGCACCCACAGCGAGCAGAATCGGGATCGGCACATGTTCGCTGTCCGTTCCCCGGTCGCTCAGAACCACGAGGAACTTCCCTTCGTCTGCGGCAACTTCGGCGGCCTTGCAAAGCTTCTCCAGAGACTGCTCCAACCCTTCTTCACCGTCGGCCACTTCAAAGAGCACCGGGAGAACCGCCGTCTGAAAATCAGGATCGTCGATCGACCGGAGTTGTTCCAATTCCGAATCAAACAACACGGGACTCTCAAGCTCCACTTGCTTCGCATGCTCGGGCGTTTCTCCGAACCAGTTCCGGCGGTATCCGAGCTTACTGGTCAACGACATCACCAGTCGTTCACGAAGCGGGTCGATGGGAGGATTCGTCACCTGGGCGAATTGTTGACGGAAGTACGACGGGAGCAATTTTGGCAGCCTCGAAAGGACTGCAAGCGGAGCGTCATCTCCCATGGAAGCGACAGGTTCTTTGGCGCCCTCCACCATCGGTCTGATGAGATGCGTCAGTTCCTCAACACCGTAACCAAAGCAAAGTTGTTTCCTGACAAGCCCGAGCGCAGCCGCTCGTTGAGTGTCTTCCGGTGCAGGCACGCAAGCTGGTTCATTCTTCTTCGGCAACCGATAGATGTTCCTCACCCAGCGCGAGTACTCGCGCATTCGTGCGATTTCGTTCTTGACATCCAGATCCTTGAGAAGCACACCTCTGGCGGTGTCGACGGCAATCATCTGACCGGGACCGAGTCTCCCCTTTTCGACAACGTTCGCATCGTCGATTTCGAGCGCACCGACCTCCGAACCCAAGACGAGATACCCGTCGGACGTGATCTTGTAGCGCGCAGGCCGTAGTCCGTTCCTGTCCAGCGTTGCGCCAACCACGGAGCCGTCGCTGAACATCAGAGCGGCCGGACCATCCCACGGTTCGCTGAAACATTCGTTATAGTCGTAGAAGTCCTTTACCTGCTGGTGAAGGTCATCGCGTGCGCGCCATGCCTCGGGGACGAGCATCATCATTGAATGAAGAACCTGCCGTCCCGAAAGAGTGAGGGCCTCAAGGGCGTTGTCGAGATTGGCGGAATCGCTGCCCCCCGGCTGAATCAGCGGCCTGAGGACCTTCACATCTTCTCCCCAGAGATCCGTCGCAATTTCTGCTTCCCGGGCGCCGGTCCATATGCGATTTCCCTGGATGGTATTGATTTCACCGTTGTGAGCGAGCATGCGGAATGGCTGGGCCAGGCTCCATGTCGGGAACGTGTTCGTGCTGTACCGTTGGTGATAGATTGCGAACGCGGATTCGAACGACGGATTCTTCAAATCCGGATAAAACTTGTCGAGGGCAGTGGCCACCATCAGTCCCTTATACACAATCGTGCGACTCGAGAACGAACACACATAGAAATTCTTCACCCGCGTTTTCAACACATGTTTTTCAATCTCTTTTCGGGAGAGAAACAAGCGCCGTTCAAATTCCGCAGCGCTGATATGCTTCGGTTTTCTCAAGAGAACCTGCTGGATCCGCGGGACGGTAAGCGAAGCGCCCACTCCGATCACCGACGGATCAACCGGAACGTTTCGCCAGCCGAGAATTCCGAGGCCGCGGCATGTGATCACGTGCTCGACAAGTGCCTTGCAGAGCGCGTAGGCATCATCGTCGCTCCCGGGCATGAACATCATTCCGACGGCGAGGTCGCTTTCCTGCTCCAGTTTCGAGGCCAGGTCCGGCACAGACTGCAGGAACAGCTTCACCGGCAGTTGTGTCAGAATCCCCGCACCGTCCCCGGTCTGCGTGTCGGCCGCGACAGCCCCCCGATGTGTGAGGTTACAGACCGACCGGATCGCATTCCGAACCACGCCGGAACTCCTCTCCCCGGAGATCTTCGCAACGAAACCGGTGCCACACGCATCATGCTCAAAACGGGCGTCGTACAACGGAAACCGTTCTTCCATGGCGGAGCCTTCCATTTGTGGATGATGGTTCATTGCGAACTCGTCAGACTTCTCCCTGAAACTCGCGCTTGATCGCGACTCTACCGGTGCGGGCCATTTCCTTGATGCCGAAAGGTTCGAGCATCTTGATGATCGCATCGACCTTCTGCTGACTCCCGGTGGCTTCCAGAGTCAGCGTTTTGGGGCTGATATCAACGACCTTTGCCCGGAAGATTTCTCCCACTTGCATGATTTCTGACCGTGATTCAGGGTTCGATTGAACTTTCACGAGCACCAGCTCGCGCTCGACGAAGTTTTCAAACGTCAGGTCAACGACCTTGATGGTATTGATGAGTTTGTTCAGCTGCTTCATGATCTGTTCGATCACCTGGTCGTCGCCCTCCGTCACGATCGTCATGCGGGAAATGCCCTCCTCCTCGGTCGATCCGACCGAGAGGCTGTCGATATTGTAACCCTTGGCCGCAAACAACCCCGCGATTCTGTTGAATGCGCCGAATTTGTTCTCGACGTGGATCGAGATCGTGTGCTTTTTGAGGTGTCCCTCACTAACGATATGGGGACTGACGAGTTGGGAAGAAGTCATAGGAGTTTGGGCTTTCAAGTTTCGAGTTTGGAGTTATGAGTAATGAGTTGTGAGTTATGAGATGACCTATCAAACTTTAAACTCTGAACTTTAAACTTGTCTTATTCACCCTTTCCCCAATACCACCACCTCATCGGTGATCACTTCGCCCTCTGCGTTCAACTCAACCGGTTCCGGCGTGTCGAGCATTTCATTAACAGTTTGGCCCGCAGGGATCATGGGATAGACATTGTCTTCCTTTGCCACGACAAACTCGACGAGGATGGGTCCGCCTTTGTGTTGCATTGCCTTGCGGACGGCAGCTTCGACTTCCGACGTTTGAGTCACTCTCATCGCCGGGCAGCCGAAAGCTTCCGCAAGCTTCACAAAATCCGGATTGTAGAGCTCGACGTGTGAATAGCGTCGCCGCCAGAACAGCTCCTGCCATTGTCGCACCATGCCCAGGAACCCATTGTTGATGATGAAAATCTTCAACGGCACTTTGTGCTCGACGATGGTCGCCATCTCCTGCAGGTTCATCTGGAATCCACCGTCCCCGCTGATGGAAACTACCGGCAGATCGTTGCGTCCGAACGCCGCTCCCATCGCTGCGGGAAGCGAGAAACCCATCGTGCCCAGTCCTCCCGATGTAATGTGTGAGCGCGGATGGACCCACGTGAAGAACTGCGCCGTCCACATCTGATGTTGTCCAACGTCCGTCACCACGACCGCGTCGCCCTTCGTGATTTCGCCCAACTTGTGGATGACGTGTTGCGCACGCAGTGCGCTTCCCTGTTTGTACCTGAGTGGATGCTCGGCTTTCCACTGATCGATGGTCTTGAGCCAGTCCGCCGTGTCGAGTCTTCGTGTTTGCTCGCTCAGTTTGTTCAGCACGAGCTTGACATCGCCTACAATCGGAACGTCGACCTTGACGTTCTTACTGATCGCGGACGGGTCGATGTCGATGTGGATCTTCTTCGCTTCGGGAGCAAACGCTTCGACCTTGCCCGTCACACGGTCATCAAACCGGGCTCCCACGGCGATCAGGACGTCGCAGAAATTCACAGCCATGTTGGAGTACCACGTTCCGTGCATTCCCAACATTCCCATGGACAGGCGATTCGTTTCCGGAAATGCGCCGAGACCGTGGAGCGTGGTGGTCACGGGACACTGAAGCTTTTCGGCGAGTGCCGTGAGTTCGTCCGCGGCGTTCGATTGAATGGCTCCCCCTCCGACATACAGTACCGGCCGTTTTGCCGAGTTGATAAGCTCAGCGGCTCTCCGGACCTGCTTCATATGACCTTCAACGGTCGGGTTGTAACTCCTGAGTTCAACCGTCTTCGGATATTCGAATGTGGTTTTTTGCGCCATCACGTCTTTTGGAAGATCAACGAGCACGGGACCCGGCCGGCCGGTCGTTGCGATGTAGAACGCCTCCTTGATCGTCGCTGCGAGTTCCCGCACATCTCTCACGAGGTAGTTGTGCTTCGTGATGGGACGTGTGATCCCGACAATATCCGCTTCCTGAAAGGCATCGTTTCCGATAAGTCTCAACGGGACCTGACCCGAAAACACGACGATCGGGATGGAATCCATGAACGCGTCGGCGATGCCGGTTACGGTGTTGGTCGCTCCGGGGCCGGATGTCACGAGGGCGACACCGGGCTGACCCGTTGCCTTGGCATATCCCTCAGCCGCATGGGTCGCACCCTGCTCGTGACGGACGAGCACGTGATTGATGTCAGAAAGATCGACCAGCGCATCGTAGACGCCGATGATCGCTCCCCCCGGATATCCGAAGACAACCTCAACGCCTTCTGCAATAAGCGATCGGACGAAAATTTCCGAACCGGTCATCATTTTGCCGTTTGATTGTGGGGTGTTGGATGAGGGCATGGGTTGGATCCTTTCAAGATTGTTAACGCATGCCGACGACATGAGTCGTCAGCTTCAGTTCATCTTCCATTCGTGTGCAGGTCCGTTACAGCCCCGAGACTGCTGCTGGAGACGAGCGCCGCATATTTTGCCAGAACTCCGCTGGTGTATCTCGCCGCGGGAGGAGACCATTTCCTGCGCCTTTCCTCCAACTTTTTTTCGGGAACGTTCAGCTGCAGGCGTCGTTGTTCTGCGTCGATGGTTATCTCGTCTCCTTCGTAGACGAGAGCGATTGCTCCGCCTACTGCAGCTTCGGGAGCGACGTGCCCCACGACCATTCCGTAGGTTCCACCGGAAAACCGGCCGTCGGTAATCAGGCCAACTGAATCGCCAAGTCCGGCTCCGATGAGCGCAGAGGTGGGCGCAAGCATTTCGCGCATTCCGGGACCGCCTTTCGGTCCCTCATAGCGGATGACAATGACGTCGCCTGCCCTGATTTTTCCGGCAAGGATTGCCTGCAAGCAGTGCTCCTCCGACTCGAACACACGCGCCGGTCCTGTGATATTGGAGCTCTTCACTCCGGTCACCTTCGCGACGGCTCCTTCCGTCGCCAGGTTGCCTTTGAGAATTGTTATGTGGCCCTGCGGATAGAGCGGATTCTCCCACGGTCTGATTACATTCTGGCCTTTGCGGGGTTGCTCCGGAACGCTTGCCAGAAGCCCGGCAACGGTCTGGCCGGTTACCGTAAGGGCGTCGCCATGGAGGACTCCGTGTTTCAAGAGGATTTTCATGACCTGCGGAACACCGCCGGCGTTGTGAAAATCCGTTGTCACATATTGTCCCGACGGTTTCAAATCGCACAGCACCGGGACGCGGGCACGGATTTTCTCGAAATCATCAAGCAAAAGAGGAATACCGGCAGCACGCGAAATTGCCATGAGATGCAACACGACGTTCGTCGATCCGCCAATGGCCATCGCCACCGCGATGCCGTTTTCGAAAGAATCTTTTGTGAGAATGGTGCGGGGAAGGATTTGTTTGCGGACAGCGTTGGCGAGAACGTGTGCGGACTGCGCAGCACTTTCGGATTTTTCGTTATCCTCCGCCGCCATAGTCGAGGAATACATCAAGCTCATCCCCATGGCTTCGAATACCGAAGACATGGTATTGGCGGTGTACATCCCCCCACACGATCCCGCGCCGGGACACGAATGACGTTCCACTTCCAGTAGTTCTTCGCCGCCGATTTTCTTTGCGCTATACTGCCCAACCGCCTCGAACGCGCTGACAATTGTCAGATCTTTGCCGTTGTAGTGGCCGGGCTTGATCGTCCCTCCATACACAAAGACTGCCGGTATGTTCATGCGGGCAATGGCAATCATCGCGCCAGGCATGTTCTTGTCGCAACCGCCGATGGCGAGGAGACCGTCGAGGCTTTGGGCGTTGCAGACGGTTTCGATGGAATCCGCAATAACCTCGCGCGACACGAGCGAGTACTTCATCCCCTCCGTGCCCATCGAGATGCCATCGCTCACCGTGATGGTGCCGAAGACCTGCGGCATCGTTCCGGCGGCACGGAGAGCAGACTCGGCTCGGTCTGCGAGGCCATTCAGACTTACGTTGCAGGGGGTAATGGTGCTGTAGCTGTTGGCGATGCCGACGATCGGCTTGTCAAAATCCTTGTCGCCGAAGCCGACAGCGCGCAGCATCGCGCGGTTGGGAGTCCGTTCTGTCCCTTTTTTGATCAGGTCGCTTCGCAAAGTTCACCTTTCTAGAGAAAAAGAAAAAAATATCCTTCTCCGCCAGAGGCGACCTTGCTTGACCTTTATACGGTTGGAGAGTGTATGGTGGGTGTGCTCGGTTAGCCTCTGGCGTTCATTAGCTGATAATAATCAGCGCCAGAACCAGGAGGTTAACCAGAACCAGGATGATGCTGAGCAGGGAAATAGGCAGAACCGGGCGGACGCCGGGGATGGCGTTAACCAGATTCGTTGAAGTGCTATTGAGTCCGTTTCCCATGAGTGTTGCTCTACTTCAATATAAGAATTTCGAAGAACCTGTCAAGAGGGGACGCAAGAAATTTTCAAAATAGTTTTGCATCCACCCGGAGTTCATCAATACCGAACCAGGGATCGGTCGATCTTATCAGCCCAGGCGTCAATCCCTCCTACGAGGTTTTTGACCTTTCTAAACCCGCTTTGCTTCAGAAATTCGACCGCTCTTGCGCTTCTCGCGCCGCTTTTGCAGTGGACGACAATCTCGCGGGAGGAGTCGAGTTCATGGACACGCTTCGGCAAGTCGTTGAGCGGGATCAAATACGCTCCGATGTTGACAATCTCGTACTCATGCGGTTCCCGCACGTCGACAACAAACAAATCTTCATTCCTATCGAGCCGTTGTTTCAAATCCTCCACAGTAATTTCAAATGCTTTCTTCGATTCCCCGTTCTTCGGCTTTGGTTCGATTCCGCAGAATTGTTCGTAATCAATAAGCTGCTTAATTGTCCGATGATCGCCGCAGATGGGGCAATCCGGGTTTTTTCGAAGCTTGAGCTCGCGGAATTTCAACTGGAAAGCGTCAAACAACAAGAGTCGGCCGATCAGAGGTTCTCCCTGACCGATTATCAGCTTGATGGTTTCAAGAGCCTGAAGTGTCCCAATGATTCCTGGAAGCACGCCGAGGACTCCGCCTTCTGCGCAGCTCGGAACGAGTCCCGGCGGGGGCGGTTCAGAATACAAGCACCGATAGCAAGGGCCCTCCCTGGCATAAAACACACTCGCCTGCCCTTCAAACCTGAAAATACTCCCGTAAACATTGGGTTTTCCAAGGAGAACGCATGCATCGTTGACAAGGTATCGGGTCGGGAAATTGTCTGTCCCGTCGACGATGATGTCGTAGTCCGCCAGAATGTCAAGGGCGTTGTCTGAACTCA
Organism: Bacteroidota bacterium; assembly: GCA_049644265.1. Lineage (GTDB taxonomy): Bacteria > Bacteroidota > Ignavibacteria > UBA10030 > UBA10030 > JBARRO01. Next base: position 21,142 of record JBARRO010000224.1, read on the forward strand.
ACGCCGTTTCATGCACGTCAATTTGAACAAAGGGGTTAAGACTTGAAATCGCCTCGTATGCGGAATCCACTTTCTTCCTTCCCACGTCGTCAGACGAGTGAAGGATCTGCCTCTGAAGGTTGGTCACGTCTACAACGTCGAAATCGACCAGGCCGATTCTGCCTACTCCCGCCGCAGCCAGATACAACGCCGCAGGAGATCCAAGTCCCCCAGTTCCAACGAGGAGAACGCTCGCCGCCTTGAGCTTCTTCTGACCCTCCAGGCCAACTTCGGGCATGATCAGATGACGGCTGTAGCGGAGAATCTCCTCCCTGCTTAGATCAATTGCTTCGGCTGTTTCTACGGCGGCCCCACTGCCTCCCGCGATCGAGGGGATGATACTTATGACATCAGACTCCTTCACAGGAGTATATTCTTTGAGAAGCGAACGAATGTCCTCGTCGTTGACATAAACGTTCACGTAGTTTCTCAACCTCCCGTCATCGCCAAACAGATGACGACGAAGTTGGTCGTAAGTGTTTGTGAGATTGACGAGCGCCTCTTTGACGGTGGTTGCCGAAACGTCAACGGCAGAACGTTTGTCTGTGTAAGGACGAAGAGGAGTTGGGATGAGGATTTTGGACATAGCTGTTAGCGGTTAGGTTTTGATGGAAGAAGATGTTTCTCATTCTGAAATAGTGCTAGATAGATTTTCTGGAGACTCGACTTGTTCACTACTGGTTACCTGAATCGGACTCTCATCGAATTGTCGACGGTCACCGCGCAGAAGCCATGCGGTCGTTTTTTCCGCCTTTCCCCTGGCAATTGAGACAATGATATAAGAAAGCCACGGCATCGCATGATCCGTATCGAACTGTGATGGGATTGCCGGATGGTCCGGGTGCGAGTGATAGAAACCCAGCAGCAGAAGATTCCGGGAATCAGCAACTTGTTCAGCCTCACGGTATTGGCTCGGGGTTATCAGGAACCTTCTTTGACGATTTTCTCCCTGACTGTTGTCAATTTCGAGTACTGTCGAGACCAACCGGACGCCGTCGTAGTCTGTTCCGAGCAGTGCACCACAGCACTCTTCAGGATAGGAACGTTCGCCATGACGGTGCATTTGGGAGAGAACTTGTTCCGAAACCGAGATCATATCCGACCCTTTCAAACATTCCAGTACTGTTCGTTTGCGTATTTCATTCCCCCATCCGGAAAGACGGTAACAATAACCCCCGAGTTCAGTTCCTCCGCCAACGCAAGGCACACAGCAAGAGCGGCACCGCTGGAGCTACCTACGAACAAACCTTCCTCCCTCGCCAGTCGCCTGGCCATGGCGAACGCTTCGTCCGTTGATACTGTCGTGTGCTCGTTCGCCAGTGTCGTGTCGAAGATACCCGGAACAATTGCTGTGGGGAGATGTTTTAATCCCTCCAACCCGTGGAGCGGTGAGTCCGGTTCGAATGAAATGCACCGGATGCTCCGATCGAACTCCCTCAACCGGCGAGCATTTCCGACGAACGTTCCGGAGGTTCCAATTCCAGCCACAAAGTGCGTAATGCGTCCCTGCGTTTGTTGCCAGATTTCCTTCGCTGTGGTCCTGTAGTGCGCTTCCCAGTTTGCCGGATTATTGTACTGATCCGGATAGAAATAGCGGCCGGAGTTCTCCTCGACAATTTCCCTGACAATTCGCTGGGCACCATCGGTCCCCTGCAGGGGGTCAGTCAAGATCAGTTCAGCTCCATATGCCCTCAGAATCCGCTTCCGTTCCTCGCTGGTATTCGAAGGCAGAGCGAGTTTCACGCGATAGCCAAGCGCACTGGCGATCATCGCATACGCGATGCCGGTGTTTCCGCTTGTGGCATCGATGATCGTCTTTTCAGTCGTGAGTCGCCCTGTGCGTTCTGCTTCGAGGAGCATGCTGAGTGCGGGCCGGTCCTTGACTGAGCCGCCTGGATTGAACCACTCCGCTTTGGCGTAGATCTCCACCGCGGCATTCCCCGGTCGGACGTTCCGCATGCGAAGAAGCGGCGTATTACCGATACTTGCCAAAATCGAATGACTGTCCGAAACCAGGGACTCCAACTTCCTTCTTCTCCCGTTGTTTCGCACCGTCGGGAGTTTGTGTTGCCAGAGATCAATATGATGCAGTGTGCTCATCGTTCTTCCGTAACGACCTCAAAAGCCGCAGCTTGCGGCAGGTTTTGCAAATGCTTTTGTATGCCGGATAGAAATTGCCTGGATCAGTTGTCCCGCAGAACCGGCACTGTGGAGATTGGCCATATCTCCTTACTGTTTGGTCGATGTGACCAGACCTTCGGATCCGGCCATAGTGCATCCAGCAGAGGCCGGACGCAGCGACCGGCTTGTTACATTCATGAACGGTGCACAGTTGGCCGCGCGCTTTCATCGGAATCTCCCATTCAATCTCCCCGACACCCACGTCCCGACAAGCGCGCTTGCCAGCGTGACAAGAACCGACAGATGTCCAGAGCCGATTTGCGCGTACAGCGGACCCGGGCATGCACCTGTGAACGCCCACCCGATTCCAAACAACAGACCCCCATAGACCTGCCCTTTTTGGAACGCCCGTTGTGGAATTTGGACCGGCTCACCGTTCAGAGTCCGTGCTTTCCAGCGTTTCAGGAGTGCGACCGAGACGATCCCCGTGACCACTGCAGTACCGATGACTCCGAACATGTGAAACGCCTGGAACCGGAACATTTCCTGGATTCTGAACCAGGAGATTATCTCGCCCTTCACGAGCACAATGCCGAACAACAGGCCCGACACAGTGTAGATCATCAAATGCCACCAGCGTTCCGGGAGGGTCGAAGAACCGGGAGCCCTGTCACCACACTCGACGATTTGTTCCAATTTTTCCTCCTAATGGAAATTGAAAATAATCGGCAGAAGATAATGCGTCGCGAACAAACCTCCTGCCATGAAACACAGCGTCGCAACGAGAGACGGCCACTGGAGCGTTGATAACCCCGTGATCGTATGGCCGCTCGTGCATCCACCGGCGCACCGCGTTCCAAATCCCACAAGAAACCCTCCGACGACGAAGAGCAGGAATCCACGGACTGTCAGGATGTGTTCTGAAGAGAACATATCGGACGGAAGTAGCCCGTCGAAACTGCTGATGCCGAGGCCGACCAGATCTGTCCGTGTGTTCGGACTAATCGTCACCGGTTTGTTGTCGGACAGGACTGATGCTGCGAACAACGCCCCGGCGAGGATACCGGCAACAAACAGGATGTTCGAAAAGTCCCTTTTCTCCCCCTCCCGAAACGGATTGAGCTTATGTGGAAGGCACGCGGAGCAAATGTCTCTCAGCGAGGAAGAGACGCCCAGGGGCTTGTTCCCGACCACGAACAACAGAGGCACGGTCAGACCGATCAGAGCACCGCAAAGATACCAGGGCCACGGTTCAACCAGAAAGTTTCTTATGTGATCCATGAAGGACATGAAGTTAGTGATTGACAACTCCCATGAATCCCATTCCATTAGGAACAAATGAAAAAAGCCCTCCGGCTGATGTTCTCGCCGAAGGGCTTTTAGTATCTCCAAAGGATATGCGACTGTGCTACTCCAGGGGCTTCTCCTTTTCGCGAGAACACGACGAATCATTCGTACAGATGCAACAACACGCGCACGGCACGCAAGTCATGTTCATCGCCAATGTGAAGGAATTTTGTTTCATTTTTTAGGTAAAGAGGTTCTACTTCAATATACACATCCAACAGCATCTGTCAAGTGCCAGTTCCAAAACAGATTCTAATTTGTCAAATCTTTCTTTCGTTATTGTCCATTCATCAGCGAGCTGAGTTCTTTTGAGCGCTGTGTTGCTGTGCCGACCGCATGAATCAACATCGCGCGGAGTCCGTGCGACTCCAGCTCGTGAATGGCATTGATCGCCGTTCCTCCCGGAGTGGTCACCTGGTCCCGAAGGATTGCGGGATGCAGTCCGGATTCCTTCACGAGCTTTGCGGAACCCAGCACAGTCTGCACGGCCAGCTTCGTGGCAATATCACGGGGCAAACCGACCTTGACGCCTCCGTCGATGAGTGACTCCACCACCATGTAGATATACGCAGGCCCGCTTCCGCTGAGCCCTGTGACAGCATCCAGCAAGTGTTCCTCAACCACAACCACTTCCCCAACCGCCTCGAAAATGGCGATTGCGAGGCGCTGGTGTTCTTCCGTTACGAAGCGTCCATAGGAAAGCGCCGTCGCCCCCGCATCGACGGTTGACGCAATGTTGGGCATTGCACGGACAATTGGATTGTTCTTTCCGATTCGTCGTTGGATGGAATCAATGGTCACTCCCGCAGCGATGGAAATGAGGAGTTGATCTTCACGCAGTGCAGGTTTGATCTCGTCCAGGACTTTTTTCAGCGTGTAAGGTTTTACCGATAGGATGATAATTTCAGCCAACCCCGCTGCCTCGGCGTTAGCGAGTGAGTAGCGAATTCGCCAGGTTTGCTCGAGTTTTTGCAGTTTTTCGAGATGGATGCCTCCGGCAATGATTTTTTCCGGACCCGTAAGCTTCGCGTTGAGAATACCACGGAGCAGCGATGTGCCCATGTTTCCTGCCCCAATGATTGCAAGGGGCCGGTTGAGCGTGATTCGCCCGGATCGATGGACGGCTCGTTCAGTCAGCGTTTGCACGGTCTTTCCCTCCAAAATTCCAAATCTTAGTAAGACATCTGCGTGAGGATAAATCCCAAAAAAAGAAAAAGCCCTTTTCGATTTCTCTCAAAGGGCCTTTCGAAAAACTCGATGTTCAGAATTCTAGTCTGGACCCTTTAAGAGACACACCTCCACGGGGCAACACGGGATCAGCGTTGTCGGACAGCCGGAGGTCGTATAAGGGGTCGTTGCGTTCATCACTTTACTTGGATAAAGATACATCGGTGCGGACAATTTGTCAAGTAAAATCTTTCATTTTCTCTTGACAACCCTTTGCGAAATACTATATTCCAAGGACATGAAAGTACTCAAATTTGGCGGATCGTCGGTCGCTTCCCCCGAACGAATCCGTTCCGTCGCAACCATCATCCTTAACAGTGCACGTCACGGCCGCGTCATCGCCGTGGTGTCTGCGTTCCAGCACGTAACAAACCAGCTTCTGGAGTGCGCGCATCTTGCCGAGCGGGGCTCCCGGGCCTTCCGCCCGCTTCACACGTCGCTGGCAAAGCGCCATCTCCAGGTGCTGCAATCGCTTCATAACCGACGGCCTCCCCGGGATGCGGAAGCTGCTGTCCGCGCCATGCTGGCGGATCTGTATGATGTCCTTCACGGAATTTCTCTGCTCCGGCACGCCTCGCCCCGTTCACTCGACCTCACTGCAAGCTTTGGAGAGCGGCTCTCCGCATGCATCATCTCGTCCTTTGTGCGGAAGACCCGGCCTTCGCAGTATGTGGACTCTCGCGAAATCGTGAAAACGGACGATCAGTTTACTCACGCGTCTGTACTTTTTGAGCAAACCAACAGCGACATCAGGGCGTATTTCAAGATCCTCTTCGCGCAGTCGGCCAAACAACTGGTTCCGGTGGTGACCGGGTTTATCGGCTCAACGGAGGACGGACTCACGACAACGCTGGGACGCAACGGGTCCGATTACTCTGCGGCGATTCTCGGAGCTGCACTCGGTGCGTCGTCAATTGAAATCTGGACCGATGTGGACGGCATCCTCAGCGCGGATCCCCAGGCGGTCTCCGCGGCCTTCGTCGTCCCGAAGTTATCGTACGAGGAGGCGATGGAACTTTCCTACTTTGGGGCTAAAGTGCTTCATGCTGCCACCATTGCGCCCGCGGTCGCGAAACGGATTCCCATTGTCATCAAGAATACACTGAATCCGTCGGCGCCGGGCACGAGCATTTCACATCATGTCAATGCCTGGGAGGGTGTTGCGAAAGGAATTACATCCGTCGACGATTGCGCGTTGCTCACACTCCGGGGGATGAACATGGTCGGAGTTCCGGGAACCGCCGAACGCCTTTTCCGGGCGCTGGCTTCGCACAGCGTCAACGTCATCCTGATTTCCCAAGCATCGTCGGAGCATACCATCTGCTTTGCCATCAGCGCCGGAGATGTGCCATCCGCAAAGAAAGCTGTCGCGAAGGAGTTCCGTTTCGAGTTGCAGAACAAATTCACAGCTCTCGACGAAAGACCGGGCCAGACGATCATCGCCGTCGTAGGCGACGGAATGAAGGGAACCCCGGGCGTTTCGGGAAAAGTCTTCCAATCTCTCGGCAGGAACAGTGTGAACGTTTCCGCCATTGCCCAGGGTGCTTCGGAACGCAATATTTCGTTCGTCGTCGACTCCGGCCAAAAGGTGCGAGCCCTCAATGTCATTCATGAAGCATTTTTCGAAGAGCGGAAGAAACTGGGGGTTATCGTTATTGGAGTCGGCAATATCGGCGCGACGCTCCTTCGGCAGCTTCGTCAGCAGCAGGAGTACCTGCTCAGCCACGGATTCGATGTACGTGTGCTCGGAGTTGCGAACAGCAAGCGCTTCGCGTTTTCAGAAAACGGCATCGACCTGACCCGATGGAAGGAAATCTTAAGCGCTTCATCTCACCGAATGGACTATCCGAAATTCCTGCAACACCTTGCAGCGCTGCAGTTTACGAACGGAGCCGTGGTGGATTGCACGGCGAGTTCGGAGATTGTTGATTTGTATGAGGACTTCGTCCGGCTGAACATGCACATCATTACACCGAACAAGAAGGCGAATGTCCTCCCCTGGAAGCGCTACAAGAAACTCGTGGATCTCATGAAGAGCAGGCAGAAGTATTTCTTGTACGAGGCAAATGTGGGAGCGGGGCTTCCGGTTATCTCAACGCTCAATGATCTCATCTCAAGCGGAGATCAGGTGGTAAAGATTGAGGGAATTTTTTCGGGAACGTTGAGCTATTTGTTCAATCATTTTGACGGGACGCGCTCATTCAGTACGTTTGTGCAGGAAGCGCTCGAGCTTGGCTACACCGAGCCGGATCCCCGGGAGGATTTGTCCGGAGGCGATGTTGCAAGAAAACTACTCATCCTGGCACGGCAGCTGGGATTACGGATGGACATGCATCATATCCGCGTGGAGAATCTCGTTCCCCTCTCCCAGCGAGGTGGAGCGTTGCCAAAGACTTTTTTTCAGCAATTTGCAAAACATGATGCCGCGATGAAACGCCGGCTCGACAATGCCCGTCTGCATGGATCCGTGTTGCGCTACGTCGGTGTACTCCAGGGGCGCGCTGCGTTCGCGGGAATCAGGGAAATTCCTCTCAATCATCCCTTCGCGGCCACCAAAGGAAGCGACAACATCATTGCGTTCACGACGCACCGGTATGCAAGAACGCCGCTCGTCGTTCAGGGTCCCGGCGCCGGCGCCGATGTCACTGCCATGGGAGTGTTCTCCGACCTTCTGAAATTGCTGAACTATCTGCCACACTAGCGGGCGAACCCCCTAAAAACGTTCCGAAACTCTTCACACTGTTCAATGCGACCTGCCAGAGTAAAAGTGTTTGCACCCGCGACCATCGCCAATCTCGGTTCCGGATTTGATGTTTTGGGAATCGCCATTGACGAGCCGGGAGACATTGTTGTTGCGGAAAGGACCCGCGAGCCCGGGCTGGATTTCTCAGTTCAAACGAAGCAGGGAGACATTCCGCCGGGTTCGAAAAATGTTGCTTCTCATGTTGCGAGGCTTCTGTTGGATAACATCATGCCGCCGTTTGGAATCAAGATGGTGCTCCACAAACAAATGCCGATTGGGTCCGGCCTGGGGAGTTCGGCCGCCAGCAGCGTCGCTTCGGTTGTCGCGACAAATGCGTTGATGCCCAAGCCATTGAAGAAGACGGATCTTCTCCGTTTCGCGGTTGAGGGTGAACGACTGGCCTCCGGTTCACCGCATGCAGACAACGCGGCTCCTTCGCTTTTGGGCGGGGCTTGTCTCATCCGAAGTTATGATCCATTGGATGTGATTTCGATTCCGGTCAGGAACTCGATCGTGTGGGTTGTCATCCACCCACACACCGTCATTCGGACAGAAGAGGCGAGGAACATGCTTCCCAAGGCCGTCACGCTGCAAACGGCAATACGGCAGTGGGGTAATATCAGCGGTTTGACCGTAGGATTGGCGTCCGGAGACCTTACGCTGTTACGTAAATGTGTGGAGGATGCGATTGCAGAGCCGGTGCGGGGGAACCTCATTCCCGGCTTTTACGAGGTGAAGGAAGCTGCACTGAAAGCCGGAGCATTTGGATGCTCAATATCGGGCTCAGGCCCTTCCGTTTTTGCCATCACATCGTCATTCCGATCCGCACATTCCGTCGCCAAAATCATGAACCGTACGTTTTTGAAGGCAGCGGGCGTCAAATGCGACGTGTACATTTCCCGCATCAACCGCGATGGCGCGAAGATTCTTTGGAAGAAAAGCGCATGAGGTATGTCAGCACATCGGGAAACAGTCCGGCGGCAACATTCCGCGACTCACTCTTCTCGGGTCTTGCCCCGGACGGCGGGTTGTATGTTCCGGAGCGATTGCCGGAAATCCCGGCTTCTCTCCTGAAGTCCTTTGAAGACCAATCCATGCATTCCATCGGGCGCGAGATTTCTGCTCTGTTCATCGACGACATCCCGCCACAGGACCTCTCGGCAATTGTCGAGCGGGCGTGGACATTTCCCATCCCCCTCGTCCCGCTGGAGGAGAATCTGCATCTTCTCGAGTTGTTTCACGGACCGACACTGGCATTCAAGGACGTTGGAGCTCGGTTCATGGCTCAGGTTCTGTCTTATTACCTGAAGAAATCAGAGAAGGAAATCACTATTCTTGTTGCGACTTCGGGTGATACCGGAAGCGCCGTGGCACAGGGATTTTTCGAAGCACCGCACATCACGGTTTGTGTGCTCTATCCAACAGGGAAGATCAGCAAGCTTCAGGAACAGCAGATGGCAACACTGGGAAAGAACATCCGCGCGTTCGAAGTTGACGGCACGTTTGACGATTGTCAGCGGATGGTCAAGGAAGCACTTTCCGACGTGGATCTGGTCCGAAAGCGAAATCTCACGACAGCGAATTCGATGAATTTGGGGAGGCTCATCCCCCAGATTGTTTATTATGTCTGGGGATTGGCACAGTGGAGCAAGAAATTTTCGGGGACTGACAAGCCCACGGTGGTTGTCCCGAGCGGAAATTTCGGGAATCTTACCGCAGCGGTGTACGCAAAGCAGATGGGCGCCCCGATCGGAAAGCTTATAGCTGCCACAAACGTGAACGATGTTGTGCCACAGTATCTGACCTCCGGCGAATATAAGCCCCGACCCTCGCTTCAGACCTATTCCAACGCGATGGATGTCGGCAATCCAAGCAATCTCGCGAGACTGCGAACGTTATTCCGAGACAATCTCGCTGAACTCCGGAAGCACATTTCGGCCATCAGCATTTCAGACGATGAGACGCTGGCAGAAATCCAGAAAACGTATGAGCGCACCGGCATCATTCTCGATCCTCACACGGCCGTTGGCGTATCGGCAGCCCGCAAGTCCGGCGGGGCAGGTCCCGTTATCATAGCAGCCACGGCGCACCCGGGAAAATTTCCGGAGGTTATTGAGCGGGCAATCGGCAAGAAGATACCACTGCCGAAGCAACTCGTGGAGGCGATGAAGAGGGGGAAGGTGAGTGTGAGAGTTAAGGCGGACTACAATGCGTTGAGAGAATGGCTCTCCCACCGGAAGTAATTTGACTTTGACGATCAGATTTCTAGCTTTAGACAGGTTGATGTTTGGATTTTCCCTCAGGTTCTCCGCCTTAAATTCATTCCCCCGGAAAGGTCTCATCGTGCACTATGAACGAGCTCAAGGGAATTATTCCGCCTCATGGTGGTTACCAGAAACTGAGGTCTTATCAATCAGCAGAGATTGTCTATGATGCCACGGTGAAATTCTGCGACCGGTTTATTGACCGAAGATCACGAACAGTTGATCAAATGGTTCAAGCTGCACGAAGTGGAAAACAGAATATCGCAGAGGGGAGTATGGTTTCCGGTACGTCTAAGTCCTTAGAGTTGAAACTTGTCGGTGTTGCGCGGGCCAGCCTTGAGGAGCTCCTGGCAGATTACAGAAACTACCTGCGCCAACGCGGGCTTGCGGTATGGGGCAAAGACGAGCCAATGGCGCAGCGAATCAGAAAGTTGGCTTTTGAGAACAACAAGTCATATCAGACATAGTAAGACATATGTTGAAGATGCTCAGCCGGTTGTCGCCGCGAATACGCTGATCTGCCTGATTCACCAGACAAACTACTTGTTAGACCGACAACTTCGTCAACTGGAACAAGATTTTCTTGCCAAGGGTGGATTTAGCGAAAGACTATTTCAAGCAAGGAAGTCGCAGAGACGCTAAGTTAGCCCGTATTCCTTAATCCCGCCGCTATCCCGTTAATGCTCAGGAAGATCGCCTCCTCAATTTCTCTCCTCTCCTTCTCGTCAACGGAGTGCGACCTCAGCCTTCGAAGCATTTCAACCTGAATATGGCTCATCGGGTCGATGTAGGGATTTCGCAGTTGGATGGATTGCTGCAGTACCTTGTTTGTGTCCAGAATTCTTGACTGCTTCGTGACCTCCAGAAGGAGCTTCTTCGTAAGATCAAATTTTTCCTTCACTTCCCCAAAAATTTCTTCCCCAAGTTTCGCCGGAGCCACGAGTCCGGCATAGCACCGCGCAACTTCCATATCCGCCTTCGCTGCTGTCATCTGGACGTTGTCCATCAGCGCTTTGAAGAACGGCCAATGCGCATACATTTCCTGCAACGCACGCAATTGGCGTGAGCGCCGGAGCAACGTACTCCGGCTTGCACCGGACTTGTTGAGAAAACTCCAGATGCCGGAGCCAACCCCCAGCCAGCCGGGAAGAACGTGCCGGCTCTGCATCCACGCAAAAACCCAGGGGATCGCCCGTAAATCTTCGATTCGCTCCGATTCGATTCTTCGGGCGGGACGCGATCCGATCTGCATCTGCACGATCTCATTGACCGGCGTCGCCTGGGAGAAGTACTGCACCAATCCTTCTCTTCCATAAATCTGTTCACGATACGCGGCTTGGCTTTGCCCCGACATCTCCTCCATCGCGTTCCACCAGGATTTCCGATGTTTTTCCAGAGAGCCGTTGTGGGTCATTCGTTGGAGGCTCGTTGCCATCACCGCCGATGCGGTCAATTCGAGGGAGCGTTGCGCAATTTCGCTGTGGGCATATTTCAGCGCAATGACCTCCCCCTGCTCCGTGATCTTGATCCTGGCGTTCAGCGCATCCGGAGGCTGAGCCAGAATCGCCTCGTACTCCGGGCCCCCGCCCCGTCCCACTGTCCCACCGCGTCCGTGAAAGAACATCCAATCCACCCTATGCTCCCGGGCAGCTGCGGCGAGGTCGATTTGAGACTTATACAACTCCCATTGGGACGCCATCATGCCACCGTCCTTTGCACTGTCGGAGTAACCTAGCATGATTTCCTGTCGCCTGTTCCGCGCTTTCAGCTGGAGCCGATACGCGTCGTTTGTGTAAAGTCGCCTCATGAGCTCAGGTCCCCGACGAAGGTCCTCGATGGTCTCAAAAAGCGGCACGACATCGAGCTCGCTCATGATTTTGTTCGATTCGAGACTGAACAGGCCAGTCATTTTCATGAGAAAGAGGACTTCCAGAATATCTTCCGGACTGCGCGTCATGCTTACGATGTAGGATTTCATTGCCGATGGCCCGAATTCCTTCAACGCACCCCGGACAACCCGGAATGTCGCCAGGACCTCCCGCGATTCATTCGATATCCCATCCTCCGTAGAATTCCTTGTTTCGACCGAGCAGATCTCTTTTGTCAACCAGGACAGTCTTTCAGGCTCATTCCATTGAGTATAGGGAATTCCCCATTCCTTGCACAACTCAGCCACCGCTGCGGCGTGAGCTTCCCGGTGCTGTCGAATATCCAACGTCGCAAGATGGAACCCAAACGTCTCAACGTTTCGAATGACATCCTTAAGAGGTCCATCGGCCAGTGTGGCACCTTTGTGCGATCGGAGACTTTCATCCATCATGCGAAGGTCTTTAAGAAACTCATCCGCATTCTTGTATGCCGGGATTGCACCTTCCGACTGAGATCGTGGCTTGTTGCCGAGTTTCTGGTGCATGAGGGAGAGCTTGCGACGGTAGATTTCGTTGCGATCACGCCACCGCACAGCATCCCCTAATTTCGTAGCACCCTGTTCCCCTGCTTCGACGGAGCCTATAAGCTCTTTGGTCGCCCCAACCAACTTCATCGATTCACTGTGTTCAACAAAGAGTTCTTCCACCGACACGCGATGAAGTTCCAACGCCATTTGGGCTTGACGTTGCAACGCATTCCAGGTTGCCTCAGCGGTGACATTCGGATTTCCATCCCGGTCTCCGCCAATCCAGGACCCAAATCGGATGAACGACGGAACAGCCGAATTCCAATCCGGATAGGCGTTGCGAACGGCCCGCTCCAGTTCACGATAGAATGCGGGAATTGTCTTGTACAGAATACTGCGGAAGTAATAGAGACCGTTGTAGACTTCGTCCGACACGGTCATCTGAAACGAACGGGTTTTTTCCGTTTGCCACAGACTTGTGATATAGCGCCGGATTTCCCGGCGGAGCTCATCTCCTTTGTGCGGCGCAAGGTCGCTGTGGGAAAGCTGGTCCAGGAGTGCGCTTATCCTGGAGTGCTTTTCCAGGATCGTCCTTCGGGTGGCTTCTGTGGGATGCGCGGTAAACACAGGCCTCACCTCGAGTCGCTCGAAGAGCTCGAAAACATCGCGGGAAGAAACACCGTTCTTCTTCATCGTCAGCAAGGTCTGCTCGAGTGAGCCTCTTGGTGCCTCGCCCCCTGTTTCGCGACGATACGCCCGGAGCCTCTGAATCCGGTGGTGCTGTTCGGCGGTATTGGAGAGCTGCATGTACGTGGAGAATGCGCGAAGCACCTTGTAGCTCATTCCGCAATCCATGGAAGAAATGGCGTTAAAGATCGCACGGGCAACCCGTGGCGAATATCGGGCGCGGAGGCTTTTCGTCGCTTTACGAATGGTCTCGACGGTCTCGAACACACTCCTCCCTTCCTGCTCGAGGAGCACCTCGCCGAGCAAGTTCCCCAACATCCTGACGTTGTTCCTCAGCGGTTTCTGCTTGTCCATACCCATTGACGTCCTGATGCGATTTCCAAAAACAGCCGCGCTGCCTCCCCGCGAAAGCAGCGCGACCGGTCGATCTAATAAAGAAAATATCAGCTCAAATTCTACACACGGTCCAGCGCGGCGTTGAACGCGACTTCCGGCTGGCCCGTGCTCTCGTCATATCCTTTGACTCCCATTTCCGGAATGTCGAGACCTTCGAGCTCGTCCTTTTCCGAGACTCGCAACCCCATCAGGACATCCGAGAGTTTGAAGAACCCATACATCACGGAAAAGACAAACGCAATGCAGGTTGCGGAACCGATGAGTTGGGCAAAAAATTGGCCCGGGTCGCCATACAGCAGGCCTCGCACGGTTCCCGGCACTCCATTCCAACCTTCCCCATACATTCCGTCCGCAAAGAGTCCGAGAGAGAGCACTCCCCACAAACCATTGACGCCGTGAACGGCAATGGCACCGACGGGATCATCAATGCGAAGTTTCTGGTCGATGAAGAAAACCGCCGCCACGACAAGGATCCCGGACACTGCTCCGATAACAACTGCAGACAGGGCATTGACAAACGCGCACGGAGCGGTGATTGCAACCAGACCCGCAAGCATTCCGTTTGCCATCATGCTGGGATCCGGCTTCTTATACTTGATCCACATATAAAACGTCGCACACAGCGCTCCGCTCGCCCCGGCGAGCATGGTGTTCGTTGCAACCACACCAATCCGAAGGTCGTTCCCCGCCAGAGTCGAACCCGGATTGAATCCGAACCAGCCGAACGCGAGAATGAACGTTCCGATCATTGCCATAGGGATATTATGCCCCGGGATGGCATTTGATGAGCCGTCCTTGTTGTATTTTCCGATTCTCGGACCAAGAACTATGGCTCCGGCAAGAGCAGCAACACCTCCGACGAGATGAACAACGGAAGAGCCCGCGAAATCAACGTGGCCATGCCCCAGACCGAAATTCACTCCGAGAGCAGACAACCATCCACCGCCCCAGACCCAGTTCCCGAAGATCGGGTAGACGACCATGGAAATGAAGAATCCGAAAATGATGAACGATAGAAACTTCCAGCGTTCTGCCATGGCACCCGTCGGAATGGTTGCCGTCGTGTCCATGAACACCATCTGAAAGAGAAAGAGGGTGTAGATGCCGACATCGTAGACGGAGTTGTTGAGGAAAAATCCGGTTCCGCCGAGCAGCCCGAAGTTCTTGCCGAAGAGTGTGATTGACAACTCGGTCGTGAGACCTGGAGTCCCTCCTAGCGAAGCAACTCCGCCGACTCCACCAAACATGATGGCAAATCCACAGATCCAAAATCCAATCATGCCGATGGGATACACGAGAAAGTTCATCGCCATGGTGTGTGCGACGTTCTTTGCGCGTGTGAATCCGGTCTCGACCATGGCAAAACCGGCCTGCATAAACATGACCAGGAAGCCGGTCAGAAGCGTCCAGACGATGTTGAGGGCAATGCGGCCGTGTCCCAGTGCATCAGCCAATTCCGCGATCGTCGGTTGGCCGGGCTTGGCAGCGGGAACGTCCGCTGCGGTCCCGGTTTTCGAGCCGGTCGCGTCACCGTCGGCCCATGCGAGGGCCGGGGATGCGACCATAACGGCGAACAACACGCACACAAGGACAAGTGTGCGTCGAAAGAAAGGACCTGGTTTCATCATACTTCCTCCTTTTGTTGAAAGATTGTGAGAAGAACGCCTTGAGGTTGAAACGCAATGCTCTAGAAACTGATCACACTCCCGATGGCGAATGTGTTCTGATGTGTCAGGACGTTGATTCCGGCCCGTTCGTCAAACGACGCCACGGTGGACCAGTCATGGCGGTATTCGCCGCGGAGAAGAAGATTCGGCACAACGCGGTATTCATACGTCAGGGTGACCTCGCGCAGCTCGTGGACAATTCCGGTGGCGTAGCCGTCGGGGTCGCTGAAGATTTCACCCCTGACGGCAAGGCCCGAGCGATCGTCGAGCTTGTACAGCCCGTAGAGAGCGGCGCCTTTCCATGAAACAAATCCGCCCGGGAGAAATTCGGAGCCATAGTCGGCATTCGCCGCGATCGACAACCGCTCCGTGGCTTGATAGGCGGCGATGATATCGACGACGTTCCGCCGTCCCGCACCGATGCTGTCCGGTTGTTCGGCACCGCCAATCCAATTGAGGATCAATGAGCCTCCGTCGACCGGGGTAAAGTTCACGGTGGCTCCGAGAGTTTTTGCGTCGTTGTTATCGACGATGTTGTTCCATCCGTTGTAGAGATACCCGGAGACGGACAGATTCCCGAAGACTGAATATGTTGCACGGAGTCCGACATGGTAGTAGGGAATCGCCCAGGCAAACAGGAACGAGCGACTGTAATTCCAGTTGTCCTTCGACTCGATCACTTCGAGACCCATGTGGGTGACGAATTTTCCCGCCTCCACCGTGAGGCCCGACCCGACCGGAGCAATGATGCTGATATAGGCCTGCTGGAGGTTGTTCAGAGAACTTTGGGAACTTCCCTGGACCAGGTCGTTTGTCGACCCGAAATCGGCATCGATCCGGAAGCCGATCGGCCCGCCGGTCTTTTGGAACGCAATCTCCGCAAGCGAAAGGGAAAACTGATTCTCTGCCACATCGAAATTGCGGTATTTATTGTTGTGGCTCGTCGGCCGCGCGAAATTCCGGCTATAGTAGAAATCGACAAACCCGCTCGTGGCAATCTCCTCACCTGGTTCCTTGGCCTGTCCGTTCAAACGCAACGGGACAAGGACCGCCAGCATCTGAAAGCACCGCAAGGCGATGCTGAACTTGTGCGTGTTCATAGTTCTCCTTCATTTAGTGGTTGTGGTTCCCCTGAATTACAGAGCTTCTTCTCCGACTTCTTCAGTCCTGACGCGGACCACTTCATCCACAGGCAGGATAAAGATCTTCCCGTCCCCGACAGAACCGGTCTTTGCAGTCTTCACGACGATATTGACGGCACTGTCGGAAAGATTGTCAGGGACAACGATCTCGAGCTTCACTTTCGGGAGGAAATCAATTGTGTATTCCGAGCCTCGATAGACTTCCGAATGCCCTTTCTGCCGCCCGAATCCCTTCACTTCTGAAACCGTCATCCCTCGAATTCCGGCTTCCTGCAGTGCTTCCCGAACATCGTTCAGTCTGTGCGGCCGTATGACCGCTTCAATCTTCTTCATACAGTTTCTCCTGGTTGTAAGATTGTTTTGTTCATTGTTGCTCACGAGCCGCCATTTTCAACTCATGGGATATCCTCCTTCCCTCATCACCCCGACTGTTTACATTGACTTTCGGGAGTGAGCGTGATATATTCGGACGAGCAGGTTGAACACGAAGCGGCCAGGGCACACCCCGGCAGCGCCAAAAATGATCGGAGCCCTTTGGGGCTTCACATCATGACCCTACGAGAGTAGGTCGCTCTTCACGAGAACGCGCCACGTTCTTCACCGTGAGGAGGACTTTGGCAGACGGTTCAGCCTGCTCGTTGTTCACATCGATATATACTTAACTAAATACTGCCATCTTAGCATATATACTTATTTAGTTAAGTCTGTGAATTGATTACATGAAAAATATAAGGTACTACGAAAAGCATGTCAAGTGTTTTCTTTACAATTTGTCAAAGGGGATTCGGAGGGCAGACGGCAGATGGATGAGGGGTGATGGATGAGGGGTGATGGATGAGGGGTGACGGATGAGCGATGATGGAGGATGGAAAAGGGTAAAAGGTAAAGGGAAAAAGGAAATAGGCAAAGGAAGAAACCAGATTCTAAACGGGGTTTTTTGCGAGAAGGCGAGCGATGAGCTGAAGAGCAGATGGGCAGACTGCGGATGACAGAAGGCAGGTGGCAGTGGCAGACACCAGATTGCAGACACTTGAGCTAACCGCTAATTGCTAACTGCTCACGCCGGCTGTTGCTGTGTCAGACAGTGGATAGTGCCGAGACCCCAGACGAGGTCGACGGCGTGAATGCCGATAACGGGGCGGTTGGAGAACAGTTCGGAAAGAATTCCCAAGGCGATACGGTCTGAGGGATCGTTGAATGTGGGGACGAGGACAGCAGAGTTCGAAATGTAGAAATTTGCGTAGCTGGCGGGAAGGCGCTGGCCGTCAAACACAACCGGTTCCGGCATTGGGAGAAGGATAACCCGAATACGCTCCCCGCTCTCAAGCTTCATTCCTTCCAGACGCTCCCGGTTGTCCCGCAGCGGGCGATAGTTCGGATCGCTTGAATTCTTCTCTGAACAGAGAACGACAGTGTTGGGATTCACAAACCGGCACAAGTCGTCCACATGCCCGTGAGTGTCATCCCCCGCAATCCCCTTCCCCAGCCACAAAACATTCGTTACCCCAAGATACCGTGAGAAAACCTTTTCGTACTCTTGCTTTCCAAAACCGGGGTTTCGTACCTGCGCTTTGGGGTCGAGCAGACACTCCTCGGTCGTTATAAGCGTCCCCCGGCCGTTTACATCAATACTTCCCCCTTCCAACACGACGGATTTTTCGTTTTGCTTCACTTCAACCACAGGTTTCCCCAACAACTTCGCCGCATGTTCTGGAACCCGAACATCCTTCCTCCAATTCGGATATTTTGCCCAGCCGTTGAAACGAAATCGCAAAACGGTTACGCGATCGTCTTTTACCGAACGAGCAAAGATAGGGCCGGAGTCCCGTGTCCATCCGCGGTCTGTCGGAATGCGGAAAAATTCGATTGCCGAGAAGTTCGCACCAATCCGTTGAAGGGCTTTTCGGGCTTTGAGCTCGTGAGATTTCGACTCAACCAGAATCCTTACTGTCTCTCCGACACCGATTCTCCGCACAATTTCACCGAACACCCAGGGAATTGGGGGAAATTTCCCGGGCCAATCGGACAGAATGTGCGGCCAGCCGATCCACGTGGCTTCATGCCGCTCCCATTCAGCCGGCATTCTAAGTAAAGCTGACGAATCAGTCACGGTCGTAGTTATTTCGTTGAGGAATCCAAAAACCTTGAGGTAATGCCCTGGTAGGCGTCAATACGACGGTCCCGAAGAAACGGCCAGTTGCGGCGGATGGTTTCCAGATGGTTCAAATCGACTTCGGCAATAAGGATTTCCTCTTTGTCTGTGGAGGCCTCGGCAAGAATGACCCCTTGAGGATCTGCGATGAAGGATGACCCCCAGAACTCTATCCCTGGGGAGTCCTTCGAGACCTTTTCCAGGCCAATGCGGTTTGCCACGGCGACATAGACTCCGTTGGCGATTGCATGACCCCGCTGCACCGTTTGCCAGGCATCTCGTTGAGCCTTTCCATACTGCGCCTTCTCATGAGGATGCCATCCGATGGCTGTCGGATAGAAGAGCGTGCTGGCTCCGAGGAGAGAGGAAATCCGTGCACCTTCCGGATACCACTGATCCCAGCAGATCAGCGTTGAGACACGGCCAAATGGTGTATCGACGGCGCCAAATCCGAGGTCGCCGGGTGTGAAATAGAATTTCTCGTAGTAAGCGGGATCGTCGGGGATGTGCATCTTCCTATACAGGCCCGCGATTGACCCGTCGGTGGTGACGATGGCAGCGCTGTTGTGATAGATTCCTGGCGCCCGACGTTCGAACAGCGGCGTTATGACAACGATGCCCAGCCTCTTTGCCAGCTTTCCAACCGCCTCCGTTGAAGGGCCGGGGATGGGTTCCGCAAGATCAAAGGCATCGTGATCTTCCGTCTGACAAAAATATCGGGACTTGAAGAGCTCAGGCAAACAGGCCACTTGAGCCCCCTTGCGTGCTGCTTCTTCGATCTTCGCCAGCGCATGCGCAAGATTCTCCGCGGGGTTTGTGCCCGTGGCCATCTGGATAAGTCCAACAGAATATTTTCGCAGGTTTGACATTCCAGCATCAAGAACAGACAAGCAGACAAAATTTTCGGGAACATAGTACGGAAAATTCCTTTGAAAGGGAAAAGCGGTTTCCTTTACAAACACACAAAAATGGCCTATAATGAGTTGCCGTTCATGTTTCATTTCTCAGATAAGGGGCGATATGAAAATCCTTCCATCCATTCTCTTCGGTTTGATGTTCGGTTCATCTGTTGTTCTGCTTGCTCAAGAGGACGGCAGCAAACAGGCATTTCCGTTGCATGATGCCATCAGAATCCTGACCCCACAACGGAATGCAGTTCTTTATGAATCCTCCCCGAGTGCGCCATTCGACGATTCGAACGATCGTCTGGTATTCGCAGGTAACGCTACGGACACGGCCTGGGTTCTTGAAGTTGCCTTCATAGACGGCGACGGCATATCCTCAGGCTGGTCCCGCGCCGAGCTCCATTGGCACACAGGTGGTATGTTTTGGGCAAGAGTCCTGATCAGTTCCCGGGATCAATGGTCAAGAGTGCGTTTCAGGATCGTCGACCAGGGTTTGAGGAGCACGGTCTCAGTCAAATTCCACGCCCTCGATTTCATAACTCCTGCACGTGAAGAGCAATTCCATCCCTCACCAATTTCTAACCTGGCAGCTGCCAGTTTAGATTCGATACCATCCCCTTCCCTCGTCCTCCGATCAACCTGGGGAGCTTCACCTCCCAACGGCTCGCTCGTGCCTCATCTCCCCTTTCGCGCAGCAATCCATCACACCGCAATCAACCGAGTCACGACTCTCGCCCAGGGAATCAATGAGATGAAATTCATTCAGGATCTCCATATGAACGGAAATGGATGGAAGGATATCGGCTACCATTTCTGCATTGACGATTCGGGACGCATTTATCAGGCGACGGAGGTTCAGTACGTAGCATCACACGTCGATAACGGAAACACCGGCAACGTGGGCATTGCGTTCATGGGGGATTTTTCTGTCAATCAGCCGACTCCGCTGGCGCTTCAAGCTTGTTCCAATTTGCTGGCGTACCTTGAGACTCAGTTTCCGATCCAGACTGATTCCGTTTTTGGTCATAGGGACTACAATCCCAACACAGTCTGCCCCGGTTCCGCTTTTTATCCACTTCTTCCTCAGTTAAGAAACAGCGTTCGACAGCAGGTTTCATTTGGAGCCCCATATGTCAAGAACCCACAGCCAACTCCTTATTCAACGACAGTGGACCCCGGGACATCAATTTCCTTCAACCTTCGCGACGATGGCGAGGGAATCCTCACAAGTTCCCTCGTTGTTACGATCGGCCTGGCAAATGTGCAGCCGGTCGTCCAACAAATTGACCCGAACGAAATCAAGGCGACATTCACGCCGGCATCTCCGTTTCAGTTTTCCTCGACGATCACGGTGACCGTCTTTGCGAACGATCAATCTACCCCTTCCAAGAGCCTGTTATATCACTACCAATTCAAGACCAAAGCCCAGACCATCTATAATGAGACTCTTACAGAAAACACCATTTCAAACGCTACCTGGACACAGACAGGCAGCTGGACCTCGACCATCAGTGACGCGATCCTGCCCGAGCTCAACGACGGCGTGATGATCTACGCACGAGATTCGCTCGCGGACCACAGTTTCGAAATTCATCCGAACATCGTTGAATCCGGCAACTACCTCATCTCGCTGGCAATGCCACGGCAGGAGAACGGACTGAATGCCCGATATGTCGTTACAAATTCACTTGGAGTTCGGAAGGAAGAGTATGTTGAATACAACAGGAACTTCGAAAAAGCTTGGTTCCAACTCGGAACGAGTTCCGTGTATTTCTCGTCCGGCTCACCCTCCAACGCATCGATTGCTCTCCTGCCTGCGCCGGGGTTTACGACAATGATGATGGTGGATGCACTGAAGCTTGAGAAAGTAGATCCGTTACTTCCGCCAGCAATTCCCGAGCTGAAAAGCGTGACAATCAATGCGCAGGGAAAGGTAGAGATTCGCTGGTATCACACGCTCGAGGCCGGGATCAAGGGATTCAGGCTGTTCAAGAGCATGGATGGAACGACCTGGAGCGATACGGTCGTCACGGAGAAGGTCCTGACATCGGCGGACACATCGTTCGCATTTGCGCCGCCAGGCGGCAGCGGAATGCTTTTCTTCAGGATTGTTGCGGTCGATACGATGAAAACAGAGGATATCGGGAGCGGAGCAGATTATGTCCTCAGCGAGCCGTCGGATATCTACGGAGTCACGTACGGTGTTTCTCCCCGGCTGTTGGTTGTCGACAACTTTGACAGAGTAGGAAGCTGGGGACCGGCCCAACATCCGTTTGTGCGATCGTTTGGACTCGCGTTGTGGCCGTACGGCGTTGGATGGGAATCAGCAGTAAACGACGCGATCGAATCGGGTGATATTGCGTTGGAGCAATACGATGTCGTCATGTATCTTTGTGGAGATGACAGTGACCGCGATGAGTCAGTTTCAAACATCGAACAAGTGCGCCTGCTTCGGTACCTGCAGCACGGAGGAAAGTTGTTCATCTCCGGCTCTGAAATAGGATACGATCTTGCCCGGGCGGGCAGACCGGACGCCGCACTCTATGCGCAGATTTTTCGGGCGTCCTTTCAGGGCGACGACTCCGGCATCCGCAGCTGCACGGGAGCTGCCGCGACACCGTTCAGTGGACTCACCTTTACGTTTGGCGCCGTCACGGCAGACACGTACATCGAAGATTTTCCGGACTACATTGCACCTACGGGCGGCAGCACAACAGCCCTCTTCTATGAAAACAGCACAAAAGTCGCGGGCGTGACCTACACCGGAACCTTCGGTCCGAACTCAACAGCTCCGGGGCGCATCGTTTACTTTTCTTTTCCGTTTGAGACTATCTATCCTTCTGAAAGTCGGCGCCTGGCAATGAAAGGTGTGTTGGACTACCTGGGCATTGCGACTCAGGTCTCGGAAAATCCGGTCAATGGGGTCCCGCGTGAATTTCGGCTTGAACAGAATTTCCCGAACCCGTTTAATCCTGAGACAGCGATCAGCTATCAGCTGTCAGCAAACAGTTTTGTAAATCTGGTCATTTATGATTTATTGGGAAGAAAGATTGCGACGTTGGTCGAAGGTCAGATGAACGCCGGAGACCATACAGTTCGATGGGATGGCTCACACTTGGCCGGCGGCGTTTACTTCTATAGGATTCAGGCGGGAGAATTTACGCAGATGCGGAAGATGGTGCTGGTAAAATAATCGCAATATCTGCTGGCTCGTTCCATCCTTCGCCTACCTGCCCTCCTCGGTGGTAACATTGAGGCAGGCGGGCGCTCAGGATGGGTCTACTGCATTTACACCAAAGTGCAATTCAATGAAATGAACGAAACACTCCAGTCCATATTTTCCGAAGACGGAGCTCTCACCTCCCTCCCCCACTACGAATTCCGCCCTCAGCAACTCCGCATGGCAGAAGCGATTGCGGGCGCGCTCGAGGGAAAGCGCCATCTCATCGTTGAAGCACCGACCGGTGTCGGAAAAAGTCTTGCCTACCTCGTGCCCGCCATTCTCTTTGCAAAACGAGACAAGCGGAAGGCCATCGTATCAACGCATACGAAGAACCTGCAGGAGCAACTCCTCAGGAACGACATTGCGATAGTTCGTACGCTGATTGACGAACCGTTCGACGCCGTCGCGTTCAAGGGAAGAAGGAATTATCTCTGCACGACCCGTCTGGAAAACGCCCTCCATCACCAACGTCAGCTGTTCGACAAAACGGATTTCGACCATCTTCAGCAGATCAAGGAGTGGTCGCTCCAGACCGTCGATGGCGATATCGACTCCCTTCCCTTCAAGCCTGCCCCGGCTGTGTGGCAGCAGGTTTGTTCGGAAAAAGGGGCGTGCAGTGCCTCGATCTGCAAAGGGACTTGCTTTTTCCAAAAAGCACGGATTCGGGCACGTTCCGCAGACCTTGTGATCATGAACCACGCGTTGTTCTTCACGCTGTTCGCCATGCAGGAATCGGAAGAATTCTTTCTGTTCAAAGATGATTTCGTGATTTTCGACGAGGCACAGACTCTTGAGCAGGTCGCGGGGGTCGGCGTCGGCAAGAGCATTTCGCGTTCACAAGTGCTCTTTGCCATTCATAGACTCTACAATCCGAAAACCAAGAAAGGATTGCTCGCTCGTCTGAGGAAGAACAAGACCCGTGAACTGTGCGAGAATGCAGAAGACACGGTCGGAGCATTCTTCGACGCGGTGGATCAGGCCGTGAACCACTCCGGCAGCACATCGAAGACACTCCGCATACGTGTTCCGAATTTCGTTGACGATACTGTCTCAGAGAGTCTCCGGAATATTCAGTCGAGCCTCAAGGAGTTGGAGGAGCAGGAGAAACCCTCTGTGAACAAGGACGAACTCCTGGCGGCAAAGCGGCTGGTCTGGGAGTCGGAGATCCTGATTCGGGAATTCCTCGCACAGTCGGACAAGTCGCTCACTTACTGGGTCGAGCGCTCGCCCGGGAGATTCCCCAATACGATCCTTCATGCTGCGCCTACCAGCGTAGCGGAAAGTGTCGGCCAGAAACTCTTCAAGGAGGGCGCCTCCGTCATCATGACCAGTGCGACACTGGCAGTCAACGGGTCCCTGGCGTATTTTCAGAACCGCATCGGAGCAACGAGTGCGGAGACGCTTGTGCTCGATTCCCCGTTCGACTATCAGAAGCAGATGCGAATCACGCTGGCCCGGGATATTCCTCCGCCCGATCAGAGGGAATACGAGGCCGCGCTCCCCGACTTTGTTTTTCGCTCCATTCGGCGGTCAAAGGGAAAGGCTCTCGTGCTGTTCACAAGCTCGGCGATGATGCATTCCGTAGCAGAAGCCCTTCATGATCGAATCGATTCCGAGGGAATTACACTCCTTGTGCAGGAAGGGAGTCGCGGTCGTCATTTCCTTCTTGAGCAGTTCAAAGAAGATGTCCATTCAGTTCTGTTCGGACTGGACAGTTTCTGGATGGGAGTGGATGTTCCGGGAGAGGCGCTGGAGCATGTGATCATCACAAAACTTCCGTTCGCCGTTCCAGACCACCCGCTGACAGAGGCACGGATCGAGTTGATTGCACAACGTGGAGGAAGCTCGTTTCTCGAATACACTCTGCCCGAAGCAGTGCTTAAGTTTAAGCAGGGCGTTGGAAGGCTCATCCGGGCGAAAACGGACAAGGGGATGGTGACGATCCTCGATTCGAGGTTACTCACAAAGTCGTACGGGAGAACATTCCTGCAATCCTTGCCGAGGTGTTCCGTGGAGATCATCTCGTCGGACGGAACAGAAGAGCTAAACCAGGATTTTTAGGATGAACGGATTTCCGGGATGAAGATACTGTGGAAAGAATTTGCCCTTTGTGCTTGCTTGTCTGGGAGGCTCTCTCTACCTTTTTGACAGCAAAATGAAAGAACTCAAGGTTCATCAATGGCCAAACTGACGTTCAGCGAACTGGTGCGGGATGCTGGCGTTGTTGGGGCTGGCGGGGCGGGATTTCCCGCTCACGTCAAGGCTGCATCGGCCGTTGAAGTGGTCCTTGGAAACGGTGCAGAGTGCGAACCCCTCCTCCACAAGGACTTCGAGTTGCTGAACCGCGAGCCGGGTCGGGTCGTCGAGGGCCTTACCCTTCTCATGAAATCCACCGGCGCAAAGAAGGGATATGTTGGAATCAAAAGAAAATATGAAGAGAAACTCAAGGGATTCAGTGCAGCGGCGGAAAGCCGGGGAATCGTGCTGCATTGGCTCGGAGATTTTTATCCGACCGGCGATGAGTATGTACTCGTTTACGAAGCCACCAAGCGACTTATCCCTCCCCAGGGTATTCCGTTAAACGTCGGCGTCGTTGTCAACAACGTCGAGACGTTGCGAAATCTTTCTCTTGCGGCAGAAGGAACCCCCGTAACGACAAAATATATCACGGTCGCCGGTGCTGTGCGAACTCCTTCCACCTTGAACGTCCCTGTCGGCATAAGCTATGGTGACGTCATTGCAGCGGCGGGCGGTTCGACGGCGGAGGAGTATGCGGTGTTCGTCGGCGGAATTATGATGGGGAAGCTCGAGTCCGATCTGAGCCGGCCGGTGACAAAAACTTGTGCGGGCCTTGTTGTCCTTCCCGTGACTCACCGTCTCATCCAGCGAAAGAGCCTTCCGGCCGAATCGATGCACCGGATAGGAAAGTCCGCCTGCGACCAGTGCAGTTACTGCACGGAGTTTTGCCCCCGCTATCTGCTTGGCTACGACGTTCAACCCCACAAGGTCATGAGGAGTCTGAGCTTCACCGCGACCGGAGAACAAATCTGGAATCAGTGGGCAGATTTGTGCTGTTCCTGCGGATTATGCACGCTCTACGCTTGTCCGGAAGATCTTTATCCCAAGGAAGCTTGCGACAGGGCAAAAGTTGATTTGAAATCGCGAGGGATGAAATGGACCGGCAACACGGATGTCTCCCCGCATCCGATGTATGACGGAAGACATGTTCCTCTCCGCCAGCTCATGAGTAAGATGGGCGTGGTTGAGTACGATGTGCCGGCGCATTTTCATGAAATGAAGTTCGCTCCAAAGAAGGTGCGACTGCCCTTGCAGCAACACATCGGAAATCCCGCCGAGCCGGTTGTGAGTGTTGGAGACAGCGTGAATGCCGGCGATGTCGTCGGGAAAATTCCGAAGGGCAAGTTGGGAGCGCGTATTCATGCGAGCATCAGCGGGCGGGTTACGGCGGTGAATGGGGAGATTGTTCTCGAAGCACGCTGAAGAAGACAAATTATTGGGAGTGCAGCACATTTCTCATTTGTTAGGAGATCACCATGGCAGAGATGAATTCCATCGGGCTTATTGAACTGACGAGCATTGCTGCAGGATACCAGGCGGGAGATGCGATGCTGAAGGCCGCAGACGTTACACTGCTGCTTTCGCGGAGTATTTGCTCGGGCAAGTATATTGTGATGGTGGGAGGAGATGTTGCCGCGGTCAGATCCAGTATCGAGGCCGGAAAACAAACCGCACGGGGAATGGTGATCGACACATTCACGATTCCAAACGTTCACAAGGACATTTTCCCGGCAATTTCTGGAGTCAATCGTGTTGAGATGCTCGAAGCGTTGGGTGTGATCGAGTCGTTCAGCGTCGCGTCGCTGATTGAGGCTGCGGACGCTGCCGTGAAGACTGCGCGTGTGAGCCTTATCGAGATAAGGCTGGCGATGGCTCTTGGAGGAAAAGCGTTCGCAACATTGACCGGCGACGTCGCTGCCGTCAGGGCAGCGGTGGACTCAGGGGCTGCGGTATGTTCGGAGAGGGGATTGCTGGTGAATAAGGTGGTTATCCCGAACCCGAGAAAAGAATTGTTGAAGGAATTGGTTTAAAACAGAACACGGAAAATGCCAATCAGACGGCTCGACACGGATCTAGGTCAGGATGGAATGAATAGCTATTTCATGAACACCATTTTCCTTACCTGAGCGAACCGCTTGTCCGAACCCGATTCCGACACCGCCTCAATCCGATAAAAATACAATCCACTTGCCACCCTCGAGCCGTCCCACGTAACCTCGAACTCCCCGGCCCCCTTTCGCTCATCCACAAGCACCGCGATCGCCCTGCCTAGAAGGTCATAAACGGTCAGGGTTACCCAACTGACAACCGGTAACTGATACCTGATCAGTGTTTGCGGATTGAACGGATTCGGGTAGTTCTGCTGTAGGCCAAATGCCCGGGAAAGGTTGGCATCATGCATCGGCACACCCGTTGTTGGCGTTCCAAGCCCGCGGAGAGGAACTGCGATCTTTTTGCTTACGCCGTGTATGACAGCGAAACCGGAATCGACAAACAGCCCGACGGAATCGGGCATAAACAGGAGATAGACGGTGCCGGTGTCGCCGCGCGGAATGGATTTGCTCCCAACCAACCAGGCGGCACTAAAGTGGCTCGTGAGTGTGTAGACAGAGTCGAGCTCCGCCGTATTGATGGAGCTATTGGTGAGCCGAACCTTTGCCACCGCCGAGGTTGTGCCCTCGCGCACCGATCCGAAGTCGACTGATTCAGGTTGAGAGTTCACGGCTGGCGGAGGCGATGCCCCTGCAAGCGGAATGGCAGCCGTGCCGACGATGGTCTCAATCCACAGCGAGTCGGCAAACCCCGCTCCATATATGGCCGGTTTGAAATAGACAGAGATCTGCATGCTGTCATTGGCTGCGACAGTGGCCGACACCGAACCGAAGACGTGGAAGTGCACGTCCGATGTCCAAATACGGCTGATCGTCAGCGCGTTGACCGAAGGATTTCTGATGATACGATGCATAAGCAAGGAATCGCGGACTACCCGCTCGCCAAAGTCCAGAAGAGTGTAATCCATCTCAAGATGCGGTTGAGGACACGATCCCCGTAAAGGAATAAGTGTGCGTAGTGGCGTTGCGTTGTGGTATATCGCAATCGTGTCTTTGAACATTCCATAACGGTTCGGTATGAACGATGTCTCAAGAAACAGCGTGTCGAGTCGCGGCACAACAAATCGTCCTGTATCGATACGGAACTGACTCGAGCGGACAACGATGGAATCGACGACGAGCGGGTTAACAGAATTGTTGGTAATCCAGCCTCCGAGAACGAATGGGACGTTGATCTTCCTCTCGCCGAAATCGAAAGCATTTTGAGACAGAACAATTGTGGGGTTCGACGATTGGCCGCTGAGCGCGATACGGTAGTTTCCACCGTTTGATGAAATTGCGAGTGTATCATCGCTGTGGCCGAAACGTTGAGGTCTGAAAACCACCGACAGCTGAAGACTGTCGTTTCCGCCAATCACAACCGGAAAGCTCTGCCGGGTAAAAAAAACGGAGTATGAACAAACGGCTGACCAAAGACTCAGAGGCGAGAGGGATGCATTTCGGATCCAAACATTTTGCACCGATGAATCCCCCACAGCAACGTCGCCAAAACCGATTCCCATATCCGAAACCACCATCCTTGGCACTGATGCGGATCCAGCCAAGGGAACACGTATCAGACCTGTCGATGCGTTGCTGACGAGCTTTAGTGTATCCCGATAGGTCCCGCTCGCATGCGGCAGGAACGAAACGCGTAGAATCGCCCCTTGTGACGGACCGATGGTGTTTCGGGTCCAGTCAAGGCTGAACGTATTGCTGCCGGTGAAGGCCGTGTCGATCTGGAGAACATTGACAGATGAATTTGTCAGGTGCAAAGATACAGAACCTGTAGAATCGACCGGAAGGTCTCCAAAATCCACCGACGAAAAGTCGGTCTGCAACTGTGGAAACGGCGATTCACCTGAAAGAAATACGGTGCAGGTGCCGCCGTCCGATGAAATTGTAAGCGTATCTCCGCTGAAACCAAACCGTTGAGGTTTGAACACCACGGACATCTGAAGGCTGTCATTTCCGCCAATCACAACCGGAAAGCTCTGCCGGGTCAGGAATGCGGAGTATGAACAAACGGCTGACCAAAGATTCAGCGGTGAGAGGGATGCGTTTCGAATCCAAATACTGCGCGCCGATGAGTCCCCGACAGCAACGTCGCCAAAACCAAGTCCGACCGCCGAGATCACCATCCTTGACACAGGTACGGTGCCGAACAAGGGGATGCAAATAAGACCCGTCGATGCGTTACTATGGAGCTTTAGAGTGTCAACGTGCGTCCCGCTGGCAAGCGGCAGGAACGAGACCTGAAGAATTGCCGCTTGTGACGCACCGATGGTCTTTTGGGTCCAGTCAACACTGAACGCCTCCCCTCCGGTGAAGACGGTGTCGATTTGAAGAGTGTTGATGGATGGATTTGACAGATGCAAGGATACTGTCATCGACGAACCCACGGGAACATCCCAAAAATTGATCAATGGGAGATCGGTCTGCAGTTGTGGAAACGGCGATTCTCCCGAAAGAACTACGGTCCGGAGTCCGCCATTCGTCTGAACGAGTACCGTGTCCCTGGAAACCCCAAACGGTTGTGTCGATTGGGTGCCCGGTGAGAATCTCACCACAACCTGAGACGACCCACCCGGGGGCAGTGAAACCCTTCCAACCGGAGATATCACCGAGAAAGGACTACTGACTCCTCCAAGATCAACGACAAGCGTGTCCGTCGAGGTGTTATTGTTGACAAGGGTGACGGTATCCTGGAGCGTAGAGCCGAGCGAAAGCACGCCAAAATCCACCAAGGTGTCGCTCAGAGACAGATTGAACACCGGATGGGCGACCAGGGACGAGAATACCGAGATTTGGTCGGCAACAAACACACCGCTGCCGGAGAAATAACTCACGGACACGTTCTGATATTCGATTCCGGTGAGCAGTATCCACACCTTGACGGATATCGACTCGCCGGGGAGCATTCCGTCGACTGGAATCGTCTGCCCATTATCTCCCCACACTGTGAGAGCGGTATTGGTCCCTTCCCAAACCGTCGCTCCGACACAGAGTCCTGCGGGAGAAAACACTCCTACCTCATCCCCCGGAGCCAGTCCCCGATCGCCGATACACGGATTGATTGAAACTGGCAGTGCGATCGTGCAATTGCTTCCCGTGCCCGAAGTGAACGAGAAGTGCGTTGGAGTGGACACAGCGGTTGTCGTAAAACTCCAGGGATCAGACCAGGCACCGAATCCTGCGGCATTTTCCCCACGGACTCTCCAGTAAAACTGCGTGCTCTTTTGCAGCGGTCCCACAGCCGCTTTCGTATCAAGAACCGCGTTGTTGTCAAGAACAACCTGTTCAAACGCATGGTCCGTTGCGATTTGAAGATGATACGCCGTTGTCCGGGCCAGAGGATTCCAACTCGGCATCAATGATGTCGATGTGTTTCCTGATCCGTTTTGGGGATAGAGTAGCGAGGGCTTGTCCGGTGGAGCTTGAGCAATCAGCTGGGAGAGGACGTAAATACCGTTGCTTGAATACAGGCCATTTCCGTTTGAGTAGACAACGCTCACGAGGCTGTATTCTGTGTTTCGCACGGAACTCCATACGCGGAACAGCATCTGCTCGTTTGCAGTGAGACCGTCGACCTCAGGCGTGAGGTTGTTGTCTCCCCACACCGTGAGGACGGCGTCTGCTTCCAACCAGACCGCTGCACCCACGCAGATACCGCCGGCCGTGAAGACGCCGATTTCGTCGCCACCCACGAGAGGAATCCCCGCAATGTTGGGATTCGCCAGAAGTGGAATGGCAATCGTCGCATTGGAGCCGGTAGTACCTGCGTACAGAAAGTGCCTGGTATTCTGGGCCGGCGCACGTGCAACCACGAGTGCTGTCGCCAAAAGGAATACCAAGTTGACTCGTCTCATGGAATACCTCGCTTCCCGCTCACGAAGTCAGACTTCTGTTGATTCACTTTAGCGCAGCAGCAGCATTTTCTTCGCCTGCACAAAATCTCCGGCACGGACACGATAGACATAGATTCCGCTCGGAAGCGTGCGCGCCTCGAACGAGATCTTGTGGTATCCTGCTTTGAAATCCACCCCCGGAATCAGTTGTGACACTACCTGACCGAGGAGGTTGAAGATCTCCAGCGTTACCCGCGAATCCTGCGGCAAGCCGAATTCGATAACGGTCGCCGGGTTGAACGGATTCGGATAGTTCTGCGCCAGTGAGAATTCCGTCGGGATTTCCTGCTCCACCTTCGTCTGAATCACCAGAACGGAATTCTGCACGAACACGATTTCACCCTTGGCGTCCTTCCCCGTGAGTCCGTCTGTCACGGACACCGGGTTGATCTTCTTCGTCTTTCCTTCTGCCCTCGACCACGCCTGAAGGACAAGTTTCTCGCTCTCTTTTGCGCCTTCGACTGTTTCTGTGGTTACAGCGTTGTCACTCCAGATCGTTACGAGCGCTCTGCCCTCAACCATCACCCCGGCACCGACAAGCTGCGACGAGCACCAGATGCCGATCTCGTCCAGGTCTTTCAGCTCATTGCTTCTCACCAGGGCCACCGCGTTTGCTCCTGTTCCGGGATTCAAGACCTTGAAATGCTCCGGTTCTGGCAGGGCAACAAACGATCCCGCCGCTTTCGGAAGCGATGCGTTTGCAGGATATGTCAGTGTACTTGCTTGAGACAGATAGAGCTGGTATCCCTCGCCGGGTCTCATGTCTCCGATGTTATTGATCCCGAACGACGGCCAGAATACCTGTCCATTATTGTTCTTGGCCAATACCAGGTTGTTCAGGATCGATTGGAGTGCCAGGTCGGCCTGAAGCGGTGACGATCTGAGGTAGGATGTCAAGCTCCAGCCCTGAGCAAGGCTCATCGGAGTGTTCTGAGGAGCAATGAGGTTGCCTATAACATCCAGCGTATCCTTGTTGAGCATGTAGATCTGATAGCCATGGACATCGTTCCAGTTACCGATCTGGTTGACTCCAAAGGACGGCCAGTATACCTGGCCTGCTCCGTTCTTCATCAGCACCATGTTGTCCCGGACGGATGAGAACAGAACCTCGATCATTGCATCGCGGGGTGTGACATTGCTTGACACCATATTCCAGCCGGGATTGAGAACAATGGCATGATCGACCGTCGTAACTCCATGGAAGTAACTCAGCACGTAGATGCCGTTGGTCTGGTAGACTGTTCCTCCGCTCTGGAACGCCACCTGTGCATTGTAATCGTTTCCCGCCTGTCCATCCCACGCTTTAAATCGGAGGACTTCGCCTTCGGCAAAGCCATCCTTCTCCGGAGTCTGAGGGTCATCACCCCATGCCGTAACGGCGAGGTTTCGACCTTCCTGCCAGATGCCATATCCGCCGCACATTAGTTGACCATCGCGATCGTAGAAGACACCGACAGCGTCTCCCGACCTCAAAGGCTGTGTCCCGATCTTTGGATTAATCGCGGTGTTCACACCGATCGTCGCGTTCTTCCCCGTGTTGGAGCTGAATGTCCAAGACACTGGCGGAATGAGTACACCCCCATTCGCATGGAACTGGCGCACCTGATCCACCGCATGTGCCAACGAAACAATACTATTGCGATTGTCGGTACCCTGGCCGACAACAATTGCCAAGGTCACTTCAGTGCTTCCTCCGGGCGGCAAATCAAACGGTCCCGAATTCAGGACAAACCTTCTGTCCGCCGGGTTCTGATCGACCCATCCGGTACCGTTCAGAGGATTTCCTCCAAGAGGATAGATAGTAGGTTGACCGGTTGTCGGGTCGATATAGGAGTTCCCGTCACGATTCAACCCCTGCATATAGAAATAGAATTGCATGGGGTTCGACGGGTCGTTGAGTCGGGGATCCCCGTTTGTATGGTAGGTGAACGTTCGCAGCGGTTTGCCGGGAAGTGCACCGCTCAGATACACGTATCCAACCGCAGGAGGAGTGTTGCCATACTGTGCGTCGTTGGGCCGCCCATTGTATACATACGCCAGATCTCTCGGAGCATCAGAACCAATCAGATCGTCAGTAGCATCACCGAGGTCGGGATCGCTCCAGAGCGAGGCATAGGCATTCGTCCACTGTTGATTGCCGCGATTGATGATTTTGAAGTGTAGAAACACAGTATTGTCGAGCGCACCCGGTTCATCAAAACCGAATGTCGTTTGCTGCACTTCGGCTCCAAGAGGTGCAGATCCATAGAAATGTCCCTGAGGACTCAGATCGTTGTACACCGAGAAGAGCGTCTGATCGCCAAGCAACCGGGGTGTTCCGTCACTGTTGACAGGAGCACCAAGGTCTGCCGGCCACGATGCGTAGTCCGCACTATTGGCCGAGTTGTCTCCACGGGAGATTTTGTATACTCTGTAGCGCGGATTCGACGGGTCGACAGGAGTACCTCCAACTGCAGGTCCTGCTCGATACTCTGAATTGTAGTGCGCCACGCCGATGGTCGGAACTCCGTTGATCTGGGCACCAAGCCAGAGACCGGCCGCGTAGACCGAGAATTTTCCGCTCCCCTTCGGGTATTCCAGCCCGGAATTGTTCGTAAGCGCGTCGCGCGCATTCTGGCCGGTTCGGCGAACACTCATGCTGATATTGTTCGCATCGAATTTCTTCGGTTGCAGAGGAGTTCCCGTCACCGATACGAACACCGGTGAGGCAGGAGAATTATTAATGAACGGCATTTGCGAAGCCAGAACAATCGGTGAGCCTGGAGAATTTTGGTCGACGTACCACGGCGGGTTGACGCCAAACATTCCGTCGGCGCCTGGTTCCAGAAATACCGCACCGCCGGGTGGGAAGAATCCAACAAGTTTCGCTGTACCGCTGTTGGTCACATGCATCATGCGGATGTTCGGCTCATTCGGCTCAAAGAATCCAAAATCCACCGGATTCGGCAGAACTGAAGCGGACGGCGTCCCTCCCGCCGGTTCAAACGGCGTGAACAATTGCGTCGTCGCACTGACGCGATATTCTCCGGTGGTCTGGGCGCTGCTGACATCTGCAATAGGGCTGAGGTTTTCCGGTTGAATCTCCTCGAACTTCCAATACCCGATCAATTCGGGCAACTGTCCTGCAAGATCGATACCACCCATTCCCGCCAAGATTTCCGACTCGTTCCTCACCACACCCCAATGCCTCACTTCGTCGATGAATCCGAAGAAGGCACTGGTGGTAGCGGGGGCCACATCGACTCCCATCCGTACTTGGCCACCGTTGAGGTCGATCGAAGGAGCCGCAGCCTGACCGACAAGTGCGCCATTAACATACACTTGCAGCTGCGAGCCTGTATAGACACCTGCCACGTGTGTCCAGGCGAAGAATGGTATTGTCGTCGGTCCGCTCGAGACACCGACCACGCTTCCCGGCGTTCCGTCAGAGATTTGGAACATGAGTGTGGGCTGGTTTCCGGGAGTGCTCTGGTGGAGATGGAGGGAGTAAGCAAGGAACGGATCAGAGAGATCCGGTGTGAATCTTCTAAAGATTACCCCGTCCGGGCCGGTCATTTTCATAGGATAGATCCATGCTTCCACTGTCACAGCAGACCCAACGTCCGGGCTTGCGGGAATGCGAATGTTCGCAGTCCCAGTCAGAAGGACCGACCTGTCTCCATGGACGGAAACCGGAACGGCAATCGCTTGTGTGGCTGCGTACGATTCAATGGAAGACGAAGTTGCTGCGGAAACCATGTAGGTGTATCGCTGACCATTCACGAGGGAACTCTGCATATTGGAAGTGTCGCTGATAGAGGTGAGAGTCGTAATCAACGCGTAGGTGCCACCCTCAGGTACCCGATAGACCTTATAGTGCGCGAAGTCCTCGTTCGTATTCCTGTTCCATCGAAGGAGGATCTTTTCATCTCCTGCAATGGCGGAAAATCCTTGAGGTGCCGGCCCTTGCATGAAGGTGTAGTACTGATTACCAGGCAAGTTGATGTGTTTATCGACTTGTCCGCCGGGCCATTGTATGTAGACCCCGTCTGTAATCGGATTCGGCCCAAGCCCGAACTCTCCCCACAAATCTCCCTGTGTCATTCCTCCGGCACCGGCTTGGATGTCACGAATCTTGCTCAGAGGCCCCAATTTCACCGTAATGCGGGCTCCGATCCCGGCGGCGTTGTCGGTGGTTCCCAGGAGTTTCGCTCCGAACCAGTGGTTGGGAGTTCCTTGATTGTGGAGGAGGAGCTTTGAGATGCCAGGATAGCCGCTCGCGTACCCTTCGTTGAAATAGATGTCAAGGAAGCCGTCATTGTCGAAATCGACAAACACAGCGCTTCTGAAGCTGCCAAGAACTCCGACTCCGGTTTCCTGCCCAACCTCGACGAAGGTGCTTTGATCGTTCCGATACAACTTCTGCAATGTGTTACTAGACCTTGATCCGACGAGTAAATCGAGATCGCCATCATTATCATAATCCCCCCAGGCAGTTCCGCGAGAGCCCGCGAACTGTTGGTTCAATCCCATGCTTTGCGAAACCTCGGTAAACGTTCCGCCGCCTTCGTTGTGATACAATTTGGCATTCCCGTCATTGTCGCCAGAATACGGTATGACAAACAGATCCATTCGCTGATCGTTATTGTAATCTCCCCAGCTTGAAGTGATTGCCGACAGTGCATGGATGCCGGTTGAATTCGGATTACTGCGTACGAACTGCCCGTTTTGATTGATGAGCAATACACAACCCTGACCCGTGTTCCGTATCGTCGGCATCCAGAGGTCAAGGTCGCCGTCACCGTCGACATCCACCCAAGCAGGATTCCATGACTCGAGAGGAATGGCCACTCCCATTGATGCTGCAACGTCGGAGAAGACGCCGGCGTCATTCCTGAGAATGAGGATTGGCAACGATACGCCGTTGCCTCCCGCAAGTGCCAGATCCAGATCTCCGTCCCGATCATAGTCCCCCAGGGCAACCTGTAAGTTGACCACATTGGGAATTGCCACAAATTCCAGATGTGATTCAGCAGTGATATCCACAAACAAGCCGCCATCATTGCGGAACAAACGTATTCCGTGGCCGGCGATAAAGAGGTCCAGGTCTCCGTCATGGTCGATGTCTCCCCAAGTGCCGGAGTTCCATCCAAACTGGGCTGAAAGGCCTGCCGTTGCGGTCACATCGGTAAATCCTTCACCGTTGTTCCGGTACAACACATTTGGTTGTGCCGATCCCGCGATAAACACGTCAAGATCCCCATCGGCGTCATAGTCACCCCAGGCGCAGCTGAACTGGCCGGAGACTGTCCGGATGCCACTGTTGCCGGGCACTGGCGTGAACATCGAGCCTCCGCGGTAGATCGTGAAGTAAGCATCACTCCAGTCATCCACGTTCGTGAATTCGTCGTCCCTGATGAGAATGCGGCAAACTGCAGAAAGACCATCGGGGACTGTCCAGGTGTATGATCCCTGGCTCGCCGGAATGCCGGAGGCGATAATGTCCCACGATGTTCCGTTTGTCGTGTACAGCAAGGTAGCCGTGTTCACGCCGGTACTCGTCCACGTGATATCGTGTTGTGTGCCTGCCATCCAGGCATCGAGGCCGTTCGGACTCTGGATTGCGAGCGTGCCAAGAGAACCGAGATATGTCCATCGTGTGTCGCCAACGGTTTGTCCGTCGTTGCTCACCGGCGTTTCACTGGTCCGGTAGGAACAGTTCAAAGACCATTGCAGATACTCGTACCCTTTGCGGTCGTAGTCGTTGGGGTCGGAATAGGGATGGACATTGACATCGCCGTATACCCATGCGCCCGGCGTATTTTTCGTCTTGTTGCCGCCGGATGGTGAACGATACCAGCGCATGAGGTTCAACATCAGGGCCGGCACGTTGCTCATCTGAACACTCACTTTCCTGAACGCGTTGACGGAATCTGCCCCGAGACGACTGTTGATATGCCATGTCAACGGTGAACCTTCGCCGGTCACCCCTGCGGCGGCGTTCTCGTTGTAGAAGCCCTGCCCGTCTGCGGTAATGGCGTGGTAATTGTTCGAAATAGTCCACTGCGTAGTGAAATCCGGGATGGAGAGGATCCACGTCATCCGATTCCCCCCGAACGCATCCCTCTCTCCACTGGGCGCGAACTCGACCTGGCGTGTCGCATCCGCGTCTTCTCCAAGCGCAAACGGGTTGACCAACAGGTTGTTCGTAATAATCGCCTGACCCCCGAGAGTACCCAAGGATAGCATCCCGTGGAAGGACATGCCGTTGACGAGCGTGTTGTGGTCAAAGAGCAGATACCCAATCGGTCCGCTCGGATTTGTACCGTTGTAGTGGCGGATGATGCGATCCTGCCAGTTGACGAACGTGCAGTTTTGAATGATAAGGGAATCGATCGGATTTGCCCGCACGTCGATCGCTTTGCCCGCACCCAGATTGGATTTGCCAAGATAACCCATGTTGGCAAAGATCGTATTCGTCACCCGGATTACCGACGCAGCACCATCAGTCCGGATATGGTTGCCGGTGGAGTTGGAGAGAATACATCCGTCAATGTCTATTCTCCATCCCGAAGTGCCCGACTGTATTGCAATGAGCCCCCCCCGGGTGTTCCTCAAGTTTGTGTCTGCCACTTCATAGTACCCCGTGATCGACAGGTTCTTCAATTCGACATTTCCCAAAACATCGATGCAAGGCCCTGGAGAGATGCCGTTCGCGGGGGGATAGAGCATCACCACAGGTTTCTGCGTAACCTCTGAATTATCCGCATGGATTCGCAGCGTCCATCCCGGATTGGAGATCTGCGAGTTCACTAAATAGATCCCTCCACGCTCCAGCTCATATACACGATTAGCAGGGCGTCCTGCGTCCGCTGCAATTTGATCGTTGAGATACTGGCTTGAGGTTGAGTAGGGAGGCAGTCTAAGAACACTCTCGGTCGATGCTGCATAACTCATCTTTCCTTCAAAACCCGTCACATCCACAGCCGAAACGCGATAGTAGTACGCAATCCCGCTTGTAGCATCGCCGTCCGGTATTGACGTCGAGGCGGTCGAATAAAGGAGCGACATGTTTGTCGAGTCCAATCCTCTGTAAATCTTATACAATTGAACCGGTACCGCACCGCCTCCGTTTTCCCAGTTAAGATTCACCACACCACCGGAAAACTCCGCCACGAGATTCCTTGGGGGAAGCTGAAGATTGAATTCCTGAGGTGAGCGGGCAATCTGGGAAATGCGGAGCTCATCAACGGCGCAGCCTGCGAGACTCCAACCAACGGTAAGCATTTCACTATTGCCGATTCCAAACATCTCTGAGGCATCGATGCGCGCCTCCAGGATACCGTCCACGAACATCGAGACCATTGAGCCGGACTTCGCCACGGCGACATGGTGCCACCGGAGATCGTCTACCCTGCTCCTGCTAAAGATATTTCTTTCCGGGTGTGTGCCGTCCCAAAAAGAATGAATGATTCGTCCCTGAAGAGAGCCCGCACCACCGATGAAGAAGTGGAATCCCGGCGTCGAATGAATCATTTCTTTCTGAATCAGCATGCCGTTCTGTGAAAGTACCGGGGACTTCGCCCACATTTCCATCGTATAGTTCTGATCTCCGAGGAATATGGATGGCGAGGGAGGGATTGAAATGTGTGCTGTACCTTCGAACCCCTTCGCGTTTCCAAATCTCCCGCCAATAACGCTCGTCCCGGTTGCGGATCCGTTATTCCCATAGCCGCTGGCATCAATCACTTCTGCGCCGCTGGTTTCGTTCAAGTGAAGCAGCAGCTGCGTGTTGGCATCCGGTATATATTCACCCAAAATTGCGCCGGCGGGCGGCCGATTCTCCCAGAATTTCCAAAAGAGGGTTGTATCTACGCGCGACGGGTTTGCTGCAATGAACCTATTCCCGTCGGGATACACGTCGGGGGCAGAAAGAATCGTACCTTCCCACGAGAGAACTGTCGCTTCCTGGCCTGGACCGTCGAGAATCACGAATTTATATTGCACCTCTCCCGTGAAGACTTCGGCAGGAAATTCTGCAACTCCCGACCAGAAGTTCGTCCCATCGTAGTTTGTTGCACCGTTGGGATACTGGTTTTCCCTTGTGAGGACAAGGTTTGTCATCTCCCAACTCAGCGGAGCCGTGCCGCCCCGGACACCGACGAACTGCGTATTTTTGTCAAAGGCAGGTTGGCTCGACATGTTCACCCGAAACATGACTGCGATGAATTCAGACGGTTCCGGGTACGGCCGCCAATACTGCTCCAATCCCTGCTGAAATCCGTTTACATACTGGAGGGGGAGGACGGTGTCCACGGGTCCAACGATAAGGGAACGATTCCCCGTGTCACCCGCGATGTTTGCCTCCCATCCTGTGTTTTGGGCGTCGGACGGAACGGGATTGTTCACATTCGTAAAGAACTTATACTGGATCGTATCCCCCACGTGCAGCCGGTATGTTCCGATCCAATAGTCCCCTCCGATGTTTGTGAGAATTGCCTGTGAGGACAAATTCCACGGCCCAAAAGTCTCGACGCTGCCACGGACTTGAACAAACGAAGATGGCGTCAACGTGTCCGGTACGGTGGAAGTGTTTGCCAGGAATGTAACGAATACCGAGTCCTGCGTTTCTCCGAGAAGAGGCAGCGGAAGAAGCAGAATGAAAGCAAGACTCAGCGACCCAAGATGTTTCATAACATCCTCCCTTTCAACAATGGATGTCTGAGTGATCGCATGTGATCCGAGAAAATCTCCGGATGCACTCAGTAATTGAGAATTGTTTTCCCCTGAAGCCGCTCTTTTGAAGTTCACATTCGGTGAGTCACGTTCTCCATCGGGGTGATGGCGCAGCGGCACAGCACGTTCCCCACCTGAAAACGAAAAACCTCTGCCGGCGTTTGCCAACAGAGGCTTCTAGTTCCCTGCTCCAGTCTTTTTCACATAGGAGTCCCCTGCGGCGAACGCTGGGGCCTATGATTGAGTGACGCAATTTCGGATTCGCTCCGGGCAATGTCAATAACCTTCGTGATCCAAATCATCGGCGATCGTTTCTTCTAGCACATGGTTTCGGAAAATCTCCCCTCACGATTCAGAACCTGGGAATTCCACTTCTCACAATTGCGGGATTGTGTCCGCTCGTTCTTCTCAATCTCGCGAGAGGTTCTCTCGAGTCTCCTCATCCGCAAACACTTCGTGTTCAACGCTCGCAATTCTTTAGGAATATCCAACATCCCAATATCCGATGATCAATGCCGAAGTTGACCTTGAATTTGCGCACTCTCGCAGAGACTTGGCATGGACTTTGACAACTCTTTAAGACGATGCTTTCTCATTCTTGAGACAACCGCACAATGTTCTCGGGCGGTTCAACTCAGAGAGTGGACGGGGCTGTCATAACAAACGCGAGGGCGGATCATGCAGCCATCGACGAGGTCGAGCAACAACCCAGCGCTTCGGTTTGAGGCCGAAGCCATGGAGACGCTTGTTGCCTCGCTAAAGAACCAGGGATATGTCGTTCTCGGCCCGACCATCCAGGAGGGAGCCGTCGTCTTTGAACGTATCAACTCCGCGGCGGACTTTCCCCACGGCATGACCGATGAACAGCAACCCGGCGCGTATCGACTCAAACAACGGAACGACCGTGCTATGTTCGGCTACGCCGTCGGACCGAAATCCCCAAAGTCCTTTCTCTTCCCCCCTCTTTTCAAGCTTCTTAGCATCGCCAAAGACGACCACCAGTTCCGGATAGTGTCCAACAGAATCGAAGGAGACCACCCACCGAGGTATGCGCTTGTCGGAGTGCGGCCCTGCGAGCTCCAGGCGATTTTTCTCCAGGACAACGTATTCATGAACCAGGTGTTCAAGGATGAGGCATACCAGACCATCCGGGAGAACCTGTTCATCGTCGTAGTCAACTGCGGTCAGCCGGCCAGCACGTGTTTTTGCAGCTCCATGCAGACAGGGCCCGAGGCGAAAACCGGCTTCGACCTTGCACTTACGGAGGTGGTGGGGGAAGGACATTATTTCGTTGTCGAGACGGGCAGCCAACGCGGGCAAAAGCTCATGGCCGGTATTCCCCACAGCGAAGCCAGTGACACCGATCGCCGCGAGGCAGACAGGATCATCCGCACAGCGGAGCAATCCATCAAAAGGAAGCTGGAAACAACGGGACTCAAAGAACTTCTTCAGAGAAACACAGACCATCCCCGTTGGGAAGAGGTCGGGAAACGCTGCCTGACCTGCGCGAACTGCACCCTGGTATGCCCGACCTGTTTCTGCGTGGCCGTCGAGGATACCACCGACCTCACGGGCGCTATCGCCGAACGGTGGCGGGCGTGGGATTCATGCTTTACCGTTGATTTCTCCTACATCCACGGCGGAAGTCTGCGGATGAGCGCAAAATCGCGTTACCGCCAATGGATGACCCACAAGCTCGCGAACTGGATCGATCAGTTTGGAACATCCGGTTGCGTGGGCTGCGGCCGTTGCATTACATGGTGCCCGGTCGGGATTGACCTTACAGAAGAAGCAAAGCACATCCGTGAGCATCAACAAGTTTCGGGAAGTTCCTAAGGAGCAACGCATGGAAACCCTAGAACCAATCATCGCTCAGCATCCGTTCCTCAAAGATCTCGAGAAAAAGCATCTGGACCTGATCGTCGGGTGCGCCTCCAATGTGCGTTTCGACCCGAGTGAGCACATATTCCATGAAGGAGATGAGGCAACGAAATTCTTCATCATTCGTGGGGGCTCGGTCGCTCTCCACTTGCACCTTCCACCCAAAGGATTGGTGACAATCCAGACCATGGGAGAGGGCGAGGTCCTCGGCTGGTCGTGGCTCTTCCCGCCGTATCGCTGGCACTTCGACGCCGTGGCAACGGAACTGACTCGCGCCATTGCTCTCGATGCAACGTGTCTGCGAAAGAAATGCGAAAACGACCACGACCTCGGCTACGAGCTGCTCAAGAGATTTTCGAACATCCTTGAACAACGTCTCCAGTCGATGCGATTGCAGCTCCTGGACATTTACGCCGAATCCTGAATCGGCCATGAATACGTCATCGTCTTCCGAAGCCATGATCCCGCGTCCGTATGTGATCGGGAGAGTATCGAGCGAAACGAGGGATACATTCACTTTTGACCTGCGTCCCTCCGTTCCCGACGACGTCCTATCGTTCTCCCCCGGCCAATTCAATATGCTCTACGTGTTCGGCGTGGGAGAAATCCCGATTTCCATCAGCGGGAATCCTGATCGCACCCGCAATCTCGTGCACACCACGCGCGCGGTCGGGACAGTCACAAAAGCGATGCGGAAACTCAGAAAGGGCGACGTCCTCGGCGTGCGCGGCCCGTACGGAACAAGCTGGCCACTCCACGATGCACAAGGCAAAGATATCGTAATTGTCACGGGCGGCATCGGCCTTGCGCCTCTTCGCCCCGCCCTCTACACCATCCTGGCGCACCGCGAGCAATATGGCCGCGTGGCCCTGCTCTATGGATCCCGGACGCCGGACGACATTCTGTACAGGGACGAACTGGAGCGATGGCGAACCCGTCTGGATCTCGACATCCACGTAACGGTGGATCGTGCCGCGCCCTCGTGGAAAGGGAGCGTTGGGGTGGTCACCTCGTTGATTCCACGAGCTCCTTTCAGTCCCCCGAACACCGTGGCCCTCGTATGCGGACCGGAAATTATGATGCGCTTCACTGTGCAGGAACTTCAAAAGCGCGGTGTTCCGGATGCAAACATCTTTGTCTCGCTGGAACGTAACATGAAATGCGGCATCGGTTTGTGCGGACATTGCCAGTACCAGCAGCTGTTTGTGTGCAGAGACGGTCCGGTGTTTCCGTACTCGAAAGTGAAAGACCTTCTCATGAAGCATGAGGTGTGATGTGGCCAGGAGCGGAAAGCCCAAGCTTGCAGTATGGAAATTCTCTTCGTGCGACGGTTGTCAGCTGAGCCTGCTTGACTGCGAGGACGAGCTCCTCGCCGTCGTCGGGAGAGTCGACATTGCGAATTTCCCGGAGGCATCGCGGGCTGTGGTCAAAGGACCGTATGACGTTTCGCTGGTCGAAGGC
The DNA here is from genome assembly GCA_049644265.1 of Bacteroidota bacterium. Classification (GTDB taxonomy): domain Bacteria; phylum Bacteroidota; class Ignavibacteria; order UBA10030; family UBA10030; genus JBARRO01. Next base: position 63,584 of record JBARRO010000224.1, read on the forward strand.
TCCATCACGACCCCCCATGATGCCGAGCGGATTCACCAGGTTCGCCGGGACTCGAAATTTCTCGTGACCATCGGCGCCTGCGCGACCGCAGGGGGCATTCAGGCGCTGCGCAATTTCAAAGACGTTAAAGATTTCACGGCGATTGTCTACGCCTCGCCGCAGTACATCGACACGTTGAACAAGTCCACTCCCATTGCCGACCACGTGTTCGTGGACTTTCAGCTGCGCGGCTGCCCGATCAACAAGCTCCAGCTCGTGGAAGTGCTCAACGCATTCCTGAACGGCCGCAAACCGAACATCCCGACGTATAGTGTTTGCGTTGAATGCAAGAGAAAGGGAAATGTTTGCGGGCTCGTCACACACGGGCCACCGTGTCTCGGTCCTGTCACGCAGGCCGGATGCAACGCCCTTTGCCCGACGTACCGTCGCGGCTGTTTCGGCTGTTACGGGCCCAAAGAAACACCCAACACCAGCTCTCTGAGCCGTTCGTGGATGAACCTCGGAATGCAGGAACAGGAGATTCTCTGGCTCTTCCGGAATTACAACGCTTATGCGGAAGCATTTCGGAAGGAAAGTGAGTCGCATGAAAAGTAAAACGCTGAAAGTCGACTACCTCGCCCGTGTCGAAGGCGAAGGCGCCTTTTCCGTGCAGATCAAAGACCGGTCTGTCGTCGACGCAAAATTCGTCATCTTCGAGCCACCCCGGTTTTTTGAGGCGTTTCTGCGCGGCCGGAAATTCACGGAGGCGCCGGACATCACAGCACGCATCTGCGGTATTTGCCCCGTGGCATATCAGATGAGCTCCATCCACGCGATGGAGGACGTGTGCGGCGTACGGATTGACGGACCCCTGCGGGAACTACGAAGATTGCTGTATTGCGGAGAGTGGATCGAAAGTCACACCCTGCATGTCTACATGCTCCATGCACCGGATTTTCTGGGTTACGAGGACGCAATTCAGATGGCAAAAGACCATCCCGCGGAGGTGACCCGCGGTTTGAGTCTCAAGAAGGTTGGGAACGACATCGTCAATCTCGTAGGGGGAAGAGAGATTCATCCCATCAACGCGCGTGTAGGAGGATTTTACAGGGCGCCTAGAAAACAGGAGCTTCTCACCCTTGTCGACCGCCTGCAGAAAGCCCGCGATGCGTCGATCGAAACTGTCCAGTGGGTGGCAACGCTTCCGTTTCCAGAGTTTGAAAAAGACTATGAGTTTGTCGCGCTCCGACATCCGACGGAGTATCCGTTCAACGAGGGACGGCTCGTTTCGAACCGCGGCCTCGATATCCCCGTGCGCGAGTACGACAATCATTTCCTCGAGGAGCATGTTGCGCACTCGAACGCTCTGCATTCGGTGCTTAAAGCCCGCGGATCCTACTTCGTTGGACCGTTGGCACGATACAGCCTCAATTTCGACAGACTGCCTTCGGACGTTCAGAATGTTGCCAGGGCCGCCGGCCTCGGGACGACGTGTAACAATCCCTTCAAGGGAATCATCGTCCGCGCGGTGGAGACGCTCTACGCCTGCGAGGAAGCGCTCCGGATCATCGGCACCTACACGATGCCGGAGAAGCCGTTCGTCGAGGTTCATCCTGCTGCAGGGATCGGCTGCGCATGCACCGAGGCGCCCCGGGGAATTCTCTTCCACCGCTACCGCATCGACGACAGGGGGATCATACTGGATGCAAAGATTGTCCCACCTACTTCACAGAACCAGAAAACGATCGAATCCGACCTCCGGGATTTTGTCACCACCCATCAGGACGAACCCCAGGAGCAGCTGACCTGGAAGCTGGAACAATCGATCAGAAACTACGATCCCTGCATTTCGTGTGCAACGCATTTTCTGAAGCTCGACATCACACGAAAATAATCCCCTCGCAGTTGATTGCAAGCGTCGAAGAACAAAGCAGAAGGACGCACCATGAATG
>JBARRO010000225.1:0-17608 GCA_049644265.1 Bacteroidota bacterium
CGTCACGCTCGTCAAGGAAATCCGGTTCCACCCGAACACCGATACACACGACTTCGAGTTCAAGACGCGCCACGCAAGGGGATTTATCGAAGAAGGGCACAAAGTGAAGGCGACAGTGGTGTTTAAGGGCAGAGAGATCACCTACCAGGACCATGGCAGGGAAATCCTGAGCAGGTTCGCCGAACGACTGTCCGACATCGCCAAGTTGGACCAGGAGCCGAAGATGGAAGGCCGGCAGATGGTCACGTACTTTGTTCCCGACAAATCGAAAAAGAAAAGCACAGACAAACAACCAAAAGAGGAAAAGGAAAAGTAGCGTATGCCAAAGATGAAATCCCGCCGCAGCGCGGCAAAGACATTCAAAATGACGGCAAACGGAAAAATCAAGCGCCATAAGGCATTCCGAAGCCACATCCTGACGTCAAAATCGAGCAAGCGCAAGCGCCATCTGCGCAAGCCGGGATTTGTTGCCAAGACCGAAGCCTATAAAGTTCGAAGATTTTTGTTAGCGTAACTCAGAAAGGAAGACAGCAATGCCTCGTTCACAAAATAAAGTCGCGTCCCACCGCCGGAGAAAGAAAATCCTTGCCCGGGCAAAAGGTTACTGGGGCGCCCGAAGTAAAGTCCTCACCGTTGCGAAACACCACATCGACAAAGCAGGAACGCACGCCTACCGGCATCGGCGCACCAAGAAGCGCGAGTACCGGGGTCTCTGGATCACCAGAATCAATGCCGCAGCCCGTCTGAACGGCACCACGTATTCAAAGCTGATCACGGGACTGGACAAGAAACAGGTGGGCATCAACCGGAAAGTGCTGGCGGATCTTGCCGTCCATCACCCGGAGGCTTTCACCGAAGTCGTCAAGTTTGCCACAGCGTAAGCTGAATCTTCTCACCACCGTTTTTTCAAGGAGGTCACGACGGCCTCGCTGAAAAGTTTTTGGTCGGTGGGAAGATTTGTTTTAACGGTCAATGAAAGACCTCCAAACCTCGGTAGGTCGCCCGTAAGGCGACAGAATAAGTGGAACTTGGACATTGGAAATTGGCCATTCGTTATTGGACATTGATCTTTCAATTTCCTATATCCAACTCCCAACACCCAATGTCGAGGGATTTTTGGACCCGGTAGGTCGCCCTTAAGGGCAACAATGCAATGCAGAAGTTGGATATTGGTTGTTGGACATTGATGCTTTCAATTTCCAATATCCAATGCTCAACATCCAATGTCCAAGTTTTGGACCCTCCGCATGCGTGAAAAGCTCGATCAAATCAGGCAGCAATTCCTCTCCGACCTCGGAACCATCCGAACGTTGGATGACCTCGAGAACTTCCGCGTCAAGTACCTCGCGCGCAAGGGAATCATTGCGGATCTGTTCGAAAGCCTGAAGACTGCGGCGGCAGAGGAAAAGCCGTCGCTCGGAAAGCTCATCAACGAGCTCCGCGCCTTCGCTCAGACACAGTTTGATAACCTCCGGGCCGAGCTGGAAAAATCCCTCGCCCCCAAAGAACTTCCGTTCGACGTCACTCTCCCCGGCCGTCCCAGGCCGCTGGGATCAAAACATCCGGTCGTTCAGACAATCGAGGAGTTCAAGCGCATCTTCCTCGGTATGGGGTTCTCCATTGTTACGGGACCCGAGATCGAGAGCGACTACTACAACTTCGAGGCACTCAATTTCGCGCCCGACCATCCGGCTCGGGACATGCAGGACACATTTTTCATCACGAAATCAAAGCAGATTCTCCTTCGGACCCACACCACGCCGGTGCAGGTTCGCATCATGGAGAACCAGAAACCGCCCGTTCGCGCGATTATGCCCGGAAAAGCCTATCGGAATGAAGCGGTCAGCGCGCGCAGTCTCGTGCAGTTCCACCAGGTCGACGGCATTTATGTGGATAAAGGAGTGACGTTCAGCGAGCTCAAGGGGACGCTGATCTCATTCGCCAGACAGTACTACGGAAGCGGGATCAAATACCGTTTCCGTCCGAGCTTCTTTCCGTTTACCGAGCCGAGCGCCGAAATGGACATCACGTGCTACCTGTGTTCGGGAAAAGGATGCCGCGTCTGCAAGTACTCAGGCTGGCTCGAAATCGTCGGTTCCGGTATGGTACACCCCAACGTGCTGCGCAATGTCGGCTATGATCCCGAGAAAATCTCCGGTTTCGCGTTCGGCTTCGGCGTCGAGCGCCCGTTGTTGCTCCGACACGGTATAGACGATATCCGTCTGTTGTATGAGAATGATGTGAGGTTTTTGAAGCAGTTTTAGAGCGCGTTTAAGAGACTAACCGCAAAGGACGCAAAGAAGGCGCAAAGGGATTTTGAGGGGAAAGAAAAAAAACAAACCGTCATGGTGAGCGAAGCTTGTCCTGAGCCTGGCGAAGGGGCGAACCATGTTCCCGGCAAGAAGCTCACAGGTCAACATTCCTCGCCTTCGAAAAAAAAAGCTGCGGCGGGCAAGCTTGTTCAATATTCAATATTTCTCTTTCATCACTTGGCCATAAACCCTCCATCATTCAACATTCCTTGTTCAATATTCGATATTTCTTTCCATGAAGGTTTCTCAAACTTGGCTTAAGAAATACATCGACTTCAAGCTGAAGCCGGAGCAGTTCGTCGAAGGTCTGACGATGCTCGGGCTCGAAGTGGAGAGCTACGAGGACCTTGGGAAGAAGTTCGACAAGTTTGTAGTGGGAGAAGTGCTCGAGCGTGCCAGGCATCCGAATGCGGACCGGTTGACGGTGTGCAAAGTCAACGTGGGCCCGGCAGTTCAGGAAATCGTGTGCGGAGCCCCCAACGTCGCGGCCGGTCAAAAAGTGGCGGTGGCGCTCGTCGGTGCAACGATTCCACACAACCAGCATGACCCCGAGGGAAACCCGTTTACCCTTGGACGCGCGAAAATCCGTGGCGTCGAATCGAACGGTATGATTTGTTCCGCCTTCGAGCTCGGACTCGGGAAGGATGCCGATGGCATTCTCGTCCTCGAGCCGGAAGCAAAGGTGGGCACTCCGCTTGCCCGTCATCTGCGGCAGAATGATATTGTCTACGAGATCGGAATCACGCCCAATCGCGCGGACTGCCTCAGTCACATCGGCGTCGCACGCGAAGTCGCTCTTCTCGTCAACAAGAAGGTCACTCTTCCTTCCATCTCTCTGAAAGAAAGTTCTGTCCCCGCGTCGAAGTATGCCGCAGTGAAGGTGGTGGACAAAGACGGCTGTCCGCGGTACTCCGCTCGTGTTTTGCGGAACGCAAAGATTCATCCCTCTCCGCGATGGCTGCAGGATCTCCTCACGAGCGTCGGCGTCCGTCCGGTCAACAACGTGGTCGATGTGACGAACTACGTTCTGCTCGAGTATGGACATCCGCTCCACGCATTCGATTATGACAAGCTCGCCAGCCACACCATTGTTGTCAGGAAGGCGGATGGCGGAAAGTTTACGACGCTGGATGGAAAAGAAAGAACGTTGACCTCCGAGACTCTCATGATCTGCGACGGAGAACGGCCCGTTGCCATCGCCGGAGTGATGGGAGGGATGAATTCGGAAATCAGCGATTCGACAACGAACATCCTGATCGAAAGCGCCTACTTCAACCCGCGCAGCATTCGGCGTACCTCGAAATTCCTGGGCCTCTCGACGGAAGCTTCGTATCGCTTCGAGCGCGGGGCAGACTCCGAGATAACCGTCGTTGCACTGAACCGCGCAGCTCAGATGATGCAGGAACTCACGGGCGCAGAAGTTCTCAAAGGCGTCATTGACGCATATCCGAAAAAGCGAAAAGCGCAGAAAATCAAACTCCGGGTTTCCCGGACAAATGCGATTCTCGGAACGTCCCTTCAAAAGAACGAGGTCAGCAAGCTGCTTGGGAAAATCGGAGTCGACGTACGATCGGGCAGTGCGGAAGCACTCACCGCGACGCCCCCGAGTTTTCGCAACGATCTCACGACCGAGATCGATCTGATCGAGGAAGTTGCTCGCGTCTACGGGTATGACAATATTGAAACAAAGACGAGAGCGGCTATTGATTTCTCCCATGCAACGAGGGTCGACCGGTGGGAGGATGATCTGCGGAGTCATTTGGTCGGGAGTGGATTCAACGAAATTCTCGCAATCAGTCTGCAGGATGAAAAAACCGTCGCATTGCCGGGCAAGGCCGCGGTCAGAGTCCTCAATCCTGTAAGCACAGATATGCAGGCGTTGAGGACAAGTCTTGTCCCGGGCGCGCTTCAGGTTGTGCAGCATAACAAGAACCACGGGACCAGGAATCTGCGTCTTTTTGAGATTGGCAGGGTTTTCAGTCTGAAGGAAGGGAAAAACCCGGAGCTTTTAGACGCCTACGAGGAGGACGAGCGGTTGCTTGTTCTCATAAGTGGGGCAACGGGAGCACCGAGCTACGGCACCGTTCAACGGGAAGTTGACCTCCTCGACCTGAAGGGAGAGCTCGATGCGCTGCTTGCCAAGTTCTGTCTTGACAAATATCGTTTTATTTATTATGATAACCGCAGCGCTTTAACTGATTTGGCAATAGGCGTTGAAATCAACGGCACTTACGCCGGTTCTTTCGGAAAAGTAAAGCAGGAACTCGCAGACCGGTTTGACATTGAAGACAGGGTCTTCGTCTGCGAACTTGAAGTTCAGGTTTTGCGACGCGGCGGGATTCAGGAGAGAAAATACGCAACGCTGCCCAGATACCCGGCTGTCTCGAGGGATCTGGCATTCTCGGTCGACCAGTCCGCTTCTCAGCTTTCGGTTGAAGAGGTGATCCGGGAATCCGGCAGCCCGTTGTTGAGGCAGGTGGTGTTATTCGATGTGTATGTTGGTGAACAGGCGGGACAGGGAAAGAAAAGCCTCGCCTACGCGCTCGAGTTTCAGTCTCAGGACCACACACTCACGGACACGGAGATTGAACGGGTTCTTGCGCAGATAGTCGAGAATGTTCAGAGGCGTTGCGGCGCGGTGTTGCGACGGTCATGAAAACTTCGAGAGAACCCTAAAGGAGTCCCATCTTGCCCGAGCAGCAACTGGAGGAAGAGGCGGTCAGTAAGAAGGACGTGCGACATTTCGAGGAGGTTCTCCAGAAACTTTGGGAGAAGGCAAGACTTGTCTCCGACCTTCTGATTCGCGTGAAATCCGAAAACAAGACGCTGCAAGACCGGGTGTCTGAGCTGGAAGCTGTTGAGATGCGGCTGAAATCCGAGTTTGATCATCAGTCGCAGGAGTTCCAGCGGATTCGAAAGGAATTGTTACAACTTCAATCGAACGGTAGCAACATCTTCACGAAAGATGAAAAGGAGGAACTCAAAACAAGGATCAAGGACCTGATCGTTAAGATCAATTCCCGCTTGTAATTCAGCTGCCGCCCGGTTTTTCGCAAGGGCGGATGCGCCTGGCGGCGGCGCAATGAACTACAGGTACCAATGCACGGTTACGGCTCGATAGCAAAAGCAATAATAACGGAACGACAGCGTATCCCGACACTGTATCTCAAATGACGAGCAAAAGCATTAAAGTGAAGATCTTCGGAGCGGAGTATCCTCTTCGTGGTGAGAATGAGGATTTCACGAAGCGGGTGGCTACCCATGTGGACTCCATGCTTATGAAGATTCACGACAAAATACCGGAACAGCCTCCACTGACGGTTGCAGTGCTTTCTGCTCTGAACATCACCGAGGACTTGTTGAAGGAGCAGGACCGGCACCAGGAGGATGTAACGTACCTTGAAACAGAGATCACCAAGCTCTCGAATTATCTCGATAATTGCCTGATGTCGGAAACACGCGACGATCATCAGTAGTCGTTTTCGTTATCGTTCTTTGAATTCGATGTTGCGGAATTTCAACCGCACCGTCAGCCGTAATCAATTCCATATTAAAAGAACCTGACAATTCATTTAATATGGGAGCTTGACTCATAAGTGTAGAGCGCAAGCCACCGTCCTCACGATTCGTCGGGAGGAGTGCCCAGCGACGACTCCTGATCTTCGATCGGGAAGAGCGGGTCGAGTGGAAGTGTGAAATGCTTAGGCAGGTTCCCACTGTGTAAAAGAAGAGGTTCTTCTAATACACTTGATTGTGGCAGATGTGTGCGGTTTTTTTATTGTCCAAAGCAAAGGGGATACAAGCAGAGCGCACACGAACATCGGAGTCACGAGGATGCCTAGGCAGACATAAACACGCTAATTCAAATCTGCCATACACCTCCGTGTTCTCCTCCTTTATCTCTGTGAACTCTGTGTAACTGCTGAGTCGGGGGAACGTGGGGCCGTTCCTTGGAAAATCAGTCGGACTGATTTCAAATGAGGAGTGGATATGGAAGCTTATCTCTTGATTATCATCGGCGCTGCCATCGGCGGCGGCTCGTTCTTTCTCGGCTGGTTTCTCAATGCGCGGAACGGCCAGAGTAAGATCGCGTCCGCCGAGGAACGCGCGAAAAAGATTCTCGAAGATGCAGACAAAGAAGCCGGCACGCTGAAGCGTGAGAAGCTTCTCGAAGTGAAGGACGAATGGTACAGAAAGAAGAAGGATTTTGAGACGGAAGCCCAGTCGAAGCGGAGCAAACTCCAGGCGTACGAAAAGCAGATTGCGAATCGGGAAGAAAACGTGGAGCGCAAACTCGATCTTCTGAACAAGAAGGAATCGACCCTTCAGTCAACGGAGAAGGACCTTCTCGAAAAACAAAAGCGGACGACGGAGAAAGACCAGGAACTCAGCCGCCTCATTGAGGATGAAACATCGCGTTTGGAACGCATTTCGGGCGTTTCACGGGAGGAAGCGAAAAAGGCTCTGACGGAAAACCTGATCGAGCACGCCAAGTCCGAGGCCGCGCAGATGTTGAAAGACATGCGGGATACAGCGAAGCAGGAAGCAAAACGTGAAGCGCAAAAGATCATTGTGCAGGCCATCCAGCGGTCTGCGGCGGATAACACCGTCGAGACCACGGTCAGCGTTCTCAACCTCGAGAGCGATGAAATGAAGGGCAGAATCATCGGGCGCGAAGGTCGCAACATCCGGGCGTTCGAGGCGGCAACCGGCGTCGATGTGATCGTGGACGATACGCCGGAGGCCGTGATCCTCTCGGGGTTCGATCCGTTCCGCCGCGAAGTTGCCCGCCAATCGCTCGAACGGCTGATTTCCGACGGACGCATCCATCCTGCCCGGATCGAGGAAGTCGTCGAGAAAGTAAAGAAGGATTTGGAAGAAGAGGTGTTACGGCTCGGCGAAAACACGCTGCTCGAAGTCGGGTTGCACGGTGCACACCAGGAAATCATGCGGCATATCGGCCGCATGAAGTATCGCTCCAGCTACGGACAGAACCTTCTCCAGCACAGCATCGAGGTCTGCTACCTTATGGGCATCATGGCGGCCGAGCTGCACCTCGACCCGATGCTCGCAAAAAGGGCGGGATTGCTGCACGATATCGGAAAAACCATCGACCGGAGCGTCGAAGGCCCGCACGCCCTCCTCGGCATGGAGCTCTGCAAAAAATTCAACGAACATCCCATCGTCTGCAATGCCGTGGGCTCGCATCACGAGGATATCCCGATGGAGCATCCGATCGCTGCCCTCGTCCAGGCCGCCGATGCGATCAGCGGCGCACGCCCCGGCGCACGACGCGAGTCCGTGGAGGACTACATCAAGCGGCTTGAAAAGCTCGAAAACGTTGCAAAGTCCTTTGACGGTGTTCTCAACACCTACGCGATCCAGGCCGGCCGGGAAGTACGCGTGATCGTCAGTCACGAGAAGCTCGACGACGCCAAGGCGGACCAGCTTTCGCACGACATCGCGAACCGCATCCAGCAGGAAATGGAGTATCCCGGGCAGATCAAAGTCGTCGTTGTTCGGGAGTTCCGCGCTGTCGCCATCGCCAAGTAGGAGCAACCGCCACGACGCACACCCAACCCCGGCAGAAAAAGAACCGGACCGGCATCTTGAAGGTCGGCGTTACGGGAGGCATCGGAAGCGGCAAGTCGGAAGTCTGTGCAATCTTCCAGCGGCTCGGGGTCCCCGTTCTCTATGCGGACCAGATTTCGAAGGAAATCAGCACCACGGACGCCGCAGTCCGCAGGCAAATCCGGACGCTGCTTGGACCGGAAGCATATGGCCAGGACGGATCGCTCAACCGTCCAAAGGTTGCTGAGTTGATCTTCTCGAAAAAGGCGCTCCAGACGAAGTTGGAGGCGATCCTTCATCCCCGGGTCAGGGATGAGCTGGAGAATCGGGCGAAGAGTCTCGGGAAGGATGGAAACCGGCTGGTGGTGATTGAGGCGGCGCTGATGTACGAAGCCGGCTACGATCGATGGCTGGATGCTGTGATCGTCGTGGACGCTGATGAAAGCTCGCGGCTCCAACGAGTGAGAAAACGGGACGCCGTTTCCGAAGCGGACGTTCGGAGTCGGATGAAGGCGCAAATGGAGCCGTCGGCGAAGCTCGGGAAAGCCGATTACGTGATCATGAACGACGGCACACTCCCGGATCTTGACGCAAAGGTCCGTTTCCTGCATTCGTTGTTTCTCCGCATCAATTAAAAGGAACCCAACGTGTCTGAGACACTCCTGGAGCAGGAAAACAAATTCTTCTTCCATACCTACAAGAGACTTCCGCTCGATATTGAACGCGGCGAGGGCGTGTTTCTTTACGGCAGGGACGGCAAGGAATATCTCGATTTCTTCGGCGGCCTGGCCGTCAATGCTCTCGGCTATAACCATCCGCGCGTGGTGCAGGCCATTGAGAAACAGATTCGGAAATACAACCACCTGTCAAATTTTTTCGTGCAGGAACCGCAGGTGCGTTTGGCGGAGAAACTTGTGTGCAAGAGCGGGTTCGGAAGAATATTCTTTTCGAACAGCGGGACGGAAGCGATTGAAGGCGCCATCAAGCTTGCCCGGAAGTGGGGAAAAGGTACGAAGAAGACGCAGTTGTTCGGACTCTCCAACGCATTCCACGGACGCACCATGGGCGCACTCTCACTCATGGACAAGGCAAAATACCGGGATGACTACGCGCCGTTTCTGCCGAACATGGGCTCGTTGGAGTTCAACGACATCGGGGATTTAGACGCAAAGGTCAACGAGCATACGCTTGGCGTCTTTGTTGAACCCATTCAGGGAGAAGGCGGCGTCTTCGAGGTTTCTCCGGCGTATGCGCGGGAGCTCATGGTCCGACGGGACAAATTGGGATTCCTCATCATCGCAGATGAAATCCAAACCGGGATCGGCAGAACGGGTAAGTTCTTCGGCTTCGAACACATCGGGCTGAAACCTGACGTTGTCGTACTTGCAAAAGCGATGGGCGGAGGGTTGCCCCTGGGGGCATTTCTCGGCAACGACCGTGTGGCAGAGGCGTTGACCTACGGCGTACACGGCACAACGTTTGGCGGGAATCCCGTCGCGTGTGCGGCAGGAATCGCCGTGCTGGAAGAGCTCGATGAGAAGAATCTCGTGAAGCATGCCGCGACGATTGGAGAGTATCTGAAGTCCGCACTCGAAAAACTGAAGACGGAATTTCCGGCCATCGTGAAAGAGGTTCGCGGACATGGCTGCATGCTGGGAGTCGACCTGCATAGGGAAGGACAGTCTGTGGTGGAAGAGCTGCAACGACGCGGAATTCTTGTGAACTGCACGCACGCAACGGTGCTTCGGCTTCTGCCGCCGTTGATTATTCAGGAAGAGCACTGCGATCGGTTGGTGAAAGAGCTTCGATCCGTGTTCGGTGCAATCCCGGCTAAGTGAAGATCAACCGCAGAGGACGCAGAGAACACGGAGGAAAAGGAAGATCAAGGTTAAGGTTGAGATTGAGGTTGCGATCGTGATTCTCATACCACTCATCTTCTCTCTGCGATCTCCGCGCCTGCCTGCTCCACGAGTCTTCGACTCGATAGTGTCGTAGACCGGCAGGCAGGTCCTCTGCGGTAGTCTCCTGATGCGATCTATATAATCATCAAATGGAAATCGAAGCACGACAAATACATGCTCCCGAGCTCTACGGCAACTTCTGGTTCAACGGCGAACCCGTTTCTGTCCATGAATTGCAGGGAAACGTGATCCTGGTCGATTTCTGGGATTTCTCGTCCATCAATTGTATCCGCACCTTCCCGTACCTCCGCGAATGGAATCGTAAGTACCGCGAATTCGGCCTGACGACGGTGGGCGTCCATACGCCTGAATTTCGTTTTGGCAGGGACCCCGATGAGCTCGGTCGCGCCATCAAGCAGCAAGGGATAGAATATCCCGTTGTTGCCGACAACGATGCGGTGATCTGGAGTGCCTACGGCAACCGCCAATGGCCGGCGCGCTATCTGATCGACAAGGATGGGTTCATCCGCATGAAGCAGCAGGGCGAGGGCGGCTACGGTCAGTTTGAAATGGCAATCCAGCGGTTACTTGTCGAGGCAGGATACCGGGGGGAACTCCCCGATCTTATGAAGCCCGTTCGGGATTCCGACCGGACGGGGTCGGTTTCCTTCCGCGCAAGCGGAGACCTGTTCCTCGGATATCTCCGCGGGAATCTCGGGAACAACGAGGGCTACAATCCGGAGTCGACGATTGAATACGCCGACCCGGGATACTATCTGCGTGAACGCTTCTACGTCCAGGGAAAATGGAGGAACGAGAAGGAATTCCTGCGCTTCGATGGAGAGCCAGGCGAACAGGGATTCATCACCCTGCAGTATGAAGCTCTTGAAGTCAACATGGTCCTGAGCACGAGCGACGGCAAAGAAGGCGGGATCCTCGTGTTGCAGGACGGCAAGCCCCCCGCGAAAGAAATCCTTGGAAGCGATGTCACGCAGGCTGACGACGGGTCGGTTCACGGGCGCGTTCTGTTTCCGCAGACCTACAATCTCATCAGAAATACGGAGTTCGGCCCCCACACGCTCCGAATTCTGACATCATCGCCGAATCTGGAAGTCTATATCTTCACGTTCGTTTCCTCCGTCATCCCGGACCTGATTTCCACAAACTGACCGCCCACATCACCAGTATCCTTGTAGGTATGCGGGTTATCTCTGCGTTTACTCTGCGTCCGCTGCGCCTACCTGTCCAGCAGGCAGGTCTTTGTCATTACCATCATTGACCCTAAACGCGGAGCCGCAGAGGACGCCGAGGATCGCAGAGTTATTATTGAAAGCGTAACTCACACGGGAGAAGTCCGATGAAGTGTGTCCGTATCTACGAACACGGTGGAATAGACAAACTGATCTATGAGACCAGACCCGAGCCGTCGATCGGCGCCGGGGATGTGCTGGTGAATGTGAAGGCGACTTCGTTGAATCACATCGATCTTTGGATCCGGAACGGGTTGCCGGGAGTGAAGATCGCGCTGCCGATGATTCCCGGAGTCGATGCGGCAGGAATCGTTGCTGCAAAAGGGGAGTTGGTCAGTCACGTGAACGTCGGCGACCGCGTGGTCGTAGCCCAGGGGATCTCATGCGGACACTGCATGCACTGTCTGAACGGGAACGACAATCTCTGCAAAGACTATGTGCTCATCGGCGAACACCGCGACGGTGCGGATGCGGAATTCCTTGCTGTTCCCGGTAAAAACGTCATCTGCCTGAGCGACACGATTTCGTTCGAAAGTGCGGCTGCTGCTGCGCTCGTGTTTCTCACGACTTGGCAAATGCTTGTGGACAAGGCTTGTGTCAAACCCGGAGACGACGTTCTGGTTGTCGGCGTAAGCAGCGGCGTCGGGAGTGCAGCCCTTCAGATCGCAAAGTTGTTCGGGGCGAGGGTGATCGCGACGACAAGCTCGGATGAGAAAGCGGCGAAAGCGCACCAGCTTGGCGCTGATGAAGTCATCGACTACAACCGCCAGAATGTCCTGAACGAAGTGCGCCGGCTGACCGGGAAGAAAGGAGTTGAGGTCGTCATCGACCACGTGGGGAAATCCGTGTGGGACCAGAATATCAAGTGCCTGACAAAAGGCGGGCGGCTCGTGACATGTGGAGCCACGTCGGGTCACGAAGCCGTCACGGATCTGCGCTACGTTTTCTACAAGCAACTTCAGATTATTGGGTCAACCATGGGGAGGAAAGGGGATTTGATCACGATTTTCAAGTTCCTGGAGCAGGGGAAACTCAAGCCGGTGATTGACACAGTCCTCCCGTTGAAGGATGTGCGTGAGGCACACAGATTGTTAGAGGAGGGAAAACAGTTTGGAAAAATTGTTATGACGGTATAGCCGATTAAGCAGATTTTCACAGATTTATCGCTGATTGCAGATTATCCAGATCCTACGACCTATCACCTCCCACCTTCTCTACGACCTACAACATTCAATTTTCAATCTTCAATCTTCAATATTCAATCCATGAATCTATTTCTTCCCATTTCCCCCATCAATCACTTCACGCACTCTCCGAAGTAGCTCTGCTTCGTCGTATGGTTTTGCAATGAACTGACGCACCCCCACGCGCATCATCTCAGCTCGAACTCCCGGGTCGATATAACCGCTCGCGAGGATTGCTTTCGTTCCGGGTCGTATCTCCAGCATGGTCATGACGGCATCGGAGCCGCTAAGCTTTGGCAGACCGATATCAGAAACGATCAAATTGATGCTTCCGTGCTTCTCCCGGAACACTGCCACCGCCTCTTCACCGTCGCACGCAGGAATGACATGGTATCCCCGTGATTCCAGTGTGATTGTAGCAAATTCGCGGAGGAGGTCCTCGTCTTCCACCAGCAGGATCGTTTCGTTCCCACCGGGCAATTCCTTCGATGATCCGTTGTCGGAGGTTCGAAGATGAGGTGTCTGGTGATGAACAGGGAGGTAGATATGAAACTCGGTTCCAGCTCCCGGCGTGCTTTCGACATCGATAAACCCGTGGTGGCTGGCGATAATCCCGAATACGGTTGCGAGCCCCAATCCGGTTCCTTTCCCGTGCTCCTTCGTGGTAAAGAACGGATCGAAGATTCTGTCCTTCGTTGCTTCATCCATCCCGAGACCGTTGTCCGAAACTTCGAGGTCAATGTACTGGTCTGCATCGACGGTGGGGAATTTGACGCGGACCGCGGTTTTGGGAACAAGGCCTGTGGAAATCGTCAGCGTACCTCCGTGTGGCATGGCGTCGCGGGCATTGACGCAGAGGTTTAGCAACACCTGGTGCATCTGTGTTGAGTCTGCGACGATGGAGGGGAGATTCTGCCCAAGCCGCAAGGCAAACGTGATGGTCTTCGGGAACGTCCCCGCCAGGAGTCTCGTCACCTCGGTTGCCACGTCGTTGATCATGACCGATTCCAGACGCACGTCAGCTTTGCGCGCGAAGGTCAGCAGCTGGCTCACAAGTGCCGCACCCCGTTGCGAGGCTTTGATGATGGCGTCGATACGCTTGCCGCGCGCGGCGCTGTCGCTCGCGACATGCTCAAACATCGCTGCATGCCCGATGATAATGGCCAGAATATTGTTGAAATCATGGGCGATCCCACCTGCCAGGGTGCCGATGCTTTCCATCTTCTGGGCTTGGCGAAGCTGCTCCTCCAGTCGCTTCCGTTCTGAATTGTCGAACACGAATCCCAGAATCTCAACAAGCTCTTCCCGCTCGTCAAACTTCCCCACAATATTCTCGATGACCGGAACCAGCGTTCCATCCCTCCGTCGCGCCAGCTCTTCGAAATTCTCAAGCCTTCGTTTCTTCTTCAACAGCTGCATCAGGTCGGTCCGCGCTTTTGTATCCGAGTAAAAAGCATCTGCGGAGGAGGTAATCACATCGGCGACAGACACATAGCCAAAAATCCTCGCAAATGCTTCGTTGCAGGCAAGAATCTTGCCATCCGGCGTGGAAATAAAGGTCCCTGCAAGGCTCTCGTCGAAGAACTGGCGGTAGCGCTCTTCAACCTGTTTCTGTCCTTCAATGTCACGCACGAATCCTTCGAAGTGACTGAACCGGCCGGACGCGTCGGCGACCACGTTGGAGTTCAGTTGGATCCAAATCGGAGTTCCGTCCTTCCGTTTCCAGCGTAGCTCAAGGTCTGCGACCGAGCCGACACGGTTGTATTCGTCGATCAGGATTTTACGCTGCTGACTGTCGTAGTAGATATCCCGGGAAATGTCGCGTGAAAGCAACTCTTCGGCCGAATCGTAGCCGAGGATCCGGACGAGCGTGGGGTTGACGGTGAGGAACCTGCCGTCGTAGGTTGACTGGTAGATCCCGACCGGCGCCTGCTGAAAGATCGTCTTGTATTTTTGCTCGGAGAGCTGGAGAGCCTCCTCCGCACTCCGCCGCTCTGTGATGTCGAGGATGGTCCCGATGACTGCAGAAGACCCGTTGTAGTCTGTTCGCGTGCCGTAGACTTCCACTTCGATGAACGAGCCGTCCTTTTTCTGGCCGCGAAACGTGTACTGGAGGCTGGTGATTTCAGCCTCGAGACGTTTCCGGATGTTTTCGGAAACCTTGGCCCGGTCCGACTCGGCGACAAGGTCGGAAACAGATTTGGCTCGTATGATCTCTTCCTGGGTGTAACCAAACATCTCCGCCAAACGAGGATTCACATACTCAAACGTTCCGCCCTGAATGATGTACACTCCCGCCAACGAGTCCTCGACGAGGTTGCGGAACTTTACTTCCGCTTGCCGCAGTGCTTCACTGCCAAGCTTGAGCTCTGTGATATCCCTTCCTACAAGCAGGACGGTCGTCTCGGTAAGCGGCGAAACCGATCCATGGAACCAGACTGTCGACTTGTTGATGATGAGGGAATACTCGAAATGGAGTATGGCTTTCTTGGAGAGCGCAAGCCGGATTTTCTTGAGGAAGAAGTCGGCCTGGTCAGCCGGAAAAACCTCATGAAGTGTTTTCCCAAGCAGCTCCTTTGAGGGTCGGTAGAGCAGCGAAGGATTGGTGGGAGCAATTTTCAGATACCGACCCTCGGAGTCCAGCACGAGGATGACGTCGTCCATCGACGCGAGCAGTGCCCGCAATTCGGATTCGGAATCCGCGATCTCGCTCACGTGGTGTTGGGGGGATGGGGCGAATTCCTTTGCGTCCGGCGAAAATTTTTGTACGACACGCGTCAGCCAGGTCATGGCGGCCCTCAGGCCGGTCCGTCCAACTGACGGAATCGAATCCGGGAAAAAACTGTTGCCCGATGAGGATGAAGGAGGGTGGGACATCGCGCTCGCGCGGGAACGGCTCATGAACGGTATCGGCAGGTTGAAACCATTGAACGTGGGGTGACAAGGAATCTATCGAAGGGGTTGGATAAAGTCAACATCCGCGCACAACGATCCGACAGACAACGCAGAAGAACAGCCTGCCGACGAAATCAGCCAGTTTTAAAGACTGAGATGTTGGAAAGACCAGAGCTTTCTTGCGGTTATGGTGATTCTTTCGTATTCTGGTCATGTGGCGATTTGAACGACAGCTTGCCCGCCACACCGCAACCCTTCAATGAATGCAGTTGAGTTCATTGGCGGGTTTGCGGACAAGGGGTTCTGCTTTTCCTCTGCTAAAGCGTCGGAAGGTGTAAACTGCCCCCGGCGTACGTTGGGGGTTTTTTGTTGTAGAGAGCAGTTCCCGGTTACCAGTTTCCAGATAGAGGGGGATCCATGCAGGATTACAGGAAGATCAAAACGTGGCAGAAAGCCCATCGACTTGCGCTTGATGTCTACCTTGTAACAAGAAATTTCCCCAAGGCCGAACTTTACGGGATCACTTCACAAGTGCGGAGAGCTTCGGTTTCTATTCCAGCAATCATTGCTGAAGGCAGTGGAAGAAGAACGAGGGCAGATTTCGCGAGATTTCTCACATTGTCTCTTGGGTCAGTGAATGAGGTGGAATACTTCCTTCTTCTCTCCCGAGACTTGAAATATCTTGAAGAGTCAGAATATAGATCCCTGATTGATCAACTGGTAGAGATTCGTAAAATGTTGGTGTCATTTACTGCAACAATTCAAGAATCCGACAATCGCTAACTGGTCACTGGAAACTGGCGACTGGCTACTCATCATTTAAAACTCACTAATCCTCCATTGTCCCTCTTCCTTCAAATCCTTCGTGAGAAGGTCATAGTTTTCGACGGCGCCACCGGCACCCATCTCCAGGGCCAAAACCTGACGCCCGATGACTTCGGCGGAGAAAATCTCGCCGGCTGCAACGAGTATCTCGTCATCTCAAAGCCTTCCGCAGTCGAAAATGTGCACCGGGATTATCTCGAGGCGGGCTGCGATGTCATCGAAACGGATTCCTTCGGGTCGACGAGCATTGTGCTCGCCGAGTACGGGCTCCAGGACAAAGCCTACGAGCTGAATTTCAAAGCGGCACAAATCGCGAAACGGATGGCTCTCGACTATTCCAAGAAAGGACATCCGAGATTTGTCGCAGGATCGCTGGGACCGACAACAAAGCTCCCGTCCCTGGGCCACATCGGCTTCAAAGATATGGCCAACGCGTATCACGAGCAGGCAAAGGGACTCGTCGAAGGCGGCGCCGACTTGTTGAGCGTTGAAACCTGCCAGGATCTTCTTCAGGTCAAGGCGGCCCTCTATGGCATTTTTGAGTTCTTTGAAGAAGCGAAACGGCGTGTCCCGGTGATCGCCTCCGTAACCATCGAAACCATGGGCACCATGCTTCTCGGTACGGAAATCTCCGCAGCCCTGACGGCTCTTGAACCGTACGACGTCGACATCATCGGTATGAACTGTGCAACCGGTCCCAAAGAAATGTCCGAGCATATCCGGACCCTTTCCGACAGCAGTCCGAAGCCGATCTTTGTCATGCCGAACGCAGGTATTCCTGAAAACGTTGGCGGGCACGCTCACTATAAGCTCTCGCCGGAAGAGCTCGTCCAGTATCTGTCCCATTTTGTCAAGGACCTCGGCGTCAACATCGTCGGCGGCTGCTGCGGGACGACAAAAGAACATATCCGCCAGCTTGTGCAAGCGGTCGGCCATCTTGCGCCGAAAAAGCGAATGTACGAGTTCACACCCGGAGCGTCCAGTCTTTACTCATTCGCGCCGTTCCGTGTTGACAACCCTCCTGTCCTCGTCGGTGAGCGCACCAATGCCAACGGGAGCAAGCTATTCCGGGACCTGCTGGCAAAAGAAGATTGGGAAGGCATTGTGGCCATGGGTCGTGAGGGCGTAAAGGAGCAGGCCCATATGCTCGATGTGTGCGCGGCCTACGTGGGACGCAACGAATCGGCGGACATGCGCGAAATCATTACGCGCTTCAACAAGCAGATCACCGTCCCGCTCGTCATCGACTCGACGGAAGCCCCCGTCATCGAGGAGGCTCTTCAGCGCATCGGCGGGAAAGCCGTGGTGAACTCCATCAATCTCGAAGACGGGGAAGAGAGAATTGCCAGGGTCGTTCCGCTCTGCCGAAAATACGGCGCGGCGGTCATTGCCCTTACCATTGACGAAAAGGGGATGGCAAAAACGGCCTCCGCAAAGCTCGGTATTGCGAAGCGGATATACGACCTCGCCGTGAACAAGTACCGGATGAAACCGCACGATCTGATCTTCGACACGCTCACGTTCACACTGGGCTCCGGCGATGAAGAGTTCCGACGTGCCGGCCTCGAAACGATCGAAGCCATCCGGGTCATCAAAAAGGAACTCCCCGAGGTCAACACGATTCTCGGAGTAAGCAATATCTCGTTCGGTCTGTCGGTGCCCGCACGGAC
>JBARRO010000226.1:0-14119 GCA_049644265.1 Bacteroidota bacterium
TATGAAGCAGTACGTGGCTGCTGAAAAATCTTACCGCGAAGTGCTGCGTCAGTTTCCCCAGAGCCCCTTCGTAGCCGATGCGATCACGGGCATTCAGTACTGTCTTACCGCCCAGGGAAAAGAACAGCAGGCACTTGAGGTGCTCGATGAGTTCATCAAGGACAACCCCGGGACTACCGTTGCGGAAGAGATCGCGTTGAAGAAAGCAGATTGGCTCTTCAGTCAACGAAACTACGCCGACGCCGCAAAGGAATACCGCACCCTTGCGGACCGTTATCCGAAATCGAAGAATGCCGCAACGGCGATCTTCAAGCTTGCGACGTGCTATCGGATTCAGGACAATCTCATGGAATCCGCTCTTACTTTTGAACGGGCTGCTTCCATGGCAGGCCGTGCGTCGAGGCTTGCCGGCGATGCACTCCTGGAAGCTTCTGACATCTACACGGCCCAGAACAATCGCTCGAAAGCGCGCTCTCTCCTGCAAAAGATCGAACAAGAATACAAGGACCCGGTTGTTCTTACGGAGGCTGCGTACAGACAGGGTTTGTTGCTGTTGTTGGAAGGGAAGACGCCGGAAGCGAAGAACAGGTTTGAAGCCCTGATTGCGCGTTCACCCAATCTTCCCGTTGCAGACAAATGCCGCGTCGCGGTTGCGAAAATCTACATCCTGTCGGGAGATTTCTCCCCGGCCCAATCACTGGTCGAGTTGGTCGCGACAACTCAAACAAACGAGATCGGCGCCGAGGCGCAGTACCTTGTCGGCGAAACTCTGGCAGGAAGGAAAGACTGGAAGAATGCGGTCCCTGCGTATCTCCGTGTCAAGTATGTCTTCGGGGCGTACGAGGAATGGGTAGCCAGGGCGTATCTCGCTCTCGGTGCCGTCTATGAGGCAACTCAGGAGTTTCGCAAAGCGAAAGAGGCCTACGAAAACGTCGTCAAGCTCAACCGGGATGAGAAGATTGTCGCGGAGGCCCAGCGTCGGCTGAAATACCTGGAGCAGTTATAGACTCCCACGGTTCGACAATGAAGAAAAGGAGTAGAAACGGCAGGAGGCGGATGGTTGGAATCTTCAGCTTCGTGATCGCTTGTTGCATGCTTGCTGAAGCGCAGGAAAAGAAAGCCGCGTCAGAAAAAAAAGAACCTGAGGCTCGCATGATGGAAGTTCTGCCTGCCGAAGTCCATGCGCCTGCAACCAGACAACCGGATCTGCCCAAGATCGACCTCCCCGAGTTTATCATCGTGGGAACATCCACGAGGAGCATGCCGGACATGGACAAACTTGCCGTGGATGAAAGCGATCCCGGCAATGATGTTGCCGTACTGTCACCGCCCGCAAGACGTGATCGCGAAACCTCCGAGCTTGCGACGCGGTTCAAGGAACGACTCGAAGATATTGCATCAAAGATCTACTCGGGTAAAGCGGAGGCAAGTCTTGGATCATTCTTCACGCCGAAGGTCGGCCTCTGGTTCGGGCAGACGCTGCAGGAATATCAGTACACGTTGGAAGGTCGCTATCACAGAATGAAGGGATTTGCACCAAATACGGATCGCTCCGGGGGAGGAGCGCGGGCCCACGGTTCGATACCGTTTCCGGGAAGTCTCGCTTCGATGAGTCAGTCGACGCTGTCGGGTGGGATTGTGTTCGACAATCAGTCCTATCGTTTCTACGGCTCGACAGTCCCCACGTTGGCTCGTGCCACATCGTCCGCAGGAATTGATGTCGCCGTTGACAATGCAAGATCACCCGTGTTTCCCTTCGCGATTTCTCTCGCCCTGGCAAACCTTGCCGTCGCCGATTCGTCGACGACCGAGGCGGAATCTCAGATCCGGTTCGGATGGCGTTCCAACTTCGCACTCTCCTCAATTGACCTGGTGCTCCAGGGCAACGCTCTCTTCGCTTCCCTCTCCGGACCGGCGAGCGACAACCTGTCGTTTTTGAATCTCTCATTTGGAACTCCGTCGTACCGATGGAACTCGGTCATGTTCAGTGGTTTCCTGAACATCTACTCGGCGACGGGGATGGACGGACAATCGGTGACCCGCGTGTATCCGCATCTTTCCGGCGTCCTTGTCCTGTCCGACGCTCATCGTCTTGGAGTTTCCTACAAACCGGAAGTCCGTCCATCCTCTCTGAGCCTCCGGTTGGAACAGCATCCCTACGTTTCCAGCGCTTCGGTCATCCGGCATTCTGACGCAAACCTCAATCTCGCCGTCGATCTGGAGTCGGATTGGGCTTATGGAGTACGAAGCAGATTCTCGGTCGGCGTCCAATCTGTGAGCGATTACCCCCTGTATGCAGACTCTCTTTCGAGGGGGATCTGGTCGCTCGCGTATGCCGGAAAGACAAGTATTGTCAGATTTGAGGCGGAAATGTTTGCAAACTTGAATGTAAATGATTATTTTTCGACCACGATGACGGTCAATTCGAGTTCAAACTCGACGACTGGAGAACCGGTCCCCTACATTCCGGGAGCAGAGTTGAACATTCGCTACCGTCACGTGTTCGGATACGGGTTTTCTATCGAGCCGTCGCTCGGGTTTCTCCACGAGCGTCAAACGAGTATGACAGGAACACAATCGTTGCCGGGCGTCATTCTTCTGGGTGTGTTGGGGAGTTTTCAACCCGCTGAGTTCTTTCGGGTGTTTGTGGCGTTGCAGAATCTTACCGACCAGCGGTACAAACTGTGGGAAGGATACCAGGAGCTTCCGTTCACCGTGTCTGTGGGGATGACTGTTCAGTGGTAACACCACGAAGAACACGCCTCCCTGCCCGCCGAACTTGATCTGTGAGGCAGGCACGAATGACACGAAGGTGTATGCTGGAAGATCCCATCCGCACTCGATGACATGATCATGCGCGATAAACCATCCCACAATAACTAGGAGGGAACATCAATGCCCGATTTAAATCTTGTCGATGAAGGTGGATTGGAGGAAACCCCAACCCCGATAACTCCGTCGAAATCAGGGGATGGCGGTGGTGGGGGAGCGATGCGGACAATTCTCATATTCCTTATCGTTGCGGTGATTGTCGGCGGTGGAGGATTCTTCCTCTATAAGAAGGGGATCTTCCCGTTCAAGAAGAAACCGGCTCCGGTCCAGATTGAAGATGAACCTCTGGCGGCCGAGCCGGAACAGTATCCGGCCATCAACCCGTCGGACACCGCGGCGGTCTCGCTTCTCGAAACAGCGCCTGTCGAGGACCACGGGGCGATGAAGAAGGCACCGGAAATGAAACCCGCCTCGACGTCGGAGATGATGATGGCGTCCTCCAAGCTCAGCGATATGAAAGGGGACTATACGATTCAGGTTGTGGCATTTCGGGAAAAATCAAAAGCCGACGACATCGTCAGGAACCTCGATGAGGCGGGATACCCTGCTTTTGTGGAGAGAATTCCGATGAAGGACTCCGAATGGTACACCGTTCGGGTGGGACGCTATCCGTCTGCCAAGGATGCCCGGAAAGCTGTTGAATCGTTTGGGGAGCAGCTCAAATCGAGCTATTTTGTCGACCGGGTTCGGTCGAAGTAACGCCCTGTATCATCAAGCCGGCTCGCAGGAACTTTTCTGCAGCAGATTATGAATTGTGGGATGGGATGCTATGAATTTGATTGACCTGTTTCTGCGCGGCGGCATGGTCATGTGGCCGATCCTGCTTTGCTCTGTCATCGGCCTGGTCGTCATCATCGAGCGATGGCTCGTTCTTCGAAGAGCAAAAGTGGACCCGGGCCAGTTCATGATGCGTTTGAGGAGTGTTCTTCAGAAAGGAGACCTCCTCGCAGCAATCAGCTTCTGCAATAAAACCAAAGTCCCGCTCGCTCATCTGATGAAGAAGGGGCTGGAAAAATACCCCGACGGACATGAGCGTGTGCGGGAAGCGATTGAAAATGCCGGGAAGGAGGAGGCGTTTAAGTTGGAGCAACGCCTCGGAGTACTGGCGAATGTTGCCGGCATTGCTCCACTCCTGGGGTTCCTGGGCACGGTCACCGGTATGATCGGAGCGTTCCGGACTATGGAACGCCTCAGCGGCGCCGCAACGCCCGCGGATCTGGCCGGGGGCATTTGGGAAGCACTGCTGACCACCGCGTTCGGCCTCATCGTCGGAATACCCGCCTACGGATTCTACAATCACTTCGTTTCGCGCGTCAACCGCTTCGTCTTCGAAATGGAAAGCGCTTCCGAGGAATTTCTCGACCTCATCCGGTCCGGCCAGCTCACCGATGAGAGCGAGGGGCCGTCTCCCTCTGTGAAAAGCCCGACCTCGGTTTCAGACCAGGAGTACTTCAGGAAAAAAGGGTGAGGGCGGGCGGTGAAGTTCCGGACGGAAAATAAATACATTGCCGCTTTTTCATACGCCTCGCTTACCGATGTTGTCCTTCAGCTGCTGATCTTTTTTCTTCTCTCATCTGCGTACGTCATCCAGTCCGGAATCCGGGTCCAGCTCCCCCGCGCGGTTGCGGGCGAACAGGGAACCAAAAGCCAGATCGTGGTTTCTCTGACTGACCGGGGCACTCTCTTCCTCAATAACGAGCCGACTTCGAAGGAAAGCCTTGGCCCCAAACTTTCAGCTCTCCTCAGGTCGTCGGCCGCTCCGGTGGTTGTGATCAACGCGGATGCGACCGTGAGTCTTCAGCAGGCCGTCGAAATCATGGACATCGCGAAAGCCGCTGGGGGCGTGCGGTTTCTCATTGCAACTCAGCCCTCGAAACAGGAGTGACCGGACGTGTCGAGCGATCTCAGGAAGGGATGGGCCGGTTCGCTTGCAGCACATGCCGTCGTCCTGCTTCTGTTTTTCCTTCTTCGTGTTCCCGAAATTCATCCCAAGGCAGAGTTCGTCGAGTTGAGCTGGGGTGGCGAAATCGCCCCCGTTCCTGAAACTCCGTTGGCAATTCAGCCTGCACCGGAGCCCTCTGCGCCGGCTGACACGCGAGAGGTGACACCGCGGGTTCAGAAAAACCCCTCTCTCCCCGTAGTCCTTCCCGAACGAAGACTGCCGGATCTCTCTGACGGTGTCATCAGCGTTCCGAAATCGACGAAACTGGAAGCGGCCGCTCCTTCCGCGGACGCACCGCCGACGACAAAACCTGTCGCCCGGTCTGAGCAGAGCGGAGTAAGCGTTGAAAATCCGGGAAGAACCGAAAAGGGGTCGCTCCGGGGGAGCAGAGGCTTGCAGAGTGATCGTATGGTCCCCGGAGGAGGAAGTGTGCCGGGGAGTGAAATCGGGGCCGGCGTGGGGTATTCGATTCAGTGGAGCCAGGGAGGTATACGTCGCAAAATCAGCGGGGAACTTCCGAAGTATCCTCCGGGAGTCAACGTTGAAGCCGAGATCAAGCTGATGGCCGTTGTCGTTCCCGACGGCGGGTTACGGGCAGTTCAGCCGATTCAAAAGGCGAACACGGCGCTGGAAGATGCGGCAGTCGAGAAAGTCCGCCTGTGGAAGTTCGAACCGCTCAAATCATCCTCCCCCCAGATCGAGCAATCCTGCATGATCACATTCCTCTTCAAACTCAAGTAACTTCGGGTTTCTTTTCCGGCTCTTCCTTCTTCTTTTCCTGTTCGTCTGTTTTCAAATACACCGAATAGAATAACAGTTCTCCGAGGGTGAGGAGGACCAGAGAGATCGTATCGCGGTTGAATTCTTTTCTCAGGATTTGAAGGAAGTAGGAATTAGTCTGGGAGTAGTACCATCGCACAACAAAATCGGGAGTGAAAAGGAGGCTCGTCAGCATGGTCGAGATCGTCCACCCGACAGAAAAGATAATGACGACAAACGCGACGGCGAGCAACCCTTCCTTGACTCCCTGGCCCTTAAACCTGAAATAGGCGATGAGGAGCGCTACACCATGAAGGATGAAGATAAAACCAGCGACCATAGGGGGGGGAATAAAGTCTGAAAGGGAAAATCAGATCCCCACTAGGATCATGTAGGGATGACGAAACCTTGATTGATTGACTTCTTTCAGTTCCAGTTTACTCTCAAATCTCAATCCGTCGGAAATCCCTGTCCACCCGTCTCGTCCTGGTCAATACGCGTCCTTCCCGAACAACACCGCACGCACGGTCTTCAGGATGATCTTCAGATCGAACACGAGCGACCAGTTCTCCACGTAGTAGACGTCATACTTTGTCCGCTCCTCGATCGGAACGTTGCCCCGTAATCCGTTAACCTGTGCCCAACCGGTCATCCCTGCTTTCACCCTGTGTCGTTCAAGGTATTTCGGGATTTCTTTCCTGAAACGCTCCACAAAATGCGGTCGCTCCGGACGCGGCCCCACGATACTCATGTCTCCCCGCACCACGTTGAAGAACTGGGGAAGCTCGTCGAGACTGAATCTGCGGAGGAATCTCCCCATCCTCGTCGTTCGCGGATCGTCTTTCCGGGCCCAGACGGGGCCGGAGCCCTTTTCTGCGTCCACCTTCATCGACCTGAACTTCAGCACCCGAAACGATCGGCCGTCGAGACCGACGCGTTCCTGTGCGTAGAACACCGGGCCGCTGGAATCGAGCTTGATGATCACTGCCAGCAGCAGGAGGAAAGGACTCAGAACAATAAGCACGAGTAAGGACAGCACAACGTCGAACGTTCGTTTCAGAATCAGGTTCCAGGTGCCGAGGGGAATTCCCTTGATCCTGATGAACGGAATACCCTCGAGTTCTTTCAGTCTGACTCCGGTCGTCATAATTTCCAGCATGTCAGGGACCATCATGATCTCGGCGTTCAATCCTTCACAGTCTCTCACAAGCTCGTACAGAGCCGGATGGTCTTCGTAATCGAGCGCAATCAAAACGATATCCACGCCGTGTGCCTTGATGTAGGAGGGAACGTCTTTGATGCTGCCGAGGCGTTTCGCCGACGCCGCTGATTTCATCCTGCCGGCTGGTTTGGCGGAGAAGTATCCCTGGATGTCATACCCCAGCGCACGATGGTGCGCGATTTTTTCGAAGACACTGCGTGCGGTTGCGTTGCTACCCACAATGACAACCCGCTTAAGATCCTTCCCTCTTCCATACCACCATTGCTCGAATTCCATCACGAGGAAACGACCGACGGAGATAAACGTCACGGCGGACAAGCCGAGAAGTCCGAACACCAGTCGCGAGTAGGAAAACGTGCGGTAGAAGAACGCACCCGCCATGACCATGAGCAGGCCGATAAAGACAAGCCGGACAACGGCGAAAAACTCGTCCGAGAAGTAGGCATTCCGCCGGGATTGATACATCCCTCGTGTGTTGAAGAGCAGGAGCCAGACAGGTATGACCACAAGCGAACCCGTGACATATGCCATTAACGGCGGGAAACCCTTGGTGACCTCGAAATAGTTGGTGAGGGGGGAATAAAATCGCAGCCAATACGAGAACAGAAAAGAAAATTCAATTGCGACGGTATCGGAAAGAACCGTCAGAAGGGGGATGAGGAAGTCTTTTCGCGAATGATTGTGCAAGGGGTCAATGAACAATGAGCAATGTGGGAGAGGGAGAGAGTCAGATGCCAGTGAAGAGTAAATGGTGAATAGTGAAAAGTGAAAGGTGAAAAGTTAAGAGTAAACCGTAAACAGTAAACCGTGAAGCGTGAAAAAGTGAAACGTGAATAGAATGGAGGCCTCGCGACCAGAAACTAGAAACCTGAAACTCGAAACTCTAACTTTCAACATTCAACTTACAACTGTTCCCTACCCAAACATTTCCTGTTCCACCTGCTGGAAGATGATGTGTCCGATCGTAATGTGGCCTTCCTGGATGCGCTGCGTGTCGTCTGCAGGCACAATAATCGCCAGGTCCACGAGGTCCCTGGACTTGCCGCCGTCTTTCCCAAGGAATCCAATCGTGACCATCTTCTTTTCCTTTGCTTTCGTGAAGGCCCTGTTCACGTTCTCCGAATTTCCGCTCGTTGAGATTCCGATCAACACGTCCCCTTCGTTCCCGAGCGCTTCAACAGATCGCGCAAAGACGTTCTCATAGCCGATGTCATTCGCCCCGGCAGTAAGCGTCGAAGTGTCGGTTGTCAGGGCAAGGGCCGGAAGGCCTGGCCGTTTGATTTTCGGACTGAGGCGGACGACGAACTCCGTCGCAAGATGCTGGGCATCCGCCGCGCTCCCGCCGTTTCCACAGAGCAGAATCTTCTTTTTCTGATTGAACGCGCGGATGATGAGGTCGATCGCCTTCGAGATGGAAGAAGGGCACTCCCGGGCAATCGCGAGTTTTATTTCAGAACTCTCCTTGAGGGAGTCGGTGATGAACTTTTCTCGCTGCAGAATGGTCAGGGGAAGGTGGGCCATGGGAGGCTTCCGGGATCCTGGATTAAGTTTAGGGTGACTTGCGACTGCCGACCGATGCCGCAGAATGAACAGCCTCCGCAAACTCGCGGATCAACGGCATGTGGGAATTTTCTTCGATGACGGTGCCCGTGACGACGAATGACGCACCGGCTTGCACCTTTTTGTGCGCTTCTTCGGGCGTGCGAATGCCTCCCCCGACGATCATGGGCAATCCGCAGTATTTCGAAATCTTCTGAATCATCGCATCCGGCACCGGAAAATCAGCGCCGCTCCCTGCATCCAGGTACAAAAGCTTCATGCCAATCATCTCTGCCGCAAGTGCGTGTGCGACGGCAATATCCGGCTTGTTGTGGGGAATCGGCTTCGTGTTGCTCATGAACTCCGCGGAAGTCGTTTTGCCAGCTTCGATGAGCATATAGCCCGTCGAGATTGCCTCGAGGCCCATTTTCCTGATGACGGGAGCGGCTGCGACCTGATTGCCGATCAAGTGTTCAGGATTCCGTCCGCTGATAAGAATGAGGAACAGAATCGCGTCGGCAACCGAGGAAACCTGGAAGAGGCTTCCCGGGAAAATGATGACCGGGACGGACGTGTTTTGTTTGATGACGCCGAGAACCTGGTCAAATTCGTTGGAGAACATGAGACTCCCACCGACGAGGAATGCATCTGCACCCATTTCCGTGGCGTCGCGCACGAAACGCGGGAGGGTTGTCGGGTCATTCTTGTCCGGGTCGATGAGAACGAGATACCCTGCGCCGCGATCCTCCTTGATTTTCTGCAACCGTTCGAGTGTATGCATGGTGTTCGGTCAGGAATGGAGAAATGATTCCACGATGGATTTAGTCTTGGCGATCGCTTCGTCGAGCTTTGCGACGTCCTTGCCGCCGGCGGTTGCCATGTGCGGTCTGCCGCCTCCTCCTCCGCCCACAAGCTTCGCCACGGCGCCGACGATTTTGCCGGCTTCGACCTTCTTCGATGAAACAAGGTCGTCGGTGACAACGCAAACGAGAGATACCTTTTCATCGATGACTGCGGCAAGAAGTCCCACCCCGCTGCCAAGCCGGGCACGCAAAGCATCTCCGAGCGACTTGAGCTCGTCTGTCGATGCGGCGGTGACCTTGGAGGACACAAGCTTAAATCCGTTGACTGGAATGCCGGACTGCACAAGCCCATCCATGGATGTTGACTGGGATTTGACCCGCGATTTGCTCAGCTCTTTTTCGATGTTCTTACGGATATCGGCCAGGCGCAAAACGATATCCTCCACGGTGCGGGCGCGCGAAGTCTGTTTGTCAAAAAACGAATTCAATTCCTTGTCTGCCTTTTCAGCGAGCTTGGGAGAATCCTTCAGAATTTCGAGTGCCTGACGGAGTTTCCCAAGCGTGTCATGGCTGAGGGACGGGGGAGTTTCCGAGAGGGCAAACAACTCGGCCATCATATGCGTAGCCTGGTCGTACTGCTCGAAGGCGTATTCGATCCGTTCCACGATGGTGCGATCCTGCATCTTGAGAAACTCAAGAGCGTACTCTGCCGTTACCGCCTCGATGCGTCGCACGCCACTCGCGACGCTTCCTTCGGATCGGAATTTGAAGTAGCCGATCTCTTTGGTGGACTTCACGTGCGTTCCGCCGCAGAATTCCTTGCTAAACGGTCCGAAGTCGACCACATTCACCCGATCGCCGTATTTATCCCCAAAAAACATCAACGCTCCCATCTTTTTTGCATCGTCGTAAGGGATATTGCGGTGATGGACGAGTTTCAGATCTTCATCAATCTTCTCATTGACAAGCGCCTCGATTTCAGCAAGCTCGCCGTCATTCACTTTCGAGAAATGTGCAAAGTCGAACCGGAGATGATCCGGTGCGACGAGGGAGCCCGCCTGGTGCACATGCGTTCCCAGGATCTTTCTCAACGCGGCGTGCACCAGGTGCGTGGCCGTGTGGTTGCGCATGATGGAGTCGCGCCTCTTCTTGTCAATTCTTGCGGTTACCAAGACACCCGGGTCGGGGCTTTCCTCCGCAATTTTGTGGCCAATGACATCGCCGTCCTTCTGGGTGTCAAGAACATGAAGAATTCTGTCCTTTGCCAAGAGGACCCCAGTGTCCCCAACTTGTCCGCCGGATTCGCCGTAGAATGGTGTCTTGTCGAGCACCACATAACCATCTGCAAGAGTCTGAACAGAGGATTCCGATTCAGGCGCATCATAGCCAACAAATTCTGTAGGACTCTTATGCGTATCACGGCGCATGAATTTTATGATTCCGGGGAGACCCGCGCTCTTCCCGGATTCGCGAGATCGCTCTCTCTGTTCTTCCATCAACTCGGTAAATCTTCCCACATCAACCTTCATTCCCCGTTCAGCTGCCATCAACTCGGTAAGGTCGAGCGGAAATCCGAACGTATCGTAAAGCCGAAATGCGTCGTCTCCCGGGAATGTTTTGGAGTGCCCGATCTCCCTTGCGACCGATTCGAAAATCTCCAAACCCCGGTCGAGCGTGAGATTGAACCCTTCTTCCTCGCCCTTGAGAACCTTCTCGACATGCTCGTGCTGCGTCCTGATCTCGGGAAACATATGCCCCATCGTCTCGACCAGCGTCGGAACCAGTGCGTAGAGGAACGGCTCATGCATTCCGAGATTCCGTCCGAACCGCGCAGCTCTGCGAAGGATGCGTCGCAGAACGTACCCGCGACCTTCATTGGATGGCGTCGCTCCATCGGCGATGGCAAATGTCAATGTCCGTATGTGATCTGCAATGACCCTCATCGCCGTATCTGTTTCCACTTGCGTCTTCCCGATTGAACCATCGAGTCGACCGTCATAGGGCTTTCTCGTGACTTCAGAGATCTTGTTAATCAGCGGAGTAAAGACATCGGTGTCGTAGTTGGAGTCTTTGTTCTGAAGGACGGCGCAAATTCGTTCGAACCCCATTCCCGTGTCGACGTGCTTGGCGGGAAGTGGCGTGAGCTTGCCGGAAGAATCCCGGTTATACTGAATGAAGACGAGGTTCCAGATCTCCATGACTTCGGGAAGACCGGCGTTGACCAGGTTTGCGGTAGCTGTTCCGTTCGGAGTCCTGTCCATATGAATCTCCGAACAGGGTCCGCAGGGTCCCGTTTCTCCCATCTCCCAAAAATTCTCTTTTTCCCCAAACCTCAGGACATGCGAAGGATCGATGTCGGTGACGGATTTCCACAATTTCTCCGCTTCACCGTCGGCGTTATAGACGGTGGCCCAGAGCCGGTTCTTCGGCAGCCCCCAGACTTTCGTCAGTAATTCCCACGCCCACTGAATTGCCTCCTTCTTATAATAATCTCCAAACGACCAATTCCCGAGCATTTCGAAAAAAGTGTGGTGGTACGTGTCGCGGCCAACTTCCTCAAGGTCGTTGTGCTTTCCGCTCACACGGATGCATTTCTGCGTGTCCGCTGCACGGCTGTAGTTCCTTTTGCCGCTGCCGAGGAAAACGTCCTTGAATTGGTTCATCCCTGCGTTGGCGAACAGGAGGGTGGGATCGTCGTAGGGGACAACGGGAGAACTCGGGACGATGGTGTGCCCGTGTTCCTGGAAGAACTTCAGGAAGCTATTTCGGATTTCCGAAGAAGTCATCAAACTTCGATTTGCGTGTGGAGGGCGATCTCTTCGAGAATGTGAGAGACCTGGAGGCAATCGTCCATCGTTCCTTCGAACACCATGGCCTTGCCGGAGTTGTGAACTTCCCACGTCAGGGCCTCCGCCTTTGCGGCGTCGCAACGAATCGCCTTGATGATCTGCTCGATGACCTCGTCGAACGTATGCTCCTCGTCGTTGTACAGGATCACCCTGGCCGGCTCCTGCACCAGCACATCGGTTTCTTTCTTCTTCTCAGCTTCGGGTTTTTGGACGACCGGTTCCATTTGTCTCAATCTGGTTCACTTCTCCTTACTATCATGGTACTGAAAAATGGAGTCTGTTTCAAGAAACGGTTTCCTGAATAAAAAAAGGCATCCCGGGGTGGCAGGATGCCTTGAGGAAATCGTTCGTACTGAGTAAGGTCACATGTTCTTGATGATCGCGTCGGCGAATTCAGAGCATTTTACTTCCTTGGCGCCTTCCATCAGCCGCGCAAAGTCGTAGGTCACGACCTTGGAGCTGATAGCTTTTTCAAGACCTCGAAGGATCAGATCACCCGCATCCTTCCATCCCATATAACGGAGCATCATTTCGCCCGAAAGAATCAACGACCCTGGGTTGACCTTGTCCTGCCCGGCATATTTCGGAGCGGTGCCGTGGGTTGCCTCGAACACCGCAAACCCGTTCTCGTAGTTGATGTTGCCACCGGGCGCGATGCCGATTCCGCCCACCTGAGCCGCAAGAGCGTCCGAAATATAATCGCCGTTGAGGTTCGGCGTTGCGATGACTTCGTACTCCGAGGGTCGAGTCAGAATTTGCTGGAGGAACGCATCCGCGATGACGTCGTTGATGACGATGCCGTTGGGCAGCTTCTGCCACGGGCCTTCGCCAATCGGCTTGGCGCCGAATTCCTTCTGTGCCACCTCATATCCCCAGTCACGAAATCCCCCTTCCGTGAACTTCATGATGTTTCCCTTGTGGACGATCGTCACGGACTTCCGATGGTTGTCGATGGCATACTGTATTGCGGCACGGACCAGCCGATTTGTCCCTTCGATCGATACCGGCTTGATCCCGATGCTGGAGCTTTCCGGGAAGCGGATCTTCGTCACACTCATTTCTTTCTGAAGCCAGTCAACAACTTTCTTTGCTTCGGGCGTACCGGCTTTCCACTCGATCCCGGCGTAGATATCTTCCGTGTTTTCGCGGAAAATGACCATATTCACACGCTCGGGGTGCTTGACCGGAGATGGAACTCCGCTGAAATACTGGACAGGGCGGAGGCACACATAAAGGTCGAGCATCTGGCGAAGGGCGACGTTGATCGACCGGATGCCGCCTCCCACAGGGGTTGTCAGGGGGCCCTTGATGGCTACAATGTGTTCTTTGATTGCGTTCAGTGTGTCGTCCGGCAGCCACGTATTCGGCCCGTAGACCGTGTTGGCCTTTTCGCCGGCGAACACTTCGAACCAAACGAATCTCCGTTTTCCGCCGTACGCTTTCTTGACGGCGGCATCGAACACGCGTTGTGAGGCTCTCCAGATATCGGGGCCTGTTCCGTCCCCCTCAATGAATGGGATGATCGGGTTGTCGGGGACCTGAAGGATACCGTTCCGGGCTGTGATCTTTTGCCCGTCGGTTGGGGGTTTGAGCTTGACATAAGAAGGCATGTGCGAATCGTTCTCCTGTTAGGTGCTTTGGATGTGCTGTTTGATGAGACGTGCGTAGTGTTCCATCTCGCCGTTTGAGTATTTTTTGAGTTTGAGCACGAACCGGATGTTGTCGTCCTCGTACCGGGGTGTGATATGAAGGTGAAAATGGAAGACCGACTGCCCCGCGATTTTGCCGTTGTTGGAAAACAGATTGAAGCCCTCCAGCTTCAGCCCCTTCACGAGGGCGTGCGAGACAACGTTGGCCGCGTCAAGAATCGACGAAAACGTCTCTTGCGGAAGTTCGAGAAAGTCCTTGCAATGACGCTTCGGAATGATCAGCGAATGACCGTAGTGAATGGGATTGATGTCGAGGATGCTGACGGCGTGTTCGTTTTCGTAGAGGATCTCCGAGGGGATCTGCTTCGACACGATCCTGCAAAATGTACAATCGTCCATGCCTGTCGGCGCCGCGGTCGTTTCATGTGCTAAACTGAACGGGATGAATCTATCCAAATTTCGTCCGAAAGTCAAAGAAGCGGTTTCCATCTCTTGAGAATTTGAAAAAGGGGGAAGCATTGTGT
>JBARRO010000227.1:0-8355 GCA_049644265.1 Bacteroidota bacterium
GCACGTGCTCTTTGTCGACAAAGGGCCCGGAGCGATTGCGGATATCCTGAGAAAACCCGAGAACGAGGTTCGTGCTCTGTTGAATTCCGGCCGGAGGAAAATGCGGGAAGCGCGATCGAGGCGCAAGTCGCCGTTTGTAGACAGAACAGTGTATGCGAATTGGAACGCAATGATGGTGGTTTCCTACTTTGAGGCGTTTAAGGCATTTCGAAGAGAGGACTGTCGGTCTTTTGGGCTGAAATCACTCGACCTGATTCTCCACGAACACCGAAGCTCTGATGGACTGATTACCCATCGCCCTTCATCCGTTGCACAAGAAGCCTTTCTGGACGATCAGGTGGAAACGGCTCAGGCACTTCTTTCGGCCTTCGAGGTGACCGGTGACAGGCAGTATGAAACTCGCTCGGTTTCCCTGATGGAAAAGACGCTTGAATTGTTTTGGGATGGCCAAGCGGGAGGTTTTTTTGACGTTCCGCGAAATCATCGGACCGTTGGAGCACTCTCTGTCCCGAACAAGCCGATACAGGATTCGCCAACAGCATCGGCCAACGCCGTGGGAATCAGCATTCTTACCAGACTCGCGATATTGACAGAGAATTCATCGTTCCGTGATTTCGCGGAAAAAACACTTTTGGCGTTTGCGGGGACTGTGAAGGATTCCGGGCTTTTTGGAGCGACGTATTTTCGGGCGCTGGATGAGTTCCTCAACCCTCCTCCCCACGTCCTGATCCTTACTGACGAAACCGATGAGCTCGGAGAACGACTTTTTCGAAAGGCGCTTGCAGCGTATCGCCCCGGCACCATTGTGACACGCCAACGACCGAACGCTGCCGTTGAGTTGCCGGCAACAATCAAGGCGGCTGCAAGTTCCTACTCAAAACCTGTCGCCTATGTCTGCACGAACTTCACCTGTGCTCCGCCGGTGTTCGACGAATTGCAGCTTGAGACAACGATAAAAGATTTTGCACGGCCGGCGAATTCCCTGAAATGACCGCCGGATATACTCACCTTTCTCCTCCCCTGACATGAAACCGACGCTTCTTTTGATAGCTGCTCTCATGCTCGTTTCAATGCGCGTGCTTGCCGAAGACCCCGATTCTCTTCGACATCCTTCCGAGAAACATCTTCAGAACATTCGCCAGTTGACGTTTGGCGGCACCAATGCGGAAGCATACTTCTCTCCGGATGAAACGAAGCTCATCTTCCAGTCAACACGAAATCCCTATCAATGCGACCAGATGTTCACGATGAACGTCGACGGGTCCGGCCAGACGCTCGTCAGCAACGGCAAGGGAACAACGACATGCGGGTATTTTTTCCCTGACGGGACGCGAATCCTCTATGCTTCCACGCATGCGGCAAGGCCGGAATGTTATCCCCGGCCCGACAAGTCCAAAGGATATGTTTGGGGAGTATGGAATGCCTATGACCTGTACAGTTCCAGGGTTGACGGATCCGACCTTCAGGTGCTTTCAGCAACCGGCGGGTACGATGCTGAGGCGACCATTTCTCCTGCAACCCGCAGAATCGTCTTCACCTCTTCGCGCGATGGAGACCTCGATCTGTATACCATGGACTTTGACAGCAAAAACGTCCGACGGGTAACAAACGAGCTGGGGTACGACGGAGGCGCGAATTTTTCCTGGAGCGGCAAGAAGATTGTTTATCGTGCGTACCATCCCAAGGACAGCGCCGAGGTTGCCGAGTATACAAGCCTCCTTGCCGATCAGCTTGTCAAGCCGTCAAAAATGGAAATCTTCGTCTGCAATGCCGACGGCTCAAATCGACTCCAACTGACGGACAATTCGGCGGCGAACTTTGCCCCGATTTTTCATCCGGACGACCGCCGGATCATCTTCGCATCCAACATGCACACCCCGCGCGGGAGGTCATTTGAGCTCTACCTCATCAACAGCGATGGGGCACATCTTGAGCAGGTGACCTTCGGCGATCATTTCAACTCCTTCCCGATGTTTACGCACGACGGCAAGAAGTTGGTATTTGTTTCCGACCGAAACGCCAAAGACAGGTATGAATTCAACGTGTTCATAGCCGACTGGGTTGAATAAGCTTCCACAGAACGAGACAAGAAACCCGAAACCACAAACTCTTCCCTTCTTCATGAAACTCGAAAAGAAACGCGCAGTCATCACCGGTGGTACCAAAGGTCTTGGACGTGCATTGGTTACGCGATTCCTGTCTGAAGGAGCCGACATCGCGATCTGTGCCCGCAACTCAAAGGATCTTGAGTCGGCAAAGAAGCTTGCTCCGGCTGGCCGGAAAATCATTGCACTGCAGTGCGACATTTCAAACTCCACCAGTGTGAACAACTTTGCTGAATCCGTGCTCGCAGAGTTCGGGACGGTGGATATTCTGGTCAATAACGCTTCGAAACTTGGTCCGCGAGTGCCCGTTGCAGAATATCCGATTGCCGATTGGGATGAAGTCGTACAAACGAACATTAACGGAACGTTCTTCCTCACCCGTCTTTTGATTCCCTCCATGATGAAACGTGGCACGGGGTGCATCATCAACATCAGTTCTTCGGTGGGCAAAGCGGGCCGGAAAAATTGGGGAGCATATGCCGTGTCAAAAGCCGGAATCGAGGGTATGACACAGGTTCTCGCGGACGAGCTCAAGTCGTTCAACATTCGGGTGAACTCAGTCAACCCCGGTCCCATGGCGACGGAAATGCGTCGCGCTGCCTACCCGAATGAGGATCCCTCTACCCTGCGGACACCTGACCAGCTTACCGACATATTTGTCTACCTTGCGTCGCAGGATGGCGTCGGCATCAGCGGACAGTCCTTTGATGCTGCTACATTCATATCTAATCCAAGGATCATATCATGAAGCATATCATAACGTTCGGCCTCATTCTCTCAACTACTCTCCCAGCCTTGGGGCAGGATGCAAAAAATCCTGAAATTACGGCACACGAGGTTTACAAACACATAAAGTATCTTGCATCCGACGAGCTTGAAGGCCGCCGGTCAGGTTCAAAAGGAGCACAACTTGCGGCTGAATACATTGCGAGTGAATTCAAGCACTACGGGCTAAAACCCCTGGGCGACAGCGGGACGTATTTTCAGAAATTCGATTTCGTCTCTGGAGTTCGTCTCGGATCGAAGAATACGCTCGCTGTAACGGCAGGGCGCAAGAAACAGACATTCCACGCAAACAAAGACTTCCTCCCTCTCGGATTCTCATCGACCACCATGTACCAGGGACCCGTTGTCTTTGCCGGGTACGGAATATCCGCCTCTGCCAATGGCTATGATGATTATCAGAATCTCGATGTTAAAGATAAAGCTGTGTTGATTTTACGCTATTCTCCCTCAAGCGATAGCTCGCAGAGTCCTTTGAATCAGTTTGCATCTCTCCGATACAAGGTTTCAAAGGCCAAGGAGCTCGGCGCCAAGGCAGTCCTCATCGCAACCGGTCCCGCTGACTCCGACGTCGACAATTTGATGAAACTCAACTACGACCAGAACTACGGCAACGCAGGGATCGCGGTGGTCAACCTCACAAGGGCTTGCACCGACATGCTCCTGAAGGGATCGAAAACCACAGCCAAGGCTGTCCAGGAAGCGATCAACAAGAACAGAACACCCAAGAGCTTTGCGCTGGAGGGCGTTACCATTGCCCTGGAAACAAGCGTCGACGAAATCCA
Source organism: Bacteroidota bacterium (assembly GCA_049644265.1). Taxonomy (GTDB): domain Bacteria; phylum Bacteroidota; class Ignavibacteria; order UBA10030; family UBA10030; genus JBARRO01. Next base: position 3,674 of record JBARRO010000227.1, read on the forward strand.
CGAGCAAACCGACAACGTCGTCGGCATGCTCGCCGGCGGCGATGACCAACTCAAGAACGACGCGGTCGTAGTGGGAGCACATTATGATCATCTCGGATACGGCGGCGAGGGCTCTCTGATCCCTGACACGACCGCTATCCACAACGGAGCGGACGACAACGCCTCAGGCACTGCAGGCGTCCTTGAACTTGCACAATTCTATGCGAGCCAGAAGAACCTGCTCAAGAGAAGCCTGGTCTTCATCTGTTTTTCCGGCGAAGAGCTTGGGCTTCTTGGCTCTGGCTACTATGTCAAGAATCCGACCTTCCCCCTCGAGCGGACAGTGACCATGATCAATATGGATGAAATCGGGCGATTGCGTAACAGAAAATTGATTGTGTACGGGATGGGGACATCACCCGGATTTGAATCGCTCGTTACCAGTCACAACAGAGACTCCATGTTTGTTCTGAAACTCCTGAAGGACGGTTTCGGGCCAAGCGACCATTCGTCGTTCTACAGCAAGAAAATCCCTGTCTTCCATTTCTTTACCGATTTGCATGAGGACTATCATCGCCCCTCTGACGACTACGACAAGATCAACTCCGACGGAGAAGAGAAGATTCTTCGGTTTATTGCGTCCATTGGCCTTGAAATCGACACAACAGCTCAGCGGCCTGTCTATGCCCAGGTGGAAGCTCCACGGCCCATGGGAGGCGGAGACCGGGGAGGCGTCCGGTCGTATACCGGGACCATTCCCGATTTTGGCGAGCAGGTGGAAGGAATGAAGTTGGCAGGAGTTCGGGAGGGCAGCCCTGCAGCAAAAGCGGGACTTCAGGCGGGAGACATTATCGTAAAGTTTGGCAAGGTGGAAGTGAAGAACATCTACGACTATACATTCGCACTCGGTGAGTACAAGCCCGGCGATGAAGTGGAAGTCGTTGCAAAGAGGGGGAAGGAAATGGTTACGGTAAAGGTAAAATTGGAGAGAAGAAACTAACGCAGACTCGAAGCCTGGTTGTGCAAATCAGATCCGGTGTGCTTTTGGAGAGAGCTGCTCCACACCATTCTCGGTGATGACGAAGTCGTCCTCGATCCGGACTCCAAATTCATCAGGGATGTAAATTCCCGGTTCGATGGTTACAACGTGGCCCGGTTTGAGTTTGTAGCTGTTCCCTTCCACCAGGTAAGGCAATTCGTGACCGTCCATGCCCAGTCCGTGCCCGAGCCGATGCGTGAAATATTTTCCATAGCCGGCTTTATCGATGACAGCCCGCCCTACCCGATCCATTTCTTGACATTCCACTCCGGGTTTCGCCAATGTTGCAGCAGCTTGCTGGGCGTCGAAAACGGTGCTGTAGACTTCGCGATACTTCTGCGGCGCGTCTCCGCCCCAATACATCGTCCTGGTGATATCGGACGTGTAGCCATCGACTTGGCATCCGGCGTCAATGAGGACAACCGTGCCCTTTTTCAAAGGAGCTCCGGTTGGACCTCCGTGCGGCAATGCACTTGACGACCCGAATTGAACCAGCCCTCCTCCACGAGCCCCCCTGCTGCCCATCTCAGAGCTCAGAATCCGCGAGACTTCCTGCTCCGTAGCTTCTTCACGCAACTTTTCGTGGGTTGCGGCAATCGAAGCAACCGTAATTTCAATAGCTTTCCGGATCGCATCCAACTCTTCCGGACTCTTCGCCATTCTCAGTTCGTCAAAGATCGGTGATCCGTCGACCAACGATGCGTTAGGCATTTCCTGCTTGAGCCGGAGGTAATCCTCGTATGCTGTCGACGGCTCAATGCCGATGGTCCCGGCGGCAACTTTCAGCTTCGCAGCCACAAGTCCCGCCAGCTTGTAAGGATTCTCCTGCTCCTCCCAAACTTCTATGTCGGAAACAACGCTCCGGCGAATAATCCGTTCTTTCTCAAAAGACGGGGCAACAATCATTGCTCTGCCATCGCGGGACATCACGAAGGCAATGAGACGTTCGCTCCTTCCGGGGTTGTAGCCCACGAAGTACGTGAAATTTGTTCCGGGCGTTGCGATGAGAGCATCGAGCTTCTCTGCTTCCATCAACCGTTGGGCCCTCTCGAGGCGGGATTTGAATTGCGATTTCGGAATCTCCGACGGAATCAGTTCCGCGACGAAATCGTTCTTCTCCGTTGCGCGCGAGGTAGAAAGAACCGTCGCGGCTGCAAGTCCAGCTGAGCTTGTCAGAAACGTCCGTCGTTTCATTCCCTTCTCTCCCGCGACTTATTCTGCTTCAATCAATGTCGTATAGTGCGCTTTGCCGTTTTTGAGAAACACCGCCAGACGCTCGACGAGTTTTTCGCTGCTTTCCGTCATATCGTCTTCAAGCGCCTCATATTCCTCCACCGAACTGCACACAAACTGCTCCGCGAAAGAATTCTTTTTTCCCCTCACTTCAAACACGGTGTAATTCTTTTTCCGTTCTCCCCCAAAATGTTGCTTCATTTCTTTCGCAAGAGACAGGTATTCGTCCCGTTTCTGGGGGTCAATTTCATACGATATCTGCAGGATTACCTTTGGCATAGTGGTCTTTCTTTTTGATCCCTGGTATTATTGGTAGCGTTTCATTGCCTTGCGGATCTGGGCTTCGTTCATTCCGAAGTAGTGACCGATTTCATGGAACAACACCTCCCGAATCCTCAGCTCTGTCTCCTCCTCCGTATCGGATACTGCTTCGATATTCTTCTGATACAGCGTAATCTTGTCCGGCGCTGTCGGCGTCATCCCGTACCACGACCCGCGTTGCGTCAGCGGAATTCCCTGGTAGAGTCCAAGCAGCGAGGTCTTGCCGGCGCGAACCCGGCTGCGATCATCCTCCGAGGGATAGTCTTCGACGACAATGTGCACATTTTCCACCCGGTCACGGAAATCAGACGGCAGACTGTCAAACGCCGCCTGAGCAACCTCTTCGAAGCGCTCCCGTGTCATGACGATTGCCTCTATGTCCAGAGGCGTGCCTGCAATCCCGTTCCGGCGTAGAAAAACAACCCTCCCAGCATCACAAGAATTACCGCGACAACGATGGTGGATAACGGAACCGAAAGCCGCTGACTAACTCTGGTCCCCAGAATGGCAAGGAGGATGGACCAAAGCCCAACGACAGCATCGAATCCCAGGAGAATCGCGTACTCCAGCGGCTTGATCGTAAACGGATTGGGATTGGATGTAAACAAATACATGCCGAACGTGAGCAATTCAATCGGGAGTATGAGAACGAGCGATACAACAACGGGAATCAGGGAGTACGCCATGACGCCAAACGAATTCCGAAACGTTGCTTTACCCTTCAACAGCTTCGTGAGGAGAAAATGAAGTCCACTCGTCAACGGAGCGACGACGACACCGAGGGCGAGTCCCCCCAGGAGCGCCCAGATAATCAGGTCGAGAAGGTTTGCAAATCGATCCCCAAGCCTGAAGTACCAGAATGCCGTAAAGGTGAGACTTATGCCGAACAGGGAAAAAAGAAAAAGCGAATAGTTTTTGTGTTCGGCGAGCGTGATTGCACGAAATGCTTTTCGGGGGGATTCGATGACTTTCCAGACCATTTCGAAAAGGTCGAGGTTCGGAATGCGGTTCTGAAGATAGCTATGACACTGTAAACACGTTATTGCAAAATCGTCGTTTTCAGTCTTGCAGACAGGGCATTGAACCATCGTACTCAAGCTGATGAGGTTGGGTAAACGGTTCAAACATACCAAGAATGTGCTGCGAAATCAATGCATTTTTTGTAAATCGATTCAACGGAGCGGCTTGAACTTTGCAGTGAAATGTCGCAGGGCCGGGGCCTCCTCTGTGATTTTGAGGCCACGCAGAAGTTTCCGGCGGCTAAACACCTGCTCCACAACCTCGGTGACGTAATCGATGTGGCTCTGCGTGTACACGCGTCGCGGAATTGCGAGCCGGACGAGTTCCATGGGGGGAGACAGGAATTTCCCGCTCTTCGGATCGAGTTTCCCGAACATGACGCTTCCAATCTCAACGCTGCGAATGCCACCCAGCCGGAACAGCTCGCAAACGATGGCCTGGCCGGGATATTCATGCGGGGGAACGTGGGGAAGAAATTTCTTTGCGTCGATGTAGATCGCATGCCCCCCGGGCGGCTGAACGATCGGAACTCCTATCGCTGTGAGCTTTTCTCCGAGATACTCGACCGAGCGAATCCGGTAAGTCAGGTAGTCCTCGTGAACGACTTCTTCCAGTCCCTGGGCGATGGCCTCAAGATCCCTCCCCGCAAGTCCGCCGTAAGTCGAAAATCCTTCCGTGATAATCAGCAGATTCCTTGCTTTGACGGCAAGAGCATCATCGTTCATCGCCAGGAATCCTCCCATATTGACGAGCGCATCCTTTTTTGCACTCATCGTGCATCCGTCCGCGTAGGAGAACATTTCCTGCGCAATTTCCTTGACCGATTTCTTCGCGTATCCCTTCTCTCGTTTCCTGATAAAGAAGGCGTTTTCTGCAAAGCGGCAGGCGTCGAGGAACAAGGGGATTCCGTAACGCTTGAGGAGCTTTTTGGTGCTGCGAATGTTCTCCATGGAGACGGGCTGTCCCCCGCCCGAGTTGTTTGTCACTGTGAGCATACAAAGCGGAATGTTCTTCGCTCCGCGCTCCTCGATGAAACGCTGCAGGGCAACGAGGTCGATGTTTCCTTTGAAGTCCGCGATCGCTTCAGGTA
>JBARRO010000228.1:0-2147 GCA_049644265.1 Bacteroidota bacterium
AGGAAAAGATCAAATTTGGGCCGATCATGGAAGAAGGGGAAATGAAGGTCCACGATGCGATCGTGAAAATGGTCTACGTCAACCATCCCGGGTTCACGGTTGCCTTTCGCGTGGAGTACAAGGACAAGATCCTGGTGTACGTGAGTGACAACGAGCCTTTCGACAAGGAGGCGGCAGCATCGCTCACGAACTTCGAAACGATTGTGAAAGAAAAATTCAACACGACCGACGGAGATCCGAATCAGCGGGTCTTCGATTTTTGCAAGGATGCGGACGTGCTGATCCACGACGCGACGTACACGCCGGAGGAATACATCGATCGTGTCGGTTGGGGCCATTCCCATTATCTGTTCACCCTCCGTGTTGCAGCTGAAGCGAACGTGAAACGGCTGTATCTGTTTCACCACGACCAGAATCACAGCGACGAAAAGGTCGACGACATCCTGAAAAAATGTAAAAAGGAAGTAAAGAGCCGGGGGTACAAGTTCGAATGCGAGGCCGCCGTTGAAAACACGACCATCGCCATATGAAACTTGACTCTCACTGCCACCATGAGTATATTTCCTTTTGAAGCCGGCTCGACAATCATTGATCATACGTGAGGAATCAAAAGAAATCGAGCGATACACCGCGACAAATAAGAAATGCTCGTTTGCCCGATTGGGCAGAACGGAGTGCAATCCCCGACGCGGATCGCTTGGGCAAGAGCCTGGGTGAACTCTTCGGGGTTTTTCTTCTTTAACCCGTTCGTACGTAGGAAGGCCATATGGCATTCGCGTTCACGGAAAAGGATGTTCGAAAGATAGGCCTGGTTCTTGCTGCTCATCCAAAGCATTTGGGCAGTAACTATCGGTTTGAGATTCCGAGCAAGAATCAAACACGGAAGCTTGCGCTCGAAATCTATTCGAACATCGATATCGGCAAACGGAAAGGAAATCTTGTCTCCGTCTACACGCCGAACGCTCATTTGCAGCTGCACTTTTGCACAGGCTATGTGGTCAGTAAAATGCTGGGGGAGGTCACATTTGTGGGAGAGTCCGACGGGAAGCTTTCGGGTCTGACTGTAGAGCGGGAGGGCGGCTGTTCCATCTATGCGAACGTCGACCGGGAAATCCTCTCGGGTGATTTCACCACCCTTGGACCGGAAGTCATGCTTTCCGGGATTGCCTTATCACTTACAGAAACCGTTCTTCCGAGCCCCCCGATGACGGAAGATGAATTTTTGAACGAAGTTGTCTCGAGAAAACGGGGAAGAAAAGCCCGGCATGGCCTCAAATCGAAGAAAGAACAGTAGGGGAAAGATGGTGATTTCGTGCAATCATCCATACCTGCGTTTTCCGCGCGCGGAAACTATTAAGACCGTCCGGAATGTTCTGGAAGGAGAGAACCGTGAAATGGCCGGGATGGGAGTCGTGTTTACCAATAACGTACACATGCGGCGCATCAACAGGCAGTATCTTCAGCATGACTACAATACCGATGTGATCGCATTCGACCTGAGCGACAAAAGTACGACGGAAAGCGAGCTGTACATCAATCTTGACCGTGCGCGCAGCCAGGCACGCGAGTTCAACGTGAGTTTCTCCGAAGAGATCCGGCGGTTACTTATTCACGGAACTCTGCACCTTCTTGGATATAGGGACAAAAAGAACACGGATCGAAAGACCATGAAACTCCGGGAAGATCGGTATCTGGCACTCCTGACCAAAGGGAAAGGTTCATAACGCATGCAAGAACGCATCGTTGAAATCATCCTTTATCTTGTCAATGAGCTGAAGTCGAACAAACAGCTGAGTGACGTCGATGTGTCGTCACTGACAAGGAGCGGTTATACCCAGAGTGAAATCTCCACCGCGTTTTCCTGGCTGTTTGAGCGGATGTCGGTCGGGCAGTCCGTTGTGTCCCAGGCAAAGAGTGCGGATCAGTCCAATCGCATTCTGAACGAAGCCGAGAAAATGGTGATCGAAAACGAAGCGCTGGGGTATCTTCTCCAGTGCCGTCAGCTCGGACTTCTTTCGAACGGAGATGTCGAGACAATTATTGAACGAATTATGGCGGCCGGATTCAATTCGGTCGGGCTCCAGGAAATGAAATCGTTTGTGGCAGGCCTCCTGTTCGATGTGGACAATCCGCCGGGTACCAACGGC
>JBARRO010000229.1:0-3429 GCA_049644265.1 Bacteroidota bacterium
GATATCCACACGTGAAAAGCAAAATTAGGATCGTGGGGAATGTTATTAACGATTTGTTCTTTATCCGTAAAAGAAAGGAAAAAAAAACGCCCTCAGTACTATTCGTCTCTAGAATCGTTGAGGGTAAAGGGATATTCGATTTTCTCGAGGCGATCCCTCTGATCCTGAAAGAGAATCGCGAAAGCACTTTTTGCATAGTCGGAGATGGAGAAGACAGACTGAAGCTTGAGCAACTGATAGAAAGAATGGGACTTGGCACATACGTGGCTATCGTTGGCGGGGTGAATAATGAGCGTATCGTGGAATATCTCCGGTCAAATTGGGTTCTTGTTTTTCCAACGAAGTTACCTGAGGGAATGCCAATGGTTCTTGCAGAGGCGTTGGCAGCAGGCACGCCGATTGTCACGACTGAGACCCGGTTCTCTGCCTCTTATCTCAAGGATCGTCGGAACTGTCTGGTTGCACGACGGAATGATCCCCAAGACCTTGCGCGGAAGATCAATGCGGTCTTGAGAAACAAAAGACTCAGGGTGGGAATTGCAGGGAAGGGGAAAGACGTCGCCGAAATATTCCGGAAGGAGTCTGTGGTCCCTCAATATACGAGCCTCTATCAATCAATGCTCCAAGAACGAATGTAGGCGTACGAATCAAAGCGAGTGTCGATTCTAAGAGATATCGCTAAGAGTTTTTAGATTCTTTGATGATGGTCGATAATATTGCATGTGTGGAATAGCAGGAATCGTCGGGATAGGTGACAAGGAAATCCTGAAGACGATGACGGATTCGCTTGCTCATCGCGGACCGGACGATAGTGGTATCGAATGGTTCGGGGAAGACAACTGCGGTCTCGGTCACCGCCGGCTTTCCATTCTCGACCTTTCCCACGCGGGTCATCAACCCATGTGCAATGACTCGGGGAAGATGTGGATCACGTTAAACGGCGAGGTTTACAACTACAAAGACATACGCAGCGTCCTCGAACAGAAAGGCTACAGCTTTCGCTCCAACAGCGATACAGAAGTTATTCTTAAGTCTTACGAGGAATGGGGGCCAGCATCGCTGGAACGCTTCAACGGAATGTTTGCGTATGCGATCTACGACACGGAGAGGAAAACTCTCTTTGCTGCACGAGATCGTTTGGGAGTGAAGCCCTTCTACTATTGTCATCAGAACGGACATTTTGTCTTTGCCTCAGAGATCAAGGCGCTCCTTGCATCGAAACTCGTCGAAACAGGCCCGGATTACACAGCTCTTCACACTCCGACCAGATTCCAGATTTCCCCCCTCACGGGATTTGAAAACATCTTCAAACTTCCTGCGGGCCACTACCTCAAGTTTGAAAAAGGCTCACTGAATATCACGAAGTATTGGGATATCAGCCCTTCTGAAGACCTCTTAGTTGAGGAACAAGAAGCGGAGAAAAAGTTGGATGGTCTTTTGCAGGATTCAGTGCGACTCCAGATGATTGCGGATGTTCCGGTAGGAGTCCTTCTGAGCGGAGGGCTTGATTCTTCTATCATCAGCGCCCTCATGCGAAAGAACACTGAGCGGGAAATTCACTCCTTCACGATCCGGTTTGGAAAGGCGGATCAGAAGCTCCAAAAAATCGTTGATGACGGACCTTACGCCTGGGAGGTTGCTCATCGTTTTGGCTTCCGGCATCATGAACTAGAAGTCTCTCCGGACATCCAAGAGTTACTATCCAAAATGGTATGGCACATGGACGAGCCCATCGCCGATCCGGCTGCTATCAACACCTATCTTATTTCGAAGGCTGCACGGGAGTTAGGGATCGTGGTCTTGCTCAACGGCATGGGCGGGGATGAGATTTTTGGCGGATATCCCAAACAACTTGCCTGTCTTTCTGCAGATTATTATCAGTTGGTGGTTCCTCGATTCCTTCAGTCATTGATCCGGAACCTGATTAATCGTTTGCCCGTGGCAACTGCGACGCGCGGCTTGAGGAGCATTCGCTCTGCGAAGAGATTCCTTTCATATGCATCGTTGAATCGAATCGACAGGTTCCTTGCCTCAGATCTCTCTCTGTCGGCGGAGCAATACGGCAAGTTGTTCGCAAACGGAACGCCGTACTATAGCACACCATTTTATAGACATCAGGCACCTGTCCTCTCTCAAGAGCATCTTTCATATCTCACCAAGATGTGTCTTACAGACACAAAAGTCTTTCTCGCAGATCATAATCTGACCTACAACGACAAGGCTTCAATGGCAGTCGGCGTCGAGGGTAGGCCTCCGTTAACAGACCATCGATTGGTGGAACTCATGTTTTCACTCGGACCTCACTTGAAGATTCGAGGTACGACGCAAAAATACCTACTTAAGAAAGTGTCGCAACAGTACTTGCCGAAATCCATTGTATACCGGCCGAAAGCCCCGTTTGCCTCGCCACTTCGAGCTTGGATTCGAGGTCCCTTGGCCCCCATGGTTGACGACCTCTTGAGTGAAGAGTCTCTGAGGAAGAGAGGCCTATATCAGAGTGAGTATGTCTCCAATGTGATCCAAAGTGACCGAAAGGGTATTGAGGACAACTCTCAACTTATCTGGACTTTGTTAACGAACGAGATTTGGTTCAGAACATTTTTTCCGTGAAATCGATTCTCTGTGCCCTGTACATGCACTGATCATCGTAGGATCGCTACGCCTCTCATGGGCCAAGCCTGCTAGGTACTCTCCTCTCGTCGACATTCCGACGGTATCTCCATCGAAGAATTGGCCGCTCTGGCCACCAACGGTGGATTCCTTCATGGTTCACCCAAGCCTGTTTTATGGAGAGACACGACCGCTGATGTGTTGAAGAATTATACTCTGTCGTAAGAGAGTGACAAGGGACACAGTAGTCGCATTTTGACGCAAATTCTGGTTGGAGGGTGGACTTTCTTCGCATCATTTTCTTATCTTTGAAATACTCCAAATATGATCGGGGGGTCGATGTCCGCCGTATTGCAAAATGTTTCCCTTCTCAAAGATCCATCCACCGCAAGCAGAGAGAACGCACGCAGCGTCGACATCTCCGTCGAGGGCAGTCCCTTGAGCGTCGAAAGTTCAAGACTTTTCGGAATCCGTGTCGACAAATTGACCCCGCAACTCGTCGGGCAATGGGTCGAAGACAGGATCGAGACTAGAAGCTTTAGCAACAATATCGTCGTTATCAATGTTGCGAAACTTATTCACGCGCGCAAAGATGCGCGGTTGAGGTCTATCATCGAGACAGCTGACCTTGTTTCTGCAGACGGCGAACCACTGGTTTGGGCCTCGAGGATCCTCCGACAGTCCTTACCGGCCAAAGTCACCGGTATCGACCTGATGTTTCACCTGCTCAACAAGTCCAACTCAAAAGAATGGTCGGTTTATTTCTTAGGGGCTGAAGAAGGAGTGATCCGTACGGTCGTCGAAAAAGTAGCACTGGAG
>JBARRO010000230.1:0-14501 GCA_049644265.1 Bacteroidota bacterium
CGTCCAGCTATCCCACGACTGTGAAGGGAGCTGGTTTATAGAACTCCCAAGTCCAAGGAGGTAAAGGATCATCGCTTCGTTGTATCCGATCCAGCGGGCGCTCAGAAAGCCGGGCGAAGCAGAGCCCGTCGGGAACCACCCCATCGTAAGCGAATTCTGCCCATTCGTCATCCAGTTCCAATCCACACGATTGAGAATTGAATCTGCAAGCGCGCGAATTGAAGTCTCCGCACTGTCGGGTAGCGTGTAGAATTCCCGAGCATAGACAATTCCCGCAAGCAGCAGACCTGTATCAATCGAAGAGAGCTCGGAGTCCCACGTTCGGGTCGCGGAATTCATGTCAAGAAAATGGTAGAACCAGCCCATATACCCGGATACTCCGCTTGCCGAGGAACCTTGTGGTGTTTCCCAGAGCGTTCGCAGAGTTGTCAGCGTCCTGTCCGCTGCCTCGGGTCGTCCCAGCCATCCGCGCTCGACGCCAATCCCGTACGACGTTAGTCCGAATCCGACCGCTGCGATACTCGAGGCAGCCCATGGTTCGTTCCGATCGCGGATAAGTCCGTTCTTGGGGTTTGCCTCATACCAGAAATAGTCGAGCGTCGTCAACTCCAGATAATCGAGAAACTCGTCGTCGCTTGCGAAGGTGGTGGGAGTCACCGAGACCGTATCCGAACCAGGGCTCTCGACCTGAGCGCTGACGGTTCGAACGAAATACCAGTACGTATTTCCGTTCACCACGTTGAAATCAACAAATCCCGGATCCAGGTCAAGCGAGCTATTCAGTTTTGAATAAACTCCCGACTTTGTGGACGAACGATAGACATTGTATCCTTCCACATTCGATTGCGTGGCGGGATCCCAATGAAGAACAACACTTCCATCACCCCACCGTGTCACAACTCTCTTCGGTGAACTCGTCGTATCCACGACACTCTCTTTCGCAACGATCCTGATATTGTCAATCCAGAGTGTGTGCTGGACACCGTCTGACTGGTTCTGCCAGAAATTAACATCCTTGAACTGTGAAAGCTGAAAACTCCCAAATGGCTGGAATGTCTGCAGCGAAATGCTGACTCGTTGCCAGCTGTTTGTGTCTGCGTCGACTCCTGACGCAAGAACCGTCGCCAGGTCAATCGTGGCCGTCTTTGCGTTTGTTGAGCTTTCGAGTCCAATTCTTGGCAGAGCGGCAGATACAACCTGGCCCGGCCCGTTGAGGTAAAATACGAGCGAGTCGTACGCACTTGCATCTCGCGTTTGCCAGCCGGGGCTTGCAACAAACAATCCCCAGCTGCCGCCGCCCACCGAGGTCCATTTGATAAAACCGGAATTCGATCCGGTATACGAAGCCGAAAAAATGATCGGAAGCTTGTCGTTGGTCCCAAGAAGATACAATTGACTCCCCGTGCTGGAGAATCCGTACGACGCATCGTAGTATCCGGCGCCAATCTGGTCGTCTTCATCGAACACGATGATATCCGGTTTTGACTGCGCGAACACCATGCAAGGAATGGTTACAAGGAGCGTGATCCGTTTCATCGAATTGGCCCCATTTCCACGTCGACTGAATGAATACTGCCCTTACCGAAAACGGGCAACACCACCGCGGTTTGATTCTTCTGAATCGTGAGGGCCGACCCGTCCACTGAAACGGATTTGATGCCCGTGCTCACAGCGTCGGGATTTCGAACTTCAATGTTGTAGGTTACACCACGGAAGAGACGACGGATGCTGAAAGACTTCCACTGGGAAGGAATACACGGATTGAGTACGAGCCCCTTGAGTGAAGCACGCACTCCCAGGATCCACTCAAGGCCGGCCAGGTACAACCATGCAGCAGACCCTGTGTACCAGGTCCATCCGCCTCGGCCGTAGAAGCGTGAATCGGGTCCGTCGATGTTCCCCGCGGTCACATAGGGTTCGGCGCCATAGGTGTCGGGCGCAGCCCCGAGGACGACGGGATTGATTTTGTTGAACAACCGGTACGCATCCTCCGCCCTTCCGAGTTTTGCCATTGCAACAACCGACCAAGTGGCAGCGTGCGTGTACGTTGCGCCGTTTTCGCGAGTACCGGGAGCGTAGCGCGTCAGATATCCGAGGTGCTCATCCGGAGTATGATACGCGGGGTGCAAAAGAAGCGTTCCGGCCTTGTATTCAAGCCGCTTGACAACGTTGTCCATCACCTGATTTGCCCGTTGATGATCTGCGACGCCGCTGATGACGGCCCATGTCTGCGGATTAAGATGAATCGTACCTTCAACATTCTCTTTCGATCCAAATCGTTCACCGGAGTCTTTTGTCCCGTAGCAATACCATTCCCCATCCCACCCATGGCAATTGATTGCGCCGCACAAATCTGTTTTCCGCTGTTCGTACCGCTTCACAAGGTCTGAATCACCCCGAAGTCCGGCAATCGGGATGAACCCCTGCAGAACAGTAACCAGGAACTCCGCCAGCCAAATCGACTCGCCCTTCATTCCGAGTCCTGCTGCACTCAGGCCGTCGTTCCAGTCGCCTGCACCGATCAATGGCAACCCTCGCGGACTGAACCGCGTGAGGACCTTCTCGATTGCCCGGACACAATGCTCGTACAACGACACGCCGGTTCCATCGTCGATGAAGGGTTCCTGAAGATCGAGCATTGTCAGATCGTTGGTTTCCTCGATATAGCGGGACACCACAAATGGAAGCCAAAGCAAATCGTCCGTCATCTGCGTCGGGAGCCCGACTTCGGAAAGCGGATGCCACCAATGGTAGACCGAACCGTCCTTGAACTGATGTCGGGCGTGAAGCTGAATTTGCCCCTTTGTCTGTTCGGGGTCGAGAGAAAGGAAGACCTGACTGTCCTGCAGCTGATCGCGAAAACCGTAGGCACCCCCGGATTGGTAGTAGCCGTTCCGTCCCCACAAACGACCCGCAATGGCCTGGTACTTGAGCCAGCGGTTCACCATTACATTCATCGCCCGGTCAGGCGTCTCGATGGATGTTCCCGAAAGCAAACCATCCCATCGTTCTTTTACACTTTTGAGTGCCTCGTCCACAACCCGCACGGAGTGATATTTCTTTGCGAGCGATGAGGCACATCTCCGGTCGTCAGCCGCACCGAGGGAAAAACAGAGCGACTTTTCCTCCCGGGGCGGAAGTGAAAGGTTCACCTGGATGGAAGCAACCGGATCAAGCTGATTGCCGGAGAGCTTCCTGAGTCTTGCCTGTTGGATCCCTTGAGGGTCCTTCACAGAACCATAGTTGCCGAGGACGCCTTCTTTGCTGCAGTCATAGGAATTCGGACGCACGCTCACGGAATGGAATGCGACGTAAGGCCACGTGACATTCCAATGGCCGTTGTTCGAAGGAACTTCCCACAGCCTTTTGGTTGCAAACAGGGAGTTGGACGAAGGGTCAGGAAAAGTCTCGATGAAACACTTGTGGAATTCGCGGTGCCAGTCCGGAGCTACTCCCAATCCCCATTCGAAATACGTGAACACCTGCAACGTCCGCTGCCGCCGGGATAAGTTCCGAATTGTCAGTTTCCACACCTCAACAGGATCATCGGGAGCAACGAAGAGCGTCCACTCACTTTCAATTTGTTCATTCCGGGAGGTAATCACGGTGTAGCCCGCACCGTGACGAACTTCGTAGAAGTCCGGTTCGCAACACACGGGTTTCCACGAAGCCGACCAGAGATGACCGGATTTTGCATCCCGGATGTAAATGTACTTCCCCCATTCATCCTTGACGATGTCCTGTTCCCATCGCGTCAGCCGGTTCACCTGCCCGTTGCCCCGCCAGCTGTACCCACCGCCGGTTTGCGAAACAATAAAACCCGCATCTCCGTTGCTCACAACGTTGGACCAGGGTCGGGGCGTTCGCGGGTTCGTGATAACATATTCCTTTCCGTCGGGCGAAAAGGAGCCGTATTTTGTCTTAAACAATGTCCGTTGGTTCATTCCTTCCGTTCCGTATCAGAATGCAAAACTCACGCCTATTCTTTGTGTGTCGCCCAACCGTTCATGGGATGCCCATGCGTAGTCCAGTCGTACATCGTACCCGAGTTTTTCAAGCGTCAGGCCGGCACCGGCGGTCAGACCGACTTCCGAGTCCTGCATAAACAAATTCTGGTATCCCACCCGGAACGCGACAAGTTCCGTCCACGCATACTCGGCGCCAATGCTCATGCTCTCGGAGTTATCATTCGGATGAAAGGCGTCAATCGCCAGCGTCAGGAGATTCTGGTCGTCAAGCCAAACTGGGTACGCCATTCCAACCCGGAAGATGATCGGCAGACCGAAATCGTCCGTTTCCAATTCCGCCGGCACGCTGCTGTTGTCGCCGTAGCGCCCGGGGTCGATATCGTAGCGAAGTCGTAAGTCGGTTCCGCTGAATCTGTTTCTGCTTCCGAAATTCGAAATGCTCGCGCCAATCCTCATGCCATCCGGCGAAAGTTCGTAGAGGGTTCCCAGGTTCACCCCCATGGCTGCGACACTCGAGTGCCAGATGCGCTCTTCAACATAATTGACCAGCGCCCCGCACGAAAACCGGTCCGTAACACGAAAGCCATACCCCACGCCAAGAGCCAGGTCCGAGACGGTGTACCGCTCGCCCGTTCCGAGCGGTTGCTCGACTGTCCGGACGTCGATGTCGCCGGATCCCAGCTGTGTCAATGAAAGCAGTGCGCTGCTGGATTCCCCAATCTTGATCGCAATCTGCGCATAGTTGAGTCCGATGCCCGCGTACCAGGTGTTGTGTGCAAACTGAATATCGGTATGCTTGAGCCGGCCGAGTGCGCCGGGATTATAGTATGCATCGAACGCTTCCTGCATTGACGAAACTCCAGCACCGCCCATCGACGCAACCCTGGGACTGGGCTCAATGAGGAGAAACTGACCGATCGTCGTGCCCGTTTTCGTCTGAGACTCCAGACAGATCGGGAGAACGAGGAGCATGAGCAGGACCGGGACAAGGTTCTTCACAACTTCCGCCTCCTCATTTGATAATGGCAAATTTGCCGATGAACGGACTGAATCCCTCCGCCTGAACATGGTACATATACAAGCCGGGAGCGACATCCAGGTTGTCCTTCGTGCGGAGATTCCAAGGGATTGCGCCATTCATCGAACCGTCGTGATACAGCGTTTGCACGAGATTCCCGCTGACCGTGTAGATACGCACCACGGCATTCGCAGGTATGCCACGGAATTCCATGCGTCGCTCTCCCCTTCCCGTCACCGCGAAACGTTCCGGCTCAAAGCTCGCGGCACCGGCGTACGGATTCGGAACAACATACGGCGCCATCTCCGTTTGGGATTTCGCAACGTCGTTGTCGACACGCTGGGCAGATGTTGAGAAGGCGTAGACATCACCCTCACCGGCAGGCACCGTGAGTTTCAGGAGATACGAGTCGCCACTTTTCGGAGGAACAATGGTCGGTGGACCGAGATACCAACCCGTCGTGTCCACAGAGATCCGCCACACTTTGCCGTTGTCGAAGAAGGGATCATCGTAGGGATAGCAGACAACGTCGATCCGGTCGGCGGAAGTGCTGAGAGTTCCATCGCCGTCGACATCATTGAACTGGTATTTGATTTGGGTCATTCCCGTATCCGTGACGGCGAACATTTTGAATTTCGTGGCCCTCGACCGAAGGTCACCGTCAATGGAAGTGTCCTGAACAGTATTCGCAAAAACAATGAGTAAATCGTCCGGATATCCGAATCGACGCAGGTCCCGCGGCAATGTCACAACGTCGAGATACGTCGTCACCAATTTGATGTTGGTCGTCGAACCAGCCTGCCAGCCCGATCCGGCGGCATCGACGGTCACGACCTGGGGCACATTCACCACCGGCAGAATACCGGACTCCGCCACTCCGGTCCCCTGTCCCGTCAAATCGTTCCCATATTCAAACAGCACCTTGCCTGCGGCACTATCTGTCATTTCATATCGGACTGCACGAATTTTCCTGGCGTTGTCTGCATGGAATTTCAGAAAATATGTTTTCCCGTCGGGGACGAGGCTCGAGTTCACCATTTGGATCCCAATGGCTGCTGTTCCTTTCCCCGTTACATGCCGAACCTCGGATGCAGAGGCAGGTACGTATCCCTTGACCGTCGGCTCCGGCCGCACTTCGACCACGTTCGCAGCAAGAACCGTTCCTCCCCGGGGAGTTCGGGAAACACCAATGGAGTTTTCCGACGGGAAAAACACGAGTGAATCGTTGCCGTAATCGTACGAACACACAGCATAGTAATAGGTTTGCCCGTTCATCACCGTGGTGTCCACAAACGTGTGGGTCAATCCGGATTCATTCCCGAGATAATAAGCCGTGCCGTCGATGGTCAGATTGGAATACCCACGCCGCCCATCCTTGATGTCAAAAACCGCGATCGGCTTTCCGTTTCCGAACAGCGCGGTACCGCGGGCGTTGGTGACGGTTTTCGGATCCCGAAATTCCGGGTCGGTGGACCGGTAGATCTTATAGCCCTCAAAATCATTCTGCAGAGTCACGGGGTCGATGCCGCGTTCGGAGACATCGCTCCACGAAAGCCGGACAAAGCGATCTCCCGTCTCTGCGGTGACACGCGGGAGCGGCGGCGGGGCCGCAAATCTGTAGTTCGCGTTGTAAATCTGTTGGACGGTCTTCACGGTTGCCTGAAGCTCGTAATAGTCCTCCCCGTAAGCCAGCGCGAGACTGAAGCGCTCGTTGCTTCCGGCCGGCAGCGTGAATGGACCCGAGGCGAACAGGAACCCGATGTTGTATCCCAGGACTGCCGTGGTGTCAAACCGTGCTGCAGGATTTGGATCTGAGAACTTGTTAAAGAGAGTCTCGGGCCAGCGTTTCGAATCCATGAAGAAGACAATGCCGTCCACCGGATCTGTCGCTTGCGGTCCGCGAATTCGATTCATCTTGAAACCCGTTAATCCGATTTGATCGGATTCGTTAAGGTCGGTCGCATCGAAGTCAGGCTCATTTGGCGTTGGCATTCCATCTCCTTCACCCGCATCTTTCGTCCCCGGCACTCCGTCGCGGCCAACATCATCATAATCCGCCACCCAATTCATATTTTCGTCGCCGGTCCACCATCGTCCGGCTTTCACGGCCGGCCGGGACTCGAGGGAACCGTAGAAGGCAGCAAACTTCGTCGTATCATAGTGCGTCGCCACATAGCTGAGAATGTTGCTCTTCCCGACGATCAGCGTTCCTGGTCCGCTGTCGCGTAGCTCATCCACAATGCCGTCTTCATCATCGTCAATTCCGTTGTGAGGATTGCCCGGAGTTTCGAGGTAGGCATAGCCGAGGTATCCTGCGGGCGAACAATTACTCCGCAGGTCGGCTCCGTGTCCTCCAATATCCCATGTATATGTCAGGTTCAAACCCAGCGACCGGGTGTAGTAAGCGTTATCATCGTCGGATTCCGCATATCCGTCGCAGGAGAACGTCGAACCTCCGACACCGGAGTCCATATAGAGTCCGAAGATGATATTATCCTGGTAGCTTGTCGTGCTTTCATTCGTAATGTCATAATGCCAGAAGATGACGTTCGTTGCTGCGGGGTTCGCCCATTGGAATCCCCGGACGTCGACGCGCAGTCCAAGCCCGCGCCGGGTTGTGTCCCTCGTATCAGGGTAATAGTCCCATGCGTCATAGAAATTGTCATCCATGACATAGTAACTCTCCTGGTCGGCCTTGGGCTCTTTGCCAAAGTATCCACTCCAGCTGCCCGGCCATCCGGGATCCCCGGGTTCGTTGACGCGGTCCGGCCAGGAATTCGGCCAGGTCCTCGGGTCGTTACTCAACGCGATGGAACGACCGCGGTTCAAGGAGGGATCGGCCTGCAAATATCCGGGACGCGGTTCAAATCTCATGACACGGCCGTTGTTGAGCTGTTGTCGTTCCCGGAACCCTGTTTCCATAATATAGTCGGTCTGTCCACCCCGCAATTGGATCTTTGCCAGTACATAGGGCGTGATTCCGTCGCAGTAGTTCATGCCGGACCCTTTTGGGACCTCGACAGAGTGAAACACGCTGAGGTCCACATTGATGGGGTTCGCAGGGTAATCCCCAACCATGCCGTAGTTGTAGAACACCGTGCGGATATTCCCCGCATCATGTGTCCCCGACCGCTCAGCGTCGATGCGACCCCGTTGGTCGGGAGGCGTCACCGGCTGAAGACTGGTTTGTGCCACGACGGATCCGCAGAGTATCGCCATAAGACCTATGACAAGGGATTGCCGCCGGTTGTGTGTACGCATGGATTTCCTTCGTTCGAAATCTACAGTTTCACGCTCAGACCAAGCTCCACCCTGCGGGGCTGATTAAATCGCGACGGATTCTGCAACTGCGCCGCATCACCCCCGGGCGTCAGTGAATAGTACGGACTTCCGGTTGTCTCAAAAACAAACCCGTTTGCATACTGGTCGTCGAACAGGTTGGATGCTCTGAAGAACATGCTGAGTTGCGCGCCGTCGAGAGAAAAATACTTCTCCGCCCGAACGTCCACCAGTGTCCAGGTTGGCTTGCGCGAGGAATTCCGCTCCAGTTGCGCTCCGAAGCCGGATCCAATGGCGGGTGTGTACGGACTGCCGTTGCCATACCGCAGGATGGCAGTCGCCGAAAAGTCGCCTGGAATATTCAACGATAGGGTGCTGTTGATTGTGTGTGTTTGGTCCCACGCGAATGGGATCTGACGGGGACGGGGATCACCGCCGGCCGCGGCGATGTTCGCGGTTTCAAATGGATCGCTGGAATTCCCGAGTGCCTTTTGGTATGTGTAACTTAGCGACCACGAGAGTTGGTCCGTCAGGCGCTGGTCGTAGAAAATCGTCGCACCATAAACGGAGCCAAAGTCGATATTGGTCATTCGGCTGTATTGAGCGGCCGTGTACGTCTGAATAAACTCCACTCCCAGAAGATCACGAATATCCTTATAGAAGATACTGACGTCGATCCCAGAGTTGCCACTGAACTCGGATTTGATACCAAACTCATACTGTGTTGTAAACTCAGGCTTCAGATCCGGATTCCCCATGACGCCGTAGTCCACGGCTCCTGCCTGGAGATTCTTCAGGATCGAGTAGTCATTATTCGAGTACATCAATCCCATTCCCGGCATCTGATAGAAATGGCCATAGGAGAAATAGACAGCTCCTTTTTCGGACATCGGGTACGAAATTCCGAGCCTCGGGGCGATGGCCAGTTTCTTTGTTGTTTTTCTTGGGGTCGATTGTGGAGCTCCCGAGATTACATTGGCAGGATTTGCCAGGTCACCCGGGATCGTCGACTGTGCGTCGAAGTACTCCAAACGAATGCCAATTCGGACAAGAAGGTCAGTCATTTCAACCCGATCTTGCACGTAGGCAGCAAACGACATGGGATAATAGGTTTTTGCCTTGGGATGGAGAGAATCATCGACCACGGGAATGATGAGGTCCCTCCCGTTGCGAGTCTCATGGTACACCGTCCCTGGAGCACCGAACTTCATGGACGAGGTTTGAGCCTCAAATCCCGCCTTGAAGAGATGGAATCTCTCAACTTGGCTCGTCAACGAGCCCTTCAGGACTCCACCGTTGGACTCTTGCTCGAACCTGTTCAGATTCACGCCCTGGACAATCGCTCCCAGTTCGTAGTTGCCGTCGCCGATTGGCTGGCCAGCGCGTTGGTACCCCGGATCGTCAATGCTTGAGAATGCCCAGTCAGTGTATCGAAAAAAATTCTGCCGCACACTGAGGGTGTAGAACATCGTTGAAGAGAGGGTGTGTGTAATGTCGATGCCGTGGACCATCGAGAACTTCTTCTGCGTTGTCCGGCCGTCCGGATTGAAGCGATAACCGAAGTCGTAATTCTTCGAATCCCCCGTGCTACCAATCGATTGATAACTCAGCTGAATATCGTCGATGGACTTGTTCGAAATCTTGAACTGCCACGAGAGCTCCGAGTTCGTGCTCATCGGCACGGAAGCACGGTCGCCTGTGCCGTTGAATTGGCGGGCCTGGAAATCCGAGCTGTCGGTCGGCAGAAATCTTCTCTGTCCGAACAAATAGCCATCATCTCCGTACTTCCTCAGGCTTATCAGGAAGGCGGTTTGGGGCAATCCGCTCGGTCCGCTGAGCGTGAAGGTGTGACTTTGAATTCGTACGGGATCAACGGTCGTAAAGTACGGGTACGTGTTTCTGTTCGAAGAGTTCGGAAGGTAATCCCCAATATACGATTCTGCGTACACGTCAAACCGATCCTCCGACCCGCTGCGGAGCACCGCGTTCACCACGCCGCTCATCGCCTGCCCGTACTCTGCATCGAATGTCCCGCTGATGACCTGCACTTCCTGCAAAACGGATTTGTCCAGCTGCACGGTCGAGGTGTTGTCGTAGGGATTGTTCACGGAAACTCCGTCAACCTGGTATTGCACCTCACCCGATCTGCCGCCGCGGAAATGTCCGTCCACAACTCCCGCCTGAAGCTTCACAATATCGTTGAGATTTTGGACCGGCATCACATCGATGTCGTCCTTCCCGAGGATTGCCACGGCACTCGTCTGACGCGTGTCGACAAGGGGGCGCACGGCTGTTACCACAACTTCCTGAGCCTGGACCGCTTCCTCCGGCAGAACCACGTTGAGCGTTGTCGTCTGGCCGGCATTCACACGAACATCCTTGACCGTCCTTGTCGTGTACCCGATTCCGCTAAACCGGACCTCGTACGCTCCTGCGGGAACGTTGAGAATATTGTAGTACCCTTCCTCGTTCGCAGCTGCACCAATGGTCGTCCCTATGAGCAAGACATTCGCGCCAAGAACAGGAATGTTCTTCTGGTCGACAACTCGTCCGGTGAGTTTTCCACGGGTATCGGAGAAAGCGACTGATGCGTTCAAGATGGAGAGAAGAGAGAGAAGCAGGAATCCCCGTGTCGCGTGCAACACCTGACAATGCATCAGTACTTTTGGGTGGGTGGACATAGGGATGTTCGGCCGGGCCGGTTTATGGAAACCACAATCTGGAGCTTTGTGCTGCTCTAATACGCTGGTACCGCCGCCTCGCGGCGACGGCACCAACATGAACAGCGATTACTTCATGAGAAGCATTCTGCCGACATCCGACAGTCTTCGTTCGCCCGTCGCAGCAGAGGTGAAATCCACGGTGTAGTAGTAGACACCGCTTGCTAGCCCGGTCGCGTTAAAGACGTAATCCTGTACTCCCGGCGATGCTGAAGTCATCATCCGCGTCTGAAGCACGCGCCCAAGGAGATCGTACACACGGAGCATATACGAGCCGTACTCCGGCAGCGAAAAGCGCAGGTGCGTGGACGGGTTGAAGGGATTCGGGAAGTTGTTGTAGATCCTGAACTCGCCCGGCGTATAGGTGATGGTGTGCTCATTCACTGCCGTCACCTTGTTCGTCTCGTCCAAAACGCTCAGAGCGCTCGGCCCCTGACCTTCCCACTCATGGAAGTACCAGGTACGGGTGCAGAAACTATCCGGGCCGGACGTGTAGACGTTTCCGTCGTTGAAGTTCATACTCCAGAAGATCGTCTTCTTCTGGGCTCCCGAGGCATAGCCGAGTTTGGTGAGATCGAGCTTTACTTCGACCGTATAACCTGCATCCGTGTCGCCAGGATTATTGATGGTCGAAGGCTGGCCGCCCACCTTGTTCTTCAGCTTTGCACCAAACTTCGCGGCATTGCGTGTAATAAGACCGGTCAGGTCGTTGTCAGCCAGCGCTGTTGCTGTGCTGTCCAGGCGAACTGTTAGCCGATAACTCTTCAAGCGCCCCTGAGCATCGCGCAACGAATCCGCTCCGTCCCAGAAGGTGATCCGAACTGCATCCATCCGGTCATCGTTGGTGCTTGAAACGAGCTTCCGATCCGTCACATCAAACCCAAAGTACACCGAATCGCCTTTGAAGAAGTACTTGACACGACAGACTCCTGTGTCGTTTTGGATCCCGGACCTCGGCGCAAGTGCCTGCCAGCCATTGCTGTTGAATTGGCCCATTGGAGGATACGTCGCCCGCACAGCTGCGTCTCCATATTTCACGTCAAACCAAGGGGCGTTCGTCCACACGCTCTCGGAAAGATCGCCATCCACCGCGACGTTGGGATAATCTGCGCCGCTTTTGAATGTGAGATCATACGGCGCCGCCGGAGGGGTCCCGCTCGTTGTCGTCACTGCCGGATTGAAATACACTCGGCCGAACATGGCCGCTGTCCACTCTCCCTGCCACCACACACGCGAATAGGAGTTCTTGCCTTTGTTCGGCCAGTTGTAATCGCCATCCCAGATGCAGATACGTATCGGCAGGACATCTCCGCCGACCGCCGCGGGGTTTACGCCGATGGAATCAAGTCTGACGACCATCTCCATGACGTAGCCGGTATCGGGAACAAACACCGAGCTCGACGCTCCTGTGTCCGATGACGAAACCCCCAGGACCCTGGTCATTCCGTCAAAGATTCCGGGGCTTGGCAGCCATCCGCTCGCCGCAGGCACGGTACCAGCACCGCTGACACCCAGCCACCACATATTGGTTTCTTTGTACCCAAGATACGTCCCACGTCCTGCCAGCGAAGCGAAGAATCCATCACACGCTTCCCAGTCAGGACCCCCGACGGAGCTATCCTTTGCGATAACCCCGATATACAGTCTCTTTGCCACGGGGTCTGCCAGGAATTTGATCACAGCATTCGCGGGATCAGTGGGCGTATTCGTTCCTGCGAACAAATACCCGCTTCCGGGATCTCCGCTTCTTGTGCCGTATTTCAAAACAATGGAGTCGGCTTGTGCCCATACCGCTTCATTCAACTTTCCGTCCAATGTCATGACCGTTGCGTTCGGAATCGCTCGTGCCCAGACATAATCGGCACGCGGGCTGAACGGCTGCGCCGCTACAATGCCCGTGGCAAGCAGACAAAGGAGCGCAACAAGGAATATCCTCTGATGCTTCATTGGTTAATCTCCTTGTGAAAGATAGAAGGATTGATGGATTATGGTAAACAGTGGTTTCATGCGTTGCAGCGTGCTCCCTCCTTTCTTAAGCAACTGATGATTGATGTGGTTTATAAATGGACTTGATGAACAACATTCAATGCACGGAGCGGCGCGTCTGCAGGGCAGCCGCATGATTCACGCACGACGACGGCCGCTTGAAGTAACACTTGTTTCCTGGAATGCACATTCTTGTTCTTGACTCCGTTCAGTAGTGTCTGAATCGCAAGACTTCCCAGTTCGCGGATCGCGATGCGGGCCGTGGTCAGCGATGGCTTGAGGAATTGTGCGACCGGAATATCATCAAAGCCTGCGATCGCCATGTCCTGAGGGACTTTAATCCCAAAACTCCGGAGAGCACTCATGGCTCCGATCGCCATCGAATCATTCGACGCGAAGATCGCCGTCGGCCGTGGAGTGAGCTCAACCAGGCGTTTGATGGCTTCCTGGCCCGACTGCTCCGTAAAGTCGCCCGGGATTTCGAGCTCTTCCGAAACGACGGCGCCCGCTTCGGTGAGCGCTTTGCGATATCCGAGAAGCCGCTCCTCCGCATCGAGGTTTGACGATGTCCCTTTGATGATGGCAATCCTCTTGTGTCCGTGCGACGCAAGGTGCCTGACAACCTGGTAAGCGCCCTGGTAATCGTCGATATTGATCGAATCAAACGCTTGTCCGTCCACGGAACAATTGAGGAGGACGACGGGAAGACTCCTTGGCAGACTGGACTCCAGAGTGTGCGCGTCAATGTGTGGAGACATGAGGACAATTCCATCCACTCGACCGCGCATTGCGTGGAGCGAGGATTCGATATCTTCTCTGTTGTTGTGAGAACTCGAGACCAGGAGATGGTAACTATGCTGCTGTGCCGTTTGGTCCGCTCCTCGGATGACCTCTGAAAAGAATTCGCCGAAAAGATCGGGAAGCAGCAGCACGATTGTATCGGTTTTGTGAGTACTGAGGCTACGGGCGGATGCATTCGGGGTGTAGCGAATTTCTCTGGCGATCTGCCTGATGCGTTCCCGCGTCGGCTCGGCGACAAGACTGCTATCACTCAGGGCGCGGGAAACCGTGGCTATCGACACCGCGGCTTTTTTCGCAACTTCCCGAATTGTCGGTTTCAATGCTTCACTGAAAAGCTGATTTTCCGACTAGACTGTTCTTGTATGGAGGGAATGTAACCGGTTACATGAAAGCGCTTACATTTTAAGGAATATACAAACTTTTGTCAAGTACGATTTTGGGAAACTGAGCGGTGAATCTCCTGAAAAATGCGGGTAATAATTGTACGAAACAAATCTGGACCACCCCCTAATTATGGACTCTTTCGGGAGGGCGTCAACCGGACGATTGAATGATTTTCTCAATTACAGCAGATAGCGGAGGAACTCCTTGCGATGAGTTCCAGAGGGCAGAAAGGGCAGAAAACGGCACTATTTCGCGATAACTGTGCCATCAAACTCGGCTCGCACCGAGTTCCCTAAGAGACGAAGGGTCGCAGTTTTGAAGCCGACAACAGGATATTCTTTCGCT
>JBARRO010000231.1:0-30378 GCA_049644265.1 Bacteroidota bacterium
TTCAGGCGGCGATCAATGCAGCTCCGGGCGGAACGACGATCAACATCGCCGCGGGCAGCTATCCCGAGAATGTCACGGTAAACAAGACCTTGACACTTGTCGGCGCCGGTGTCACAACTGTGGTAAATCCGGGTTCCGGGACGGCATTCACGGTGACGGCTGGTGATGTCACCATTCAAGCCCTCAAGGTTTCCAGCGGCACAATGGGTGTCAGTGCATCGGGCGTTTCGGGGTTGACATTGTCCGGCGTTACCGTTGATTTCGTTACGGATGAGGGTATCAATATTACGAGTTGCTCCAACGTAACCGTGACTGGTTGCACGTCTTCGAACAACGGCACAGGAACGAACGGGTCGGGAATCAACCTGGTTGGAGTTACCGGTACTTCCGTTGTTTCGAATATGACGGCAAGCAGCAACAAACGTCATGGTTTGACGGTCGGCGATGGGTCCACCAACGTTGAAATCAATGGCGGAACGTTCGAGAACAACGGTCTTGCGGGGGATCCGAATACTGGCGGGGGTATTACAGTGTATTGCGGCGCAGGCACCACATCCGGCACGCACATCCACGGGACGATAACTGCAAACGGCAACAACACGGCAGGAATTTTCCTGACATCGCCTGCAGGCGGGACCTCGGTCACCGGAACAACGATTGACGGTGGATCAGTCTCGCTAACGAACAACGGAAGCTCCGGTTCGTTTGGCAAAGGTGGTGCGGGAGTCATCCTGTATGGCAACGTGACTGGAACAACCGTCACGGCAAGCTTCAACCGCAGCGGTAATCCCAACGCGGCTGGAATTATCATGGTTGGAATAGACAACGTCGGATCCAGCTCGCCGAGTTCGACGACAATTGCGAATTGCACATTTACTGGCTACACCGGCAACAATCCGTGTGTTGTGGTTGACACACATCAAGGATTGAAACTGGATTTGAATACGCCTGCCAATTTGCCTACAACGACAGGCAATACTCCTCCCCCCATCGTTTATGTTGAAAAATCTGGCGCCGACGGTAATAATGGGATCGCAATGGCCACCCCCAAATTGACGATTGCAGCCGGGATGGCAATTACGGGAGCCGGAACGACAATCCACGTTGGGGGTAACGCAAGTGTGTATGCGGAAAACGTTGTTCTGAACAAATCGGTGTATCTCCTTGGTGACAATGGATCTCCCATAACGACGGTGACTCCGGCCTCAGGAAACGGAATTTCCGTTAGTGCGAGCAGCGTGCGAATCGAACATATGACGGTGGTCGGTGCCCCGGGCAATGGTATCTCTGCGTCGGGGATCTCAGACTTGGTGCTCTTTCAAAATTCGTCAACGGGGAACACAGGTTCGGGTGCTCAACTGACAAATGTCAGCGGAGTCTCCGATAGTGGAAGTGTTTATTCGAGCAACACTGATGAAGGATTTAATACATTGAACTGCTCGAACGTAACATTAGCTAACGTTACCGCGAACAGCAACGGGTCCGGGACGAACGGTTCCGGAGTAAACCTGGTCGGCGTAACGGGGACTTCATGGGCGAGCAATACCACAGCGACAGGGAATACACGTCACGGCTTGACAGTCGGTGATGGTTCCAGTGGGGTATCAATTATCGGAGGAACATTTACCGGAAACGGAGTCGCGGGTGATGGGAATACGGGCGGTGGCATAACAATCTATGCGGAAGCCGGAAACGTTACCAGTACTTCGATCAGCGGAACAGTGAATTCAAGCGATAACAAGGCAACCGGGATTACCGTAAAATGTATCCCGGGCCGAACCCTTTCAGGGACAACGATCGGCGACGGAACGAATACTGTCACTCTTTCCAATAACGGTTCGACGGCAGGTGGACAAGCGGGCGGCGCAGGAATCATGGTGTTTGGTCCGGCATCGACCGTCACGATCGACAAGGCCTCGTTCACACACGGTGCGGTTGACACAGCCTCAGGATTGATTGCTGTTGGCGTCGACAACGCAGGGACTGCTGATCCGACGGGAGTGTCGGTAACGAACTCGACGTTTACAGGGTACAGCAGCGTTCAGCCTGGAATCACGACAAATGATGGACGGCTTCATACGTCAGCCAATGTGGTGACGGGGACAAATAATACATTTGCCTTCAAAGTTCAGGCGAAAGTGTTTTTGCAGGGGCCATACGTTGGCCCAGCAATGTCCACCAATTTGCTTACCAACGCAGTAATTCCAGCTGGACAACCTTACAACAAGGCTGCCTTTGGAAACTATAATGGCGGTGAGAGTGCTGCCGCTCCTGCTAACACCGTTGATTGGGTTCTCGTTGACTTGAGATCGACTCATAATGGATCATTCGTTGCACGTCGGGCGGCTTTTCTGAAGAACGACGGGACAATTATGGAAACGGATGGGAGTGCGGGAGTGCTCTGTTCAGAGCTTGTGGTTTCCGGAACAGCTCCGGGGAAAAACTATTTCCATTACATTGTTATTCGGCATCGGAATCACTTACCCATTATGAGTAAGGACTCTGTTGACTTGCCTCTCTCCGGCAGCTATGATTTTACCACAGCACTCATAAAAGCATTCGGAACGAACCCCATGAAAGATGTCTCGGGTGGGGGCACGGTGTTTGCAATGTTTGCAGGTGATATTGACGCAAATGGCGCGATTCGGTACAACTCAAACCCCAGCGATCGTGCAAAAGTGTTGGCTGCTGTCTCTACGTTGATTGCTCCAAGCGCCATAGGGTACTGGGATGAAGATCTGAATCTTGATGCTAGAATAAGATATAACTCAAACCCAAGCGATCGGGCATTGATTCTTGGCAACGTTACGACATTAATCGCTCCTAGATTGGTGACTGTTCCATAATACTTTGACTCTCAACCAAACTCATTTACTATCACAATTTTTACAAGAGGAGACTGTCTATGAAAATAATTGGGTTACTCTTAGCCGTGACGTTGGTTCTGGGCGGGACCTACGCTTCTCTAGAGGCCCAGATAGTGGAGGCAGGAATTTTCCATTCAGGGGGAACATTGCAGATCAAAGCTAAGCCGAGCACCACGGTCTCGTCAAAAACGATCACCACGATAAACATTGCAATTCGATGGCCTGACAATCCTTCGTATGCGGGTGTGACGTTGGGGAATTTCACAAATACCATGGGTATTCAGGGACCGATTCTTCAAGACGGTGGCTATAACTATGCCCTGATTTCAGGTAATCCGAATTCATCGACCGGCACATGGACGGCAGGCACAGAAATCACGTTGTTTACCTGCGACGTAAGCGGTGGGACGGGAACAGGGACATTTGAATTAACCAACGACACATACACTCAAAATCAGGGTTGTGCTTGGTATTTTGAGTTGTTCTCCCCTCTTTTGGATGCTACAGATTACTCTACGGCATTCTATTCGGCGAGCATCGCAGCCGTACCCTTGCCAGTTCAACTGGTCTCCTTTTCTGTTATTGCGAATCGTCTTTCCTCGCAACTCTCTTGGTCCACCGCCACAGAAACCAACAACTACGGTTTCGACATCGAGCGTAGGATTGTGGGAAGTGCAGATTGGACAAAGGTTGGATTTGTCGCCGGTGCGGGAACATCGACCGCGAAGCGCGATTACACGTACGAAGACGGAAACCTCGCTCCCGGTCGCTACGCTTACAGAATCAAGCAGGTCGACCAGGATGGCACATTCAAGTACAGCTCTGCTGCTGAAGTTGAGATCGGAATCGTCTCCAAGGAATTCCGCCTCGACTCCAACTATCCGAATCCCTTCAACCCCTCGACCAAGATCGATTTCTCATTGGCAAAAGACGGCAGGGCTTCGTTGAAGGTCTACAATGTTATCGGCCAGCAAGTTGCAACGCTGTTTGACGGTGTGGCAGAGGCCGGGAAGCTGTATCAGACCCGGTTCGATGCAGCGAGCTTACCGACCGGCATCTATTTCGCGCGCCTCGAATCCGACGGCCAGCGCCAGATGAAGAAGATGTTGTTTGTGAAATAATATTGTAGCCGCGGGATTCATCCCGCGTTGCTAGGAGACCAAGATCCCGCTTCACCCCCAAGGTGGAGCGGGATTTCTTTATTGTTAGGGGAGAGCGAGCTCGCTAGACTGTCATCCTGAGCGTAGTCCCGACGTTTCCCGGTCGGGACGAAGTCGAAGGATCCTCTCAGTCTGACAAACCGAACTCCCTAGAGCATGGTTCGACCCTTCGCCAGGCTCAGGGCATGCTTCGTTCGCACAAAACGCTCACTCCGCTCACCATGACAGGGAGGGGGCCATGGCAACAGCTTGGGTTTACATTCTGGAGTGCGCCGACCATTCCTACTACACCGGAATGACGGCAGACATTGATGCACGTTTATGGCAGCACGAGAACGGATTTCACGACGGATACACTGCCGCCCGACGACCGGTGAAACTTGTTTGGTCCGACGACTTCGACGATTTTGGCGACGCAATTGATGTCGAAAGGCAGATCAAAGGCTGGACTCGGGCGAAGAAGGAGGCGCTCATTGCGGGGAACTTCGAATTGCTCCACGAGCTGGCGAAGTCCAAGGAAACAAAGGGGAGGGAGAGGAAGGCTTAAAGCATGGTTCGTGGTTCGACTCCGTTCATTTGAGAAACATTCACTTCGCTCACCATGACACTAGTCATTTCTCGGCTTTCTTAGCGGTAGCAAACTGTCATCCTGAGCGCCTGCCCGCCATGCTCCATCTTTTGGCGGGGAGCGAGCGTTCTTTGCCAGCGCAGTAGAAGGATGTTCTTAGCCTGACAAACCGAACTCCTTAGAACATGGTTCGTGGTTCGACTCCGTTCATTTGAGAAACATTCACTTCGCTCACCATGACACTAGTCATTTCTCGGCTTTCTTAGTGGAAGCAAACTGTCATCCTGAGCGCCTGCCCGCCGTGCTCCATCTTTTGGCGGGGAGCGAGCGTTCTTTGCGAGCGCAGTCGAAGGATGCTCCTACCCCTTGGTACATGGTTCGCCGGAGTCTACCCGCCGCAGGCGGGCTCACCATGGTCCTATGCTACTTCCTTTGCCTTTTCCATCTCTCCATTCCACTATTCCATCATTCCATCATTCTACATTCCATCATTCTTCATTCCATCATTCCTCATTCCATCATCTTCTCATTCCATCATCTTCTCATTCCATCATCTTCTCATTCCATTATCTTCTCATTCCATCATCTTCACATTCCACCATTCCATCATTCCAATATTCCATCATCTTCATTCCTCCCCACCTTCCCTCTTTCCAACCGCCGCCCCAATCGCCGATTTCGTAAACACCACGTTGACCAACTGGCCAGACGATGGATCGGGAAGCGTCAGGGTGAGCGTTGAGTTGTTGTTCGAAAGGGCATAGGGCGCGAGGATCATCGCCGTGGTGTCGACCGTTCCGGGGATCTTGACCCGCAGAGTTCCTTTCATGAGCCCGCCTTTGGCGCTCTCAAGCGTCAGCTTGAAAACAGAATCTACACTCGCCGGTGCATACTGGATCTTTCCCGTGGAATCAATCAGAAGGTTTTTCGTCGACCCGTCGGAAAGGATCTCAAAACCGGGGACGCCGAAGGCAAACGCGGTTTGCGCCGAGTACCACACGCCCAGCAGCGCGGGGTCGATCGTTGCGTTGTCGGTAAGAGGATTGTCCTTCTTGCAGCCCGGAGTAACAACCAGCATCAAGCCAATGGCCGCCAGAAGTACAAACATAAGAGATTTCAATCGCATGATAATTCTCCATTCGTCAGTGCACTGCAAAAGTACGGGATCAGGCAACAACTTGCTGTGCCGAAATGCACGGAACTCCGCTCCTGAATGTCCGAAACAGACTCAAATTAGTGAATTCCCGGCAAGATCAAAAGACCGTATCCATACGCCGGTTTGCTGCGAAGTTTCTTCCCCGTTGGTTGCAGAATGGGGGAAAGGTTCTTACCTTGTGTCATGGCGTCCTACGATTCAATGGTTGCACAACCGCGCGCCTTGGAAAACGACTCTCCGATTGCTGCTCCCACCGTCGAAATCCTGGGTGTTCCGGTCAAAGCCGTCAACCGCAAGAACCTGACCGATATCATTCGGCAGACTCTGCTGGATGGACGGAAGGGGTGGGTCAGTTATGTTAATGTCCACGCGATCAACCTCGCGGCCGAGAAACCGGAATTCAAGCGGTTCCTGAACCGGTCGTTGCTCAACTATTGCGACGGAGAAGGAGTTCGCCTCGGCGCCTCCATCCTCGGAAAAAACATCCCCGAACGGATTGTCCTCACCGACTGGTTCTACGACCTTTGCGAGGTTGCAGATTACCAACACCTGAGAGTATTCTTCCTCGGCTCCACCGACGATGTGCTTCGGCGAAGCCTTGAGCGCCTCAAACAGCGATACCCGGGGTTAAACGTTTGCGGCTACCATCACGGATATTTCAACGGGTTCGACGCCGACATTGTCTCGGCGGTCAATGCAGCAAAGCCCGATATCCTCTTTGTGGCGATGGGGATGCCGAGACAGGAACAGTGGATCGAGAAAAACTTCGACTCGTTGAATGTGCGGCTGATCTTTAATACCGGCTCCTGTCTGGATTATGTTGCCGGGATGAAGCGACGATGCCCGCAATGGATGGCGCAGAGCGGACTGGAATGGCTCTTCCGTCTGTTTCAGGAACCCCGCCGTCTTTGGAAGCGCTACATCCTGGGGAACCCTCTCTTCCTCATCCGTATCTTCACCCAGAGGTTGAGCGCCTAGTGGCGTGACTCCTTACCGGGTATTCACATTTTGAAAACTCTGCTGAAGAATTTTCTGCCCCTTCTTTCGGGAGAGGTAGTTTCAAAAGTTCTCGGTTTCCTCGCTACCCTCTATCTTGCCCGCCGACTTGGTTCAGAGTCATTCGGGAAACTTGGGTTCGCCCTTGCACTGTACTCGTACGTTGCCCTCCTTGTTGCGAACGGGACGGAGACCGTTGCGATCCGTGAAGTGGCCCGGGGGAATTCGGCCGTTCCGCTCATCACAAGCACGGTATTCCTCCTGCGCTGGTTGTTTGTCGCGGCGGCGGGCCTCGTCCTCGCGATTGTTGTTGCAACTCAGTCGCTGGATGGTCCCACACTGATCCTTCTCCTGCTCCAGTCCGCCAACCTGCTCCTGTTTCCCTGGTCGCTGCAGTACGTGGCCCAGGGTCTTCAAAAGACCCCTCACATTGCTCTCACACGGGGAATCCAGAGCATTCTCTACCTGGCTTTTGTTCTGGCAACCGTACAATCGTTCGACGATGTCAACAAAGTCCCGATCCTCCTGTTCGCATCAACCCTGATTGCTCAGCTTGTACTTCTCGCGATCTACCGGAACCGTTTTGGGCGTCTCTTCAAGATGGTTCCCTGGTCGGAAGTCATGAGCTTCCTCAGGAGTTCCATCCCCCTGGGATTGGCCAGTGTGTTCGTTGCCATCTCAACGAATGCCGACACGGTTATTCTGGGATTCACAAGAACGGCGAACGAAGTGGGCTTCTATTCTGCAGCGTATAAAATCATTTTGTTTGTCGCAGGGTTTCAGGTGCTCTTTTCGCAGGCGACGCTTGCCTTCTTTTCGAACCTGAAGCAGAAGAATCCCGGCCGCCTTAAAAGCCTGGTCGGGAACATGCTGCCGGCGCTGTTCGAAGGCAGTCTCGTTCTTGCACTCTTCCTGTTCTTTTTTGCGCAGCAAATTTGCGGGATCCTGTTTGGACAACTGTACGGAGAATCGGCAGCCGCCCTGCGCGTTCTCTCGTTTGTCATTCCTCTTCTCTTCTCGGAATCCGTTGCGATACAACTCCTTCTTGCCGCAGACCGACAAAAGACCTATATGACGGTGACGGGTATCGGGGGCCTGCTGAATATTGCTGCCAATATTCTCGTCATCCCGCTGTACGGAATAGTCGGAGCCGCCTTCGTGACGCTGGTTTCGGAGTCCTTGGTATTGACCCTGCTTCTCTGGTCGTCGCGCTCAATACTCGGAGACACGTGGAGTAAATTTTCAGTTGAATACCTGGGCGCAGCTGTAATCGTCTTTTTGCTGTTTTCGGCTCCCCAGCCCGGCCTGGTTCTCGTCTTTGCAATTGTATTCGGTATGCTGTTTGTAATGCGTGTACGCGCGTTGTATTCCACGGAGATTCGGTGAGGATAGGAACCACGAAGGTCACAAAGAGACACGAAGGACGAGAGGCATTGAAGAAGTCAAGATCAAAAAGGCCCGCCGTTTCTGTCGTCATGACGACTCTGAACTCTGCGAGATTCGTCGGGGAAGCCGTGCAGAGCATTCTTGGGCAGACTTTTGCGAATTTTGAGCTTGTCGTTGTTGACGGCGGATCAGACGATGACACACTCAAGACGTTGAGGAAATTCAAAGACAAAAGGATCCGGATCACTGTCAAGAAAGGAATGAGGCGAAGCGCGCAACTGAACTATGCCATCGGTCAGTCGAGATCGGACCTTGTTGCGATCATGGATTCAGACGATATTGCAGTGCCGGAGCGGTTGGAAGTCCAGTACGAATTTCTGAACACTCATCCGGATGTCTCGCTGGTCGGCTCATGGGCCATTCTGACCGATGAGCGTGGTGAAACAATTGGACATCTTCGGAGGCCGGAAACTCACGAGGTCATCGTCCGGCAAATCCTGGCAATGAATGCGCCGAGTTTTCCGACGGTTTGTTGGAGAAAAGAGATTTTTCAGTTCGCCCGGTTTAACGAATTGCTCGGAGCTCCACACGATGTCGATTGGTACCTTCGCTTACTCCCGTCTGTCCGATTCGCAAACATTCCTGTTCCTCTGATGAAACTGCGTCAAACAAGGCGCTCACTGACAAGACCGTTTCGGAGGGCCCAGGATCCGGAGCTCATCAGATCTGTCGAGGAAACCGTCGCCGACCGATTGAGGTCGACCTCGGGTCGGAGTGAACGGGCGGAGGCATTTCAGGCTGCAGGCATTGTACACTACTACTACGGATCACTAACTCGCGCGCGCTCATATCTCCTGGAATCAATCCGTATGAAACCCCTTGATGTGCTGACGCTTCGGTACCTTGCTCCACTTGTCACCATGCCTGTGTCATTGTTCTCCAGGGTGCGCGAAAGCTCTTCGTTGAGAAGAGTGGCAGCTCTTTTCCGGATGATCGCCGTTCACAATTCAACGGAACGCAAATAACCGACGACAAACAGGTTTGATTTTCTGTTAAACAACCATAAGTTCTTCTCTGTGATCTCTTCTTTTCTCTGAGACCTCTGTGTAATAGCATATGAATATTGCGGTCATCCTGAATGTCTTCGAATACTTTCTCAACTTCGCACATAGCCGATGACAAACAGGTTTGATGTTCTGTTAAACAACCATAAAGTTCTTCTCTGTGTGCTCTTCTTTTCTCTGAGACCTCTGTGTAATAGTATATGAATATTGCGGTCATCCTGAATTTCTTCGAATACTTTCTCAACTTCCCGTCAGACGGCGGAGAGCACCGGTACTTCTTTGTCACCGCTCGCGAGAAGTTTGCCGGGACGAGAATCACAAACCTCGAATTCTGCGATTGGGAAAAATCGGCTATAAGGTCGGGCCAATCTCCGAAGGGCGATGTGAATGACATGTTTGCGATTGCCAGGCGCCTTCGGAGCATTCCGCCTGGGGCGGACTTGGGAGCGATCGCATGTGTGTATGAACGTTTCTTTGAAGAATTCCTTTTGCGTCGTCAGATTAACCTTCTCGTGGGTGGCGCGACCACAGGCTTTGAACGATGCGGACTTGCGACTGCAAAACGGCTCGGCGTGGGGACCATGTACGTGTGGGAGGGATTTTTTCGGCCTGACACAATCAGCGTCGATCCTCAGGGGATGAATGCGGAATCGGCGTTTCGGAAGTTGCCATTCGAAGCAATAAGGACTCATCAGCCCACAGCCGGGTCGGGAGCGTCCATCGACCGCTTCATCGAGCGTGGGCAGCAGGGAGTCCACAGGCCCACACTGGATGAAATTCACGGAGAGAAATTTGACGTGTTTCGCCAGGCGAGGAATCGTTTTTCCGAGCGACGGGACCTGGAGCGGATTCGACTGCCGTTTACGCAGCATATGGCCGCAAGAATGTCGTACTACCGGGCGTTGCGAAACTATGAGCGATTGGAACATGTACACAAGCCATTCCTTTTTTTCCCTCTCCAAATGCACACGGACAGCAATGTCGTTCTTAATACGCCGCTCTTTCCATACGGAACTTTGGTTTCTACTGTCCTGGATTCGTTCAGGAAGGCCCGCCACGACTTGCAGTGTGACCTGGTGATCAAGGAACATCCTCTGGATGTGTTCAGGATCCATTATGACCGGAAGCGGGAACAGGGAATTCACTGGCTTGCCCCCGAGATCCCTGTGCCCCAAATCCTCAACGATCCCCAATGTTGCGGCACCGTTGTTGCGAATTCCACCGCCGGTTTTGAGAGTCTGCTGGCGGGAAAACCGGTGCTGACGCTGGGAAACTCGTTGTATTCGTATCCGGAGCTTGTCGAAATTCCAAAGAACCCCAAGGACGACGACAGCATCATGCAATCCATCAAGAACCTTCCAAATCGTGCTGTAAATGCAGATTTGACGAAGAAGTTTGCCTCCTGTCTCTATGACAAAACCCAGATGCGAGGGAATCTCGAAAAAATTCCCGGCAGGGAGGAGGTTGCGAGTTTTGAAAAGCTGTGGAAAGTCTGGCAATAATGGTAAACATCCGACAAATTACCTCGTTGAGACAACCCTCAGATGAGTAACGAATCCCTTAAGAGTGTTCTGCAACGAAGAGCATTGGACCTGGCTGTCTGGTTCATCGTCGTGGTGTGTCTTGCCATGATGGGCCTGGAGGTGCTCGCACGCTTTACGGTCCACACAATTCTTGACGATGCTTATATGTTCGTTCGCTACGCGGACCATGTTTTGCAGAACGGAACGATCGCCTGGAATCCCGGCGGCCCGCCGACCTACGGCCTGACATCGCCGCTCTATCTTCTGGTTATCATTCCCGTTCGTCTGCTCACGCCGACAAATCCCGCGATGACGGTGATGCTTTCGAGTCTGATCAGCGGGATGTTCTTCCTCGGTCTCACAGGATTTCTGTTGCATAGAATGCTTCGCACGTATCGCCTGTTTGAGAAACTTGGATTTGTTGTGTTGGCCGTTGTTCTGACTTTGGGAATCGGACGCCTGGCACCACATTTCTCAAGCGGAATGGATACGATGTTTGTTCTATCTTGTTTTACGTTTTACATCATCCTGGTTCTTGAATCACAGGATTCAACTGGGTTTGCCACATCTGTTGCCGCAGGAATCGTGGGGGGAGGGCTGTATTTTGCGAGACCGGACTTGATGATTTTTTCGACGCTTGTGCCGTTCTCGGTCTTTCTCTTTGCTCGGGAACGTATCAGGCGTCGTGCAGGCCTGATGATGCTTGGAGTAACGCTTTTTGTCCTTGTTCTCGAACTTGCACTTGCGTTCAACTACTTCGGTTCACCGGTGGCTTTGCCGTTTTTTGCAAAAGGGCTGAAGATGTACGGCGAAAACATCTACAGAAATTTCCGGGGTGTTGCGGTGAGGGAGTTTGTGGTGTACGTTCTAACGTGGTGGATTCTTTTCGTTGGAATAGGGTATGAATTTGGTGTTCGCATCTCAGGGAGGAGAATGGTCCGGCCACTTGAAATTGCCTTGTTCACCGGCTTGGTACTGTTCATCTCTTACTATCTGTTCTTTGTCTGGCAAATAATGCACTATTACCAGCGGTTCTATCTTCCGACATTGCCCGCGCTGATAGAACTGTCCATATATGTTCTGCTTGAACGTCTCCGGGTGTCGGAATGGAGAGCAGGAATTGAGGAGCGACTACTGCGTCTCGGCCCCCGGGCCATCTTTGTGAGCGCCTCCCTGATCGTGGGACTGCTTACGCCTTCCGTTCTTCTCAACACAACGACGCGGATTTCAACCGAACTCACGGACGGAGAATTTCTGAAAACTGACATTTGGGATGGTTACTGGGCAAGAAATTGGTACAGGCTTGACGCATTCTCGAAGCTACCAGATGAAATCGTCATTGCCACGACAGAGGTTGGCCATCCAGGCGTGCTCAACCCCGACAAAACCGTCATTGATATTGCCGGTTTGAATGACACAGAGATTGCGCTTCACGGATTCAATTCCCGGCGATTGTTCGAAACATATCATCCCGATCTCGTATATTTTCCCCACCGGCACTATCAAGAGATGATCCGGGAAATAGAGGAAAACCCATATTTCAGAGAACATTACGACTATTATCCAGCGCCTGCGCTTGGTGTCAGGTTGGGAGTTGCTCTTTTGCGGGAGAGCAAGCATTATGAATCCATGAAACAAATCATGGAAAGTCCCTCAGGTCGCGAATGAATGTCCTGCTGTTGACCGATGATATGCTTCCGGGTGGCATTCCCCGTCACGTGACAGACCTGGCAAACGGCCTCAACGAAAGAGGAGTCAGAGTAACCGTGGCGGCGAGTGATGGACCGTTCCGTACGCGCCTTGCCCGGGGCATCCGGTTCGTCCCGATTTTCCTGCTGAACCCCGACTCGTATTCCAAATCTGCAGGCGGCCCATTCGAATCCATGGGAGTTCTTCGGAACCTGTTCCAATCGGAAAGGTTTGATATTGTCCACACGCACAAACGGTACTCCGACATGTTCGGGAGGATACTTGCGAGGATGTATGGTGCCGAACATGTCTCGACTTGCCACAACACCTTCGATTCGTTCAGAGCTCTATCGTCATTCGGGCGAATCACGATTGCTGTCAGTCGGGCAACTGAGGAAATGCTGATCGCGAGGTTTCGGAAGAAACCGCAATCGGTTGTGAGAATCTACAATGAAATTGAGCCGCTGCGCTCATATTCCCATCAAGAGCGGCAATTATGGAAAAGGAAATTTGGGATTTCGGACATTGAGCACGTGCTCGTCAGCATAGGCCAATTCATCCCATCAAAGGACAGAAGGACTCTTCTCGATGCTCTGAAAATCCTTGCGAGAGAAGGGACACTGGAATCAACAGTCTGCCTCGTGGTGGGTCACGGAGAGGAAGAGGAGAAGCTCTGGAACTACGCCGTCAGGGAAGGCCTTGATCGGGTGGTGAAATTCCTTCCGGGCACGACCGATGTGGAAGCAGTTCTGAATCTGGCGGACTTCTGCATCCTGACGTCAGTGCGCGACGGGGGTGTGCCGTATGTCCTTCTTGAAGCTGCTTCGCTCTCAAAGCCGCATGTTGCCACAGATGTTGGGGGAATTCCCGAGTTTGTCAGCCACGGCAAAACCGGGCTGCTCGTCCCTCCACGCGACAGTGCAGCGCTTGCGCAGGCTATAGACAGCCTGCTCCGTCAACCACAACAGGTGAGGAGGCTCGGCCGCAACGCGCTTCAGAAGTTCAAGGAACAACATGGCCGGGGAGAATTTCTTCCGAAGACTATCGAGGTATATCAGCGAGCGTTGGCACGACCGTGAACGGGACGATTCCATACCATTCCCGCTTTGCTTCGTGCGTTCTCGCTCTCATGGTAAGTGTGGGGATTGCGCCGGGCCAAACCTCTTCACAAGATGAACGAACGAAGGTTTATGAGTGGGGAAGAGTAACCCTGCGTGAAAATGCAACCACTGTCATGACACGGATTACGATAGATGCTCTTCCTTCATCCAGGCCCAAACAATACGGAATTGAACCTTCTACAGAACGAATTTCTCCGGTAAAGCCCGAATTGCCCGCGTACCGATTCTGGGTTGTCCTACCCCCACACGCAACCATTCGTACCCTTGCACAAAAAACTGAGTCCTCTCCCATCAGGCCCGAAAAGATCTGGATTCCGACCGGCTACTCCCAGTCCACGGATTCGTCTCTGTTCACTCCGGTCTACTCCACGATGGCACAAGTCAACGCACAGGGGGAAGACCAGCCATTACATGTTGAAGGTTATGATTGGTACCGTGGCTACACGTTGGCAAGAATTCGTGTTTCACCGCTGGTGGGGAGCGGTGGATCCACCGTCGAAGTACATTCAATTGATGCGACTTTTGCAGTCCAGGCAGACAGTGGTCCACGCCTTGCTTCCTCGAACGATCCTCAGTTTGCCAGCGTATTCAAGAACCTGGTCGTGAATTCCGAAATGCTCAGCTCTGCAGGCCAGTCGCAGTTGGAGTGGGTGGACAGCACCGGATCGTGGATTGACTATGGGAGGGATTACATCAAACTCGCGGTCGGTGAGGATGGCGTCTATCGAATGTATGGGGCGGACCTGAAGTCTCTTGTTCCGGAGATCGCGACGATTGATCCCTCAACGTACAGACTCATCTCTCGTGGAACGGAGGTCGCCCTGCGGGTCGAGGCCGGAAACGATGGAAAACTCGATGATTCGGATTTCGTTGAATTCCCCGGACTGCGCAACTACGGCAGCGCTGACTATCGGAATATTCCGGCCCCCGATGAGGAGAACCCGCTCTTCCTCAATCGTTACACGGACAGTTCGTACTACTGGCTCACATGGGGGGGAACATCAGGCCTGCGGGTTAATCCCCGGCAGTTTGCTGATGGTGCAACGGACACAATCCGATGGTATACAGAAATCGTCCATCTGGAGCGGAATACGATGCTACAGCTGATAGGGACCGACCTGCTTGCCCACCAGGATCCGCGTTGGCTGGCAGGGGATATCTGGTGTTGGGACTTCCTTGACCTCGGCAACCCGTTTCAGGTTTCATTTGCTGCGACGAATCCCACAAACGATTTTCCGACTGCGCGACTGTATGCCCGCTACGCAAGCTGGGCCGGACAGTTCTCTGTGGTTCCGGCACATCGGTTGGCCCTGGCATTCAACGGTTCAGGTCCTGTGAAAACCGATTCGCTCAATGCCTATCAACAGGGACTGATGAGCGCGACAGTGTCTTCCTCTGCGGTTGTGAGTGGAACCAATACCATCGTGCTTCAATCTCTTGCAACCGAATCTTCGCTGAACCGCCTCATCGTCGATTGGTTCGACGTTGAATATCCAAGGTTGCTCCGGCCGGATTCTGACACCCTCATTTTTGCTTTCCATGACCTTCCCGATCGAAGGTTTCGGGTCATTGAACTCCAGGGATTCACATCGCCGGATGTCGTTGTGTATAAGTATTCACAAGGATTTGTTCGACAACTCCCGGCGGTGATTCCTCAATCCGGGACGTATACGATCAGGATCGCCGATACCGTGGGAAACGGTGACCGCTATATGGCTTTTGCTGCCGCGAAAACAAAAAAACCGGTCGTTATGAGTCGTAAACGCTTCGTGAATCTTCGCGACCAACAACGGGGTGCCGACCACGTGATGATCACGCATCAGCAATGGAATTCCGTGGCCCCTCAGTACGAGAGTTTCATTGGCACGAATTACGGAGTACGGACCGCGGTTATTGACGTCGAAGATGTGTTCGATGAGTTTGGATACGGCTACCCGATTCCGGAATCGATTCGCGAATTCCTGAAGGCTACGACCTTGTGGCAGGCGCCGATGCCATCCTATGTTCTCTTCGCCGGCGACGGCAACTACGATTTCAAGAACTATGTTCTCACAAATCCCGCTCTCCGGGAAAAGAATATCCTGCCGCCCCTGGGATACCCGGTGAGCGATCCCTCGTTCGCGTCGTTCGGTACCCTCCCTACTCCCCAGATGTACGTCGGCAGAATTCCGGTGTCGAGCATGGAGGAGTTTTCTCAGTACTTCGATCATGTGCGAGCTTACCTCGGCGAGAAGAATGATGACTGGAATAAGCGGTATATCCTTTTTGCGGGAGGTGACCCCCGGTTGCCGGGAGAAATCGAGTCGTTCAAACAGGTCCATCAGCAAATCGCGTCGACCATTATCCAACCGCCTCCGATTGGGGGAGCCACGACATTATTCTACAAGACCGCGAGCCCACCCTCCGACTTTGGACCGTTTACAAAATCCCATGTCGACAGCGTCATGATGACGGGGGCTCTCTGCATCAATTACATCGGACACAGTGGTACGCAGACCTGGGACAACGGAATTGGCGATCCGTCGCAGCTCACAAACGGGCGCGGCAAGTATTCCTTGGTGCTGGATTTTGGGTGTTCGACGGCGAAATTCGCGGAACCCAACATCAAAGCGTTCGGAGAACTATTCACGGTCGGGAGCAAGTCCTCTGCGATTGCATTCATTGGCAACTCGGCGCTCGGATACACCTCGGTTGCCCTGACACTTCCGCAACTGTTTTTCCAGACCCTTCTTAAAGACAGTGCGGTGTCCATTGGTCAGGCACACTTGATTGCGAAAATCAAACGGGTGAACAGCTTCGGTGGGTACATCGGGGGGGTGGACGATCTCAACAAAATCATGATGTTGACCAACGCCCTGTTGGGGGATCCGATTGTGCGGATCGCCGTTCCTCAAAAGCCGAATCTCCAGATTTATCAGTCAGATTTTGGTTCATCGGGACTCTCCAGCAATGATGATGAAGATTTCGTGAACCTGAAATTTCCGTATTGGAACACCGGATCTGTTACTGCCGATACATTCGGCATAACGGTTCATTCAGTATACTCTCAAACCTCGAATGACACTACCTTGAGAAGGGCCCTCCCCGCGTTTCAGGACACCCTGATGCTCCGATATGCCGTAAAAGACCGACCCGGGCAGCATTCTGTAAGCGTGACCCTGAACCCTGCGAAGACTCTTTCTGAACTCGACTATTCGGCCAATGTCGCCACCTATCCGTTGCTCGTGTTGTCCAATGCGTTGAAACCGGTTCAACCACAATCGATGTATGAATCTCCAAATCGCGAACTGATTCTCCTGAATCCCCAACGACAGGTGGCTGGAGGTGCCCCGAATGTTATCCTCGAAGTCGATACGGGGAGCGGATACGGTTTTCCGCTGCGCCTGACGCAGCCACTTCAGGGAATTCAGACAACGTTTGGCCTGTCAGGCCTTCAACGCGACAGAAATTACTCCTGGAGAGCTGAAGTCGAAAACTCGAATCGTCCGTGGACCGAAGGAGTACTCGCTTTTACATCGCAACTGAACTATCGCTGGCATCCAAGAGATTCGTCAGCCTGGGTCAGCCACTCTTTTGTTAATACTGTGTACAGCGTTGCAGGAGGCGTTGCTCTGGGGGGCAAGATCACAAATCTTCGCTCGGCATCCGGGGGGTATGACGACGGACGCACGGCAGTCATCGCCATCGACGGAATCAACATTGTGGCGAACGGACTCGACCGCGGCCATCACATGGCAGCGTTGGATTCGTCCTTCCTTGAAATTCTCAGTATCGCGACATTCGACCCGTACGGCTTCCCCGACCAGGCGGACTCGATGGTTGCATTTATTCAGTCATTTCCGGCGGGAACGATCATCATGGACGCTGTATCCGATGAAGGTTCGGGGAATCTTTCTGCCGCTGCGCGTCAGGCGCTGGGATCCATCGGCAGCACAATGGGCGACAGCATCGCATTTCGGGATTCTTACGCGATCGTCGGGAGGAAAGGAGCGCTTCCGGGAACTGTACCGGAGCTTTGGTTGCCGAGATTTTCAGGGAAGCTGGCTGACGTTGAAACAACCTTTGCCCGGACACAGGTTGCGGGACTTTTGGCCAGTCCTGTTATTGGGCCCGCGGGCTCGTGGATTGGGGCGGATGTTCAGGGAACTACACCGGCCGGAGGTTCTCTGACCGTGGACGTTGTCGGTGTCCGTTCGAACGGAATTCGGGACACGTTGTTCAGCCACCAGGCAGCGACAACAATTCCCTTGGCCAGCATCAACGCCGGGACCCATCCATATCTTCAGTTGGTCGGGAACCTGAAGGTCAACAGCCTTCAGCAATCTCCGGCGCTTACGGATTGGAACGTCTCATTTGTGCAGTCCCCCGAGCTCGCCCTCAACTACCAATCCGTCACACTCTCCGCCGATTCCGTCCTCGAAGGAACACCGGTGGATATTCAGGCCTCGGTGTATAATGTCGGAACAGTTGCGGCGGACAGCGTGTTCGTCCGCCTCACGACCCTGAGCTCAGGTGGACTTCAGGTTCTCGATTCCGTTTTGATCAATTCCATTCCTTCCGACGGCTCAAAAACAGTATCGTTTGTCTACCCGACAACCGGAAGAAGGGGACTCAATACGCTCTTCGTTGAGGTGGATCCCCAGCAGCGCATTGCCGAGCTCTACAAGAGCAATAATGTCTATTCGATGTCAGTTTTCGCAAAGACCGACACGGTCCCACCGTCCTTTGAGATCACGTTCGACGGCAATCGCATTGTTGACGGCGACTTTGTGTCGCCGACGCCGGAAATCCGCATTGTAGCGTTTGACAACAGTCCGCTTCCCATCACGGACCCGGCCAATGTCGCCCTTATGCTGGACAACCGTCGCGTTACTCTTGGGAACTATCCAGACAGTCTCTTTGAGCAGGGAACA
Organism: Bacteroidota bacterium; assembly: GCA_049644265.1. Classification (GTDB taxonomy): domain Bacteria; phylum Bacteroidota; class Ignavibacteria; order UBA10030; family UBA10030; genus JBARRO01. Next base: position 18,444 of record JBARRO010000231.1, read on the forward strand.
GCTCCGGAAAAAATCCGTGTCACATTTCGTCCGAAGTTCTCGTCCGGGCCGCACCAACTCTCAGTAAAGGTGAGAGATGCATCGGCCGACACGACGGCACAGCAGATTCAGTTCAAAGTGGAAAATCAGCCGAAGCTTCTCGACGTGTTCAACTTTCCCAATCCCTTCGCAAATGAAACGTACTTTACGTTTGCTTTGGCTGCCTCCAGAGTCCCGGACGTTCTTTCGATCAAGGTCTACACCGTTGCCGGTCGGCTTACACGTGATATCAAGGTCTACCAGCCGGATCTGCGAATCGGTTTTAACAGAATTTATTGGGATGGTCGGGATGAAGATGGCAATGAATTAGCAAACGGCGTGTACTTCTACAAAGTGTTGTTTTCCGTCGACGACCAGTCTCAGGAAGTCATACAAAAGCTTGCTAAGGTGAAATGAAGCGGTCCGCCGTCAGCGATCGGCCATCACCATCAGAGCGCAAGTTGTCGATCTCGTTTTGATACAGAAATCTTCGGTAACCTGTGGCAAGTGTCACATTCTACGAGGCCCGAATCTTCTTCGTTGACATTCGCAGATTTGGTGCCTAAATTGGCGAAGACTCACAGGTAACAAAGCCATTCTCAAACAGACGTCAGGGGAGATGAAGATTTCAAAACGATACATTACGCATTCATGGCCTGTAGTTGTGGCCGTGCTTCCGTTTATCCTGCTCCAGTGTATCGACGCCCCGCTCTCACCTCTCGCGCCGTCTTCTGATATTCAGCTCAGTATTCCCCTGGTCGACGTCACCCGGACCGCCTCGGACATGTTCTCGAAGAACACCTCGACGGTGAAGTATGATTCGCTTTCGAGCGGCTACTATTTCCAGGATACTCCGCCATCCCAGCCGACTTCGATCGGATTATTGCAGGTTCAGCCGACGTCATCAGCCCAGCAGGTCACGGTGGGAAAAATCTCCGTTGATTCAGTCGCTCCCTCGAGCCAGTCGGTAAAGGCCGGGTTCAGTGTCACAGTCCCCGGTTTCTTGACATTTCCTGAATCTTCCATTGTGGCACCTGGTGGACCACTCGATTTTTCAGCGCAATTCGACTTCCTTGCGATCGATACCGGCTCTTTGAGTCTGACAATAGCGAATTCTCTCCCGTTGGACATAGTTTTTCCGCAGCCCATCACGCTTCAGAATAACTCAACGACCCCGCCCGACGTGAACGTCATAGCAACGTTTGCGTTCGATACGGTTCGCACAGGTCAATCGGTAACGCGAGTTTCCAGTCTCGCTGCGAAGACGCTCAGGGGGAACCTGAAAACGCAGCCCGTGACGATCAAGACATTGGCCAGGAATGGGCCATTTACAATCAACTCCACGGACAGCATTTCATTTGGCTTTAGCTCCACGAAAATTCTCGTCAACAGTGCCGCAGCGGTGATACCAGATCAGATTGTCACATCCGTAGACAGTGCTCAATTCTCTGTCGACGATTCCGTAGTCGTATCGGACGCTTTCTTCAGGGGTGGTACTTTTACTGCAGCCATCATCAACAATCTCGGTATTACGGTCGGCGTCTATTTGAAATTCGACGAGTTCAAGAGCACACGGACCCCCGGCCAGAGCTTCCTCATCAACAGGAACATCAATGGAAAAGACAGCCTGGTTCTTCCTATCAACATGGACACGTTGTCGATCCAGACTGGGGCATCGAATGTAGGAACGCGGTTGACGTATTCCCTTGGGATCAGCACCATCAACTCCGGGGGAGCAAAACAAACTGTCGCAGCCACAGATTTTGTCCGCGGTGAAATTCGCGCCGGGGCACCGTTCAGCCTGAAATCCGTCACAGGGAGGATCAAACCCACGACGTTGGCGATCAACTCGGGGTCAAGCGGACTAAGCCTGGGCGAGGCGGCCTTCAAGTTTAAAGTCGATAGCGTCAAATTCGATTCTGTGAAGATCGCCCTGAAGCTCGGCATCTCGGGCGGCTATCCGATCGACTACAATCTCCGGCTTCTGGCTATGAACAGGAAGGTGACACCGGCGAAAATCGATTCTCTATTTGTGCCTCCTGCGTCGATTTCGAGTCCGAATACCTTCTTTACGATTAATCCAGGTCCGAATCAGTTTACCAGCATTGTCCTGGATAACTCCGCTGGACTGAGCGCCTTTCTTCAGAGGCTTGCACCTGCCGGCACCAGTTCTCTGTACTTGCCGGACTCGTTTATCGTGCGTGGATCCGTGGTCTTGAACAAGGGGTTTGTTTCCGGCACCATTGATGACACGACAAAGGTCTATTCGTCCGTCGATACATACTTCCCGCTCAAGCTCGGGATCGCCGGTGGCGAGCTCGTGGAAATTGCGGCGGTTGCAGCCGGGGCCGACAAGAGCTTCACAGACGCCGTCAAGAGCGGAAGACTGAACTTTGAGTTCACCAACCGACTCCCGATCGAGTTTACCTTCGGTGCCGCAATGTTCCGCCACGTCACTCCGGGTGGTCCGAGGGATACGGTGCTTACAATCCCGACGGATAATGTGCCGCGGATAGTGCAAGCGGCGACCGTCGACGGCAACGGGAATGCAACGACTCCAGCGATATCGGTCTTCCAGATCGGTCTCGTAGGAGCCGACATGAACAAGTTTTCCCTTGCTGATTCCATTGCGATCAAACTTGATGTATCGACCAGCAACAACGGCGCCGCAGCCGTCAGAATCCGGAGCAGCGACTACATCCGCATTCGCGCTTCGGGCAATATGGTGTATACACTGAATAAGCCGAAGTAGGGGAGGGGCGCAACTACACGCTTGTCATTCCCGCATGCCTGCGTGCCGGAATGAGTGCAATGGATGTGAGGATTTGTATTCACTCCGGCATGCAGGCACGTTGTTAGCGGGAATCTGACAGAACTTGGGATGAACGAATAGGGAATACCGAATGAATATCAGACCCCCGCTAAAAATCCGCGGGGGTGACGATTTTCTGATTTTGTTCCACGGACTTTAATGAGGTTCCCCTTCAAATATCGTGTTGTTGCTGTTGCCCTCGCTTTCGGACTGATTGCGACCAAGCCCCTTCTCGCCGGAGACCGCTCGAATATCCGCGGTGTCGGCATGGGCCGCACCTACGTCGCCTCCTCGCGCAACGTCGACGCGCTCGGGATCAATCCGGCAAACCTGGGACTCGAGGATCGACTTCCGGGGACTATTCTGCCGTTTGCCTTTGGAATCAGAATAGGCAGCGAATTTCTCAGCTACGACCTGTATCAGACCTACTTCACCGGGGTCCCGGATCCCGCGCATCCGGGAACACGCATCGCGAAACAGCTGACCAACGCCGATAAGGATCAGCTCCTCTCGTCGTTCCCCGACATCGGGTCATTTCTCAGTACCGATGTTGAGGTTGGCCTCGTGGGTTTCAGTATGCAGCTGGGGAAATTGGGGTCGATCGGATTCCTGATGACGGAGCATATCGGCGCCAGGTTTGACATGCCGAAAGATTATTTCAAGATTATGACCTTTGGCCTCGATTCCGCCGGTTCGAATTACAACCTCAGTGGCACGAGTCCTTCCTCCTGGTGGTGGCGGGAATACAATATCTCCTATGCAAAGCGACTCCCTGTCGACCTGGGATTCGTGAAAGACCTGTTTGTTGGCATTGGGGTAAAGTTTGTCCGCGGGTACGGAATTGTCCAGACCGAGCACTACACATCCAGCTTTGGAAACGTTCCGCTGGGAAACGGGCAGTACAAGCTGGTCGGTAACTTCGACTTTCTCGCACGTCGCTCGGGGGCGGATTTCCTCGACAAGAATACCAATGCGGATTTCTCTCCCTTCCCCGAACCCGCAGGCAAAGGCACGGGGTTCGACATCGGGGCTTCCAGTCTCGTCATTTTTGGGCTCCGGGTGGGAGTGAGTGTGACGGACATTGGTTCGATTTCCTGGGACAAGAATGTTGTTGAAACGGAAGGTGTCGGAGGATTGGTTATTACAGATCCGTTTAGTCAGGCGGGCACGGACAGTTTGAAGGATGCAATCAAGGGCAAGGAAAGGCCCGGCGCGTCATTTACCACTTCGCTTCCGACCAAGCTCAGAATCGGAGCGATGGTTGAATCGGAAAAACTGCCCTTGCTCAGTTTCCTCCCGGGGAAAATGCTTATCGCTCTCGACTATAACCAGGGACTCAACGAATCGATGGGAAACACCACAAAGCCACGCATTTCGTTGGGAGCGGAGTACAGAATCATTCCCTTGATTCCGCTCCGTACCGGAATTTCAATGGGCGGAGGCGACAGCTTCCGCTGGGCCCTCGGGTTTGGACTGGATTTCTATGCAGTCTCCTTTGACCTTGCAACCGAAAATTTCGGGATGCTTTTCTCTCCCAAGAGTTTTAACATGTTTTCTCTGGCGACCAGCCTCCGAATCAGATTCTAACCGGTCTGCCGCGCTTCATCCGTAAGCAGTTTGCCAACTCTGGTAATCCGTCCTCTCTCCTTCCTTTCAGTCTCAGACGTTGAGCCAGGTTCGCGCTGATTCTTTGAATTGAGCCAACCTTTTACTATTTTTCCCTCCCTTACATTCGTTGCGCTGTTCCATATCATTATTCATACCGAAACTGACTGACAGATGCCAAACTCTGTTGTGACAGGGGGGGCGGGCTTCCTCGGATCCCATCTCTGCGACCGTCTTCTGGCCGAAGGGCACGAGGTGACCTGCATCGATAATCTGATTACCGGCGATGTGGCAAATATCGCCCACCTGATGGGAAATCAGAAGTTTCACTTCGTCCAGCACGATGTCACCAACTTTATCTTCCTGGAAGGCAAGGTCGAGTACATCTTTCACTTTGCGTCTCCCGCCAGCCCAATCGATTATCTGAAACTTCCTATCCAGACTCTCAAGGTCGGGTCTCTGGGAACGCACAAGACACTCGGGCTTGCGAAAGCAAAGGGAGCGCGTTACCTCCTTGCTTCCACCTCCGAGACCTACGGCGACCCATTGGTTCACCCGCAGCCTGAGTCATACTGGGGAAATGTCAATCCGGTGGGACCACGCGGCGTTTACGATGAGGCAAAAAGGTTCGCGGAAGCGATGACGATGGCTTATCACCGCTATCACCACGTGGAAAGCCGCATTGTAAGAATCTTCAATACCTACGGGGAACGAATGCGCATCGAGGACGGAAGGGCAATCCCCGCCTTCATGTCCCAGGCGTTGCGAAACGAACAAGTTACGGTCTTCGGCGACGGCAGTCAGACCCGCAGCGTTTGCTATGTTTCAGACCTGATCGAGGGAATCTACCGGCTCATGATGGCCGACTATAGTCTTCCGGTGAACGTCGGCAATCCTGAAGAAATCTCGATGCTCGACCTCGCCCGGGAAATTGTCGCGCTCACGAACAGCAAGAGCAAAATCGTTTTCAAACCGCTCCCGGAGGATGATCCGAAAATCCGTCAGCCGGATATCACAAAGGCAAAAGAACTGCTCCGGTGGGAGCCGAAAGTGCGCCGTTCGGAGGGACTTCAGAGGACGTTGAAGTACTTCAGGCAAAAACTCGGACTATGAAGTTTTCCGTTGTCATCCCGACTTATTTGGAAGAGCTTTACCTCGCCTCGTGCCTGGAGGCAATCGGGAAACAACAATATGAGCGCAAAGAATTCGAGATCATTGTTTCCGACTCGCAATCATCGGACGGCACCGAACGGGTCGCGAAAGAACGGGCGGACAGGGTCGTCAGCACTCCGCAACGCGGTATCGCTCATGGCAGAAATATCGGGGCAAAGGAGACAGCAGGAGAGTTTCTCGTTTTTGTCGATGCCGATGTTCATCTTGGAGCCGAATTCCTTGCACGATGCGAGAAGGCCTTCCGTGACGAGAATGTGGTGGGAATGACGGGCATCGCCAAACCTGAGGGGGGAACAGTACTTCAGCGATTGACGTACCGTATGACGTACTTGCTCGTGAGAGTGTTCCAGGCGTTCGGCTTGTCGCTCTATCCCGGCTTGTGTGTTGCATACAGGAGAAAAGCCTTTGAGACAGTCGGCGGGTTTCGTGAAGATTTTGGAGTTGTGGAGGATCTCGACTTGAGCCGCAGAGTCTCGAAACTCGGCCGTTGTGTCGTCGATTCGCAAGCCGTCGCAACTGTTTCAACGCGGCGCCTTCGCAAGTTTGGTCTTTCGACCGTTCTTTTCCATGTCTACAACGATCTGCGATACCTGTTGACAGGGAACGCTGCGAGGTTTTATCCCAAGACTGAAGAGACGAACTCCTGGTTGGATATTTGGAGAGTGAATAACTAGCAGGTTGCGGAAAAACTAAGTTTGATTTTATCCACGAAGATCACGAAGAAAAGCCAAGTGTGTATTTTCACTCAAAATGAATATATGTACGTGTTCCTTCGTGCCTGCACGCCCGCCTGCCTTCAGGATCAAGTTCGGCGGGCAGGCAGGCGTGTCCTTCGTGGATCATTTTTCTCTTTTTCAGCAATCTGCTAGTGCCAATTCTAGTGCCCCTCCAACAAAATGATTGTTCAGAGTAGCAACGTAAGTAAATGTTGGAACGAGCAATGTGCCCCATTGTGCAGAAAGATTTAGTTGGGGGGGCACTAGAAAGTAATCTTGCGGTTTATGTTCTAGGCCTGTTCAAATTTGTGGCAAAATCTCTTTTCTTATGCAGCTCATACTAACACAACTGTTTCGTCCATGAAAAAGCGTCAAAACATCACGAAACGAGGAAAGCAGTTTCTTGTCCTTTCCCTGGCGATCCTGGCTCTTGCGTCCGAATCTCGCGCACAGTCCGTGTATCTCCCGACATCGAATGAGATTTATCCGTTTTTGAAACGGATGGAGGCTCGCGAGCTGCTCGAAGGGTACAGGGATGCGGCAAAGCCGTTTTCGCGGATTGAACTTGCGCAAAAACTCCAGGCGCTGGATTCGGTCAAAAGCAGGATGACATCTGTCGAACGGGAGACGTATGAATTCTTCAAGGAGGAGTTCAAATACGAGCTTCTTAAATTGGCCGGTGATCCGGAACCGAGCGAGATCCGTTGGCATGTGTTGTCGAAGGAACTCGAGCAGGGGATCATGAACATCGACGTCAACTACCGCCTCGGTCAGACAATTCTCGACGGCGTCAAGACGAATATTCGTTCGCAGGGGGTCAAGCTCTACGGGTATGTCTATGATGACGTCGGGTTCTATTTCAACATTGTTGACAACAGAGAGACAGGGAAGGCGATTAATTTTGGGAAAACCAACACGCCGCAGCCGGGCATCGTCCCTTCGAGGACTGCCGCGGATGTCCTCGAGTATGACGACATCGACGCCCAACTCACGTGGAGAATCGGCAGGTTTGATTTCTCGGTCGAAAAAATGAAGAACAGTTGGGGCCTGGCAAGGCATGGAAACATTATTTTTTCCGACAAAGCTCCTTCATACCCGCAACTTAAGATGCGGGTTCCGCTCGCAAATTGGGTTGATTTCGTCTATATCCACGCCGATTTGAACTCGCGGATTCTGGATTCAACTCGCTCCTACTTTGCGGGCTCTTCGAGCATTTCGAAGTTCTATCGCCCCGTCGATCGCCCGAAATACATGGCGGCACATCAGCTGGAATTCACCATCTCACGGGGAATCGACCTTTCTATCGGTGAGTCGGTTGTCTACAGTGATCGGGGACCACTCCTTATTTACATGATTCCAGTCATGTTTTTCAAGGCGGGCGAACACTATAACCGCGATACCGACAACAGCCAGATCTTTGGGAATCTTGACTTGAACGTCATCCCCAATCTCAACCTTTATTTCTCCCTCTTCATCGACGAAATCACCACCGACGACATCCTGGATCCGACAAAAGCCCGCAACCAGGTCGCGTTCACATTCGGGTTTCAGACCTACGACCTGCTGTTCGATAACCTGGAATTGCTTGCCGAGTACTCGCGGATGAATCCCTGGGTCTACTCCCACAAATACACCGCGGCAAACTTCACCAACAACGGTTACGACCTGGGACACTGGGTGGGGCAGAACGGAGACGACTTGTTGCTCGACCTCAGCCTGACGCCCACACGCCCTCTCAAATTTGGGACATTCCTGGAAGTGTACCGAAAAGGGGGCCGAAAGGATGTCGCCTACCAGTACATGCTCCCGTCGCAGGATTTCCTCTACGGACCCACGCATGAAGAACGGTCCTTTGGACTCTACGGCCACTATCAGTTTGTCCGGGACGGATTTTTCGATGTTCGTGCCAGGCGCCTGACAGTCAACGATGAGGCATTCCCAAACCTGAATCTCGAAAAGAAGTGGGAATTCTCCGTTTCCGCCAGTGTTGGAGTCTGGTGACCGACAAGGCCTTGTGGCAAAAGAATTTATAGGACAAGGCTTAAACTTATTGTCCTCCCGCCGTGTCCAAAGACCGTAGAACCAAATGAATGCCCTGAGCGACCTCGAACTCATCCGGCAATTTCACAGCGGTCACGAAGCGGCATTCAATGAAATCGTCCTCCGATACCAGGAAAAGATTTATTGGGTAGCGCGAAGGTTCGTCAATGACCACGACGGCGCATCGGATGTTGTTCAGGATGTGTTCTTCAAAGCCTACCAGGCGCTCGGGGAGTTCCGTGGCGATTCAAGCTTGTATACCTGGTTGTATCGCATTACGGTTAACCTCTCGCTGAACTTCGTTCGCAAGCAAAAGGTCAAGGATTTCTTCCGGCTTGATGAACTCTTTGAACCGGAAGCAGAAACGGAAGCAGAGCCCGACGCCATCCTGGAGCGAAGGGAGCAGACGGAATTGATCGAACAGGCGATTGCCCGGCTGCCGGAGAAACAGAAAGCGGTCTTTGTCATGCGCTACTACGATGAGCTTACCTACGAGGAAATAGCGAAGATTCTGAAGACCTCCGTCGGAGGTCTGAAAGCAAACTATTTTCATGCAGTCAGAAAAATCGGAGAATATCTCAGCCGTGCCCACAGAACACGTTAACCATTCGCTTCCCGACTTCATTCTTGGGAAGATCGGGCAGGAGCAGCGACAGGAAATCGAACGGCATCTGGCGGTTTGTCCGAAGTGCCATGAGGAATATGAAGGAATGAAGCAGACCCTCAGCCTTCTCCGTGATAGCGCGCTGCCACAACCTCCGTTTGCATTCTTTTCCGGAATTCTTCCCCGCCTGCGCGAACGATTTGACCAGCCACGGCGGAGTCTTTTCTGGGCTGCGCCATTCGGCGAGAGAATAGTCCTTCCTCTTGCAGCTGCAGCTGTCGTAGTTCTCATGATTGTGCTTACTCCGGTCGCAACAGGCCCGGACGCTCCCTCCAACTCCCTCCGGGCCGTGCTCGAACAGGTTTCCACTTCCGAGCTCGTCGACGTCTTCACGGAGGACGGAGCTCCGGCGTATGGGAATTCACGAATGAACCAGGAATTCATTGAATCCGTGGTGGGGGAGCATTTTGAAAAGGGGGGATTTGTAACTGGCGCGGCTCTGACGGAAGTGGGATATGGGGAACTGCCGGCAAGTTTGTACCAGGGCATCATGTCGAACCTGAGTGATGAAGACGTGGACAATCTCCTGAAGCGACTCGGAGAAAGGAAAATCTTATGAACAAATGCGTTGTGCCGTTGTTTTTCGTCGCTCTTTTGTTCTGGGGCGCAGGATCTCCTCCCGCCAGGGCTCAGGGCCAGATGCAACGGCGGGGCCCGGCAGCTGAGCGGGTTGAAGCATTTAAAAAAATCCGGCTCATGGAGGCCCTCAAGCTCGATGAGGAAACATCCATTCGCTTTTTCGCCCGCTACAATAAACACCAGGATGAGATGAAGAACCTTGGGGAGGAGCGGAATGGCCTGATTGATCAATTACAGGCGTTGGGCAAATCGAAGGCGAACGATGCGGACTATGAGAAGGTGATACAAGAGTTGACAGTTCTCGAATCCAGAATCCTCGACGCGAGGAAGAAATTCATCGGAGAGTTGAAAGAAGTCTTTTCGGTGAAGCAGGTTGCGGACTACATCGTCTTCGAACGCAATTTCAATCAGAACCTTCGTGATCTCATGAGAGAAATGACTCAGGAACGCAGGGGATTTCAGGGCCCTCCACGCTGATGCTGAAGGTTCACGCTCGACAAGGCCGACGATGCTGTCGGCCTTTTTTGTTTGTGCAAACAGCCCACCATTGAAACACAATTTCAAATGCCAAAGTCCAAATGTCAAATGAATTTCAAATTGAAAAAAACAATGACAAAGTCTTTGGTTTGTCCGGAGTCCCGGGCAGTCTCATTTGATCTTTTTCCATTTGACATTGATTTGTAATTTGACCTTCCCTGACACCGACAGTCTATCGTCAGGTTGCTTCTTCTAAGCTGAGAAACTATATTGTTCATCAGCATCCATGAAGCCCGTCTACCTCGACCATACCGCCACAACACCCCTGGCTCCTGAAGTGCTGGAAGCGATGAAGCCGTATTTTGGAGAAAGCTTCGGCAATGCTTCTTCTATCCATTCATTCGGAAGGCAGGCAAAGCTTGCCCTTGAAGAGAGCAGGGAAACGATCGCGAAATCAATCGGCGCCGGGTTCGATGAGCTGTTTTTCACAAGCGGGGGAACCGAAGCCGACAACCACGCTCTTCGGGGAGTCGTAGAGGGCGGAAGGAAAAGTGGGAAGAATCACCTCATCGTGAGCGCGATTGAACACCATGCCATTCTGCATCCGGCGAAACGGCTGCGGGAGGAGGGAGTGGAAGTCACCATTGTTGCGGTTGACGAGCTCGGAATGGTGAATCCGGATGAGATTCGCCGTGCAATCACACCCCGTACATGCCTCATTTCGGTCATGCATGCGAACAACGAGGTGGGGACCATAGAGCCGATTGCGGCCATCGGCGCAATGGGCCGGGAGCATGGGATTATCGTGCATTCGGATGCAGTGCAGACGTTGGGAAAAATCCCTGTCAATGCGGATGGACTGAACGTCGACCTGTTATCGTTTTCTGCACACAAGCTCTATGGGCCAAAAGGGATTGGAGCAATCTACATTCGGAAGGGAACCAAAATTGATCCCTTCCTTGAGGGTGGCGCTCAGGAAAGCAACAGGCGGGCAGGAACGGAGAATGTCCCGTCAGCCGTCGGATTTGCGAAAGCGGTTGAACTTTGTGGAAAATATCCGGAAGAATCTGAAAGGCTGAAGGCTCTCGGAAAGCGACTGCGCCAAAGAATTTCCTCGGAATTAAGCGGGGTCATCTTCAATGGCCATCCTATGGAGGCGCTGCCCAACATCGTCAGCATCTCGTTTGACTCAAAGAGAAGGAATGTGGACGGGGAGGCGTTGATTATCGGAATGGATCTTCGCGGCGTCGCCGTAACAAGCGGCTCGGCCTGTACTTCGGGAAGCCTCCAACCCTCTCATGTTCTTCTTGCGATGGGAAGAGATGAGGCGACTGCCCGCGCCACGATTCGATTTTCGATGGGGAGAAGCACAACAGAAGGGGACATCGACTACGCAGTCGATGCGTTAATGGATGTCCTGGCAAAAATGAACAAGAACTGACCCTTCGTGTCCTTCGTGCCCTTAGTGGTTGATTCTCTTTTCAATCCGCGTTTTCCTCGTGTTTCGAGGTCCGTCTTCTACCTTCGTGTCTTTAGTGTCCTTCGTGGTTTCCTTCTTCATTTCCTTCGCGTGTTTCGAGGTCCGTCTTCTACCTTCGTGTCTTTAGTGTCCTTCGTGGTTTCCTTTCTTCTGAATCAACCCGTAACGCAGCCCCCTGTCGCTCGCGATGATCGTGTCGAGGCGGAAGTGCTTCATGACTTCGAGGAGAATAAGAATCCCGGCGAGCAGCACTTCTTTTCCTGGGCCCTGATGACCGCCAACCTGCGGAACTTGCTCGGCAACGGCCGCACCGGCGTCCATGAGCCAGCCGTCGAGCCTCGACCCGAGGCGTATGTCACCTGGGACTACGC
>JBARRO010000232.1:0-5189 GCA_049644265.1 Bacteroidota bacterium
GTTCAGAGTGTTCATGAGAGTTCCAGATACTTCCGAATTAACGAGAGCAGCTCTTCGGGGTCCATCGGTTTGGTGTAATGCTCCACACAGCCAAGCTCGCGTGTGCGTGCGCGATCTTCCGCTTTCGCCTGTGCGGTGAAAGCGATGATCGGAATGTCTTTTGTGCGTTCGTCCGCTTTGAGCAGGGGAACAGCCTGCCAGCCGTCCATCACAGGCATCTGCATGTCCATGAGGATCAAGTTGGGCGGGTTCACGAAAGCTTTGTCGATGGCTTCCTGCCCATTTTCTGCCAGGACCAGCTCGACGTCGAGGCGGCTTCGCTGCAGCACAAATGAAACCAGGTCGCGATTATCTTCATCATCTTCAACGAGCATGATTACTTTGCCCACACAAAACTCCTTTCAAGAAAATGTTCAGAACAACTTCCGGATAAAATTTCTTGTGTTGCCAACAATGCCGAAGCACGTCTAGAGCATTGTCGAAATGTATTCCCGAAACCGTGCCAGGTGCTCATTCATCAACGAGGAGAGTTCGTCAAAATCCACGGGTTTTTTGACAAACCCTTCGTTGGGCCGCAACTCTGAAGATTGGAGCGATTCCACTTCCTTGGAGTCGCAAATCAGGATAAACGGCGTCGCATTAAGTTTTGAGTTTGCGCGAACTACATGCAGAAACTTCAATCCCCCAAGGACGCTTTGTTTATATGTCGTCTCACACAGGATCACGTTCGGATTAATTTTCTCGATCTTCTCGAGTGCCGTTTCAGGGTTTGGGGCAATGACGGTGGCGTATCCAGCAGTCTTGAGTTTGATCGTCAGGGGATCCTTGCCCGTCGCGGCTTCGGAAATCAAAAGGACAGTGCCTTTGTATTGGTCGGCGACGAGATCGAGCAGGAATTTTGACTCGTTCTCAAGGTATTCTGTTACGCTGATCTGATAGACTTTTCGAAGCCATTCAAATGTGGAGGAGGAGCTCTTCAAGAGCTTGCGCTTGGCAACAACCTCTTTCACCGCACGGCTGTACATGTCGATCTTGACTTCGCGGCGCACGGACGATTCCACCTCTTCCGGGAGGGCCAGCGAAAGAGCTAATTGGTGCAGTTGCTGTTCTTCCTGCTCCTTGGGGGCACCGTTGACCCACGCTTTCTCAAGGCCCGCCCGAAACTGGCTGACAGCGCTCTGGAGCTGCCGGCTGTTGATTTCTTCGCGCGCCAGCTTCTCCTGCTGAAGAGCCTTTGTCAACATGTCGATCTGTTGACGCATCTCTTCGAGTTTCGAGTCGATCCTCGCATCCGTAGGAGCCTTGTCGGCGGATGGCGGTTTGACTGGCGGTGGGAGGGGAACCGACGTGATTGTCGGTACAGGTTTGGGCGGAGCCGGAGGAGGCGTATTTGGAGCGAACGGAATCGTCGGAGCGGTTGCAGGTTTTGAACCTGCCGCCGGTGCTTGTGCAGGTGCGGGGGCCGCCGCGGGTTCCGGAGCTTTTTGTGCCGGTGCAGCTTGCGGGGCGGCAGCTTCCTTTTTTTTCAGCGCTTCGAAGTACGCAATCCTATCGAGGAATGCTGTGACGTACGGGTTTGAGGGGTCAAGTTTTTGGGCTTTCTCGACCTCCGTCTTCGCCCGTAGAAAGTCACCTTCCTTGACATGGCGGTCCGCAAGGAGAAGAGCTTGCTTCGCAGCCTCCTTGTTTTGCTTGATGAGGTTCGGATCCTGAACTACCTTATTCGCGCTCGGATTCGCCACTGGGAGAAGATTCCTTACATCGTATGTCTTTTCCGTACCGACCATTATCATAACTGACGCACAAAGCTCTGTCTCCACTAAGTACTGTTTCAAGATACAAAGAGAATGCTTAAACCGATAGGTTCCCCTTTCCTGAGAGAACCCTGAAAAAAGGCCGCTTCTCCTGGCGAGAAAGCCTGCATTTGCTTTCCTCTTAGCGGTCAGCGACCGCCGGCCCGTGCTCCTACGGGCATCTTTACAGATTGGAAGGAAAAACCCAAAGTTCCCTGCGAACTATGGCGGTCGTATCGCTCAGCAAGAATGTGTTCCATTGTGAAAGGAGTATCGAGATTGAAGCAACACTGGTTATGTGTGTCGTCACCACTCCAAGGCTATCGTAGTATGTGAACTTCACGTTGATCGGACCCTTAAAGAACGTATACGGAGTCGAACCGTTGACAGTTCTCGCAAGAATTCGGGTTTTGGAACTTGGATCCGTCTCCGACGGGTCGGTGGAAACCGCATATTCCACGGTGTCGACGATGCCGTCCACGAGGCCGTTAGCGTCGGGAATGTCGCCCAGAAACTTGCAGTCGGTCGAGTCTGCCTTCAAAAATGCAGTGTCAGAAGCCACATGGTAGCCTGCCTGAGTCATATCCTTCTCGATAACAGACCCGACGGTCGTGAGAGTCTGCAAAATATTGGCATCAGAAGTCCGTTTGTACAGCTCGTCGCGCAACGTTAATGTGAGCCCGATAACAATGGCAATGATCATTCCCCTGACTAAAATCGATCCGAGGATGTCAAGAACGACACCCATTCAATATGTAAAGATTCTGCTGTACGTGGTCGCGCTTGGCATATACAACGGGTGTTCCACAGAAACGTCTATTCTCTTGAAATCGGGGTAGGGTGAACCAGTATACGGTGTAGTTGTATGCCGCGCATCCTGGACATAGTAGACCCTAACCCGCAGAATAAATCCCTTAATTTGAGTGGCGTCAACAATGCGGGAGTACCCATTGTAGTCGTCGACGTCATTATACTTTGTGCCCGACTGAAAGGGCGCGCTCTCGGGAACCGTGAAACTCTCTCCGGTCTCTGGGCCCAGGCTTGCTGGGGCCGTAAATGTAGGTTTCACAGTGTCACCCGAGGAGACCTTCTGGTCATATTTCTTTCGGCCCACTTCGGCCAGCAGTGCATCAACAAGATCAACTGAAGTTTGCTCAGCCTGGGAGGATAACGATGAAGACTCACTATCGAGGAGCAGACGATTCGCGCTCAAGACCAGGTAGGTCAGAAGCACGAGGAACGCCACCGTGATCATTGTCTGGCCCATGCCCATGATGGAACCATCCTTATTCTAGACCGAACTTCCGATCGGCGGGTTTTTCGTTCAGGGATTCTTGGTAACGTCGACCTTGTCTTGTTGAGCGGGAGGATTTTTTCCGGCCATGAGTTCGCCGATGTCAGAGGCGTATTTCGAGTCCGTAAAATTGCCGTGCAACAAGTTCGCGGCGCGAAGCATCGACATACTTGCCTCCGCAATGGCGCCATACTCCTGCTTCAATTGGGAGAACGCGTTGAGGAACAGTTGTCTCCCCTCGTTCCTCACAAACGGGGCCAAGGCATTTTCCGTTTGGTCGAGTGCTGTCGAAGCCTTCCCGAGCGATGCACTGACGGTGTGGGCCAATGACGCAAGGGTGTTGTGGAAGATCTCAACCGCAACGAGGCTGAGGGCGCGTTCGCGCTCAATATGTTCACGCCGTTCCTTTTCTTTTCGGAACTGGTACCGCTCATAGACGCCGTTGATGATAACTTCCAGATGGTTGATATCGATATGTTCCTTCCGCAGGTAGTCGTAGGCGCCATATTTCATTGCTTCTACGGCAACGAATTCTGACCCGGCCGCTGTCAACATGATGACGGGAGTGTCCATTTTCTGTTCCACCATCCATTGCAGAACGTTCAAGCCCGATGATCCCGGCATCTTGTAGTCGAGAACGACAACGTCGAAGCGTTGCCTTCCAAGAGCGTCAATGGCCGACTCGCCCGAATCGACGGCCTCAACCTTGAATCCATTCCCCGTGAGAATTTCCCGAATGACAAGACGAAAGGGGTCTTCATCATCTGCGATCAGGATTGAAAGAGGATTCTTTGTTTGATTGGGTGTGCTCATGATTTCACCTGTTCCGCAACAAACATGGAGGAAGAAAGAACCTTTAGAATTGCCTTAGTCATCTTCAACGGTAACGCTACCGACTTCTTCAATCGTCGTAATCCCTTTTCTTAGAAGGTCCAACGCGGTCATCCTGAGGGTCCGCATGCCGTTCTTTAACGCTTGGGCCCGTAAGGCCTCCTCGTCAATCGTGTTTCCGGCCTGGAGAATCAGTTGGCGGATCGACTTGTGGAAATAGAGCGCCTCATGGATCGCCATCCGACCTTTATAGCCCCTGAGGCAATGGGAACAGCCCACGGGCTTGTAGAATTTGCCTGTTTCAGCCTCTTGCTGCGTCATCCCAAGTTTGACCAGGGCTTCTTTGTCTATATCAGGATCAAGCGTCTTGCACTGAGGGCAGAGTTTGCGGAGCAGTCTCTGCGCCAGAATAATATTGATTGAGTACGAGATCAGGAATGGCTCAACACCCATCTTGTACAGACGCGCAATAGCGCTGGCAGCGTCGTTGGTATGAAGTGTGGCAAACGTAAGATGCCCTGTGTTTGCAAGCTTGACCCCGATCTCTGCCGTTTGTCGATCGCGAATTTCACCCACCATGACAATATCCGGATCGTGACGAAGGATAGCGCGTAACGCGCCTTCAAAATCCAGCTTTGGATTTAGCTTCACCTGGCGGGCGCCTTCAATGAGATACTCGACGGGATCTTCGACGGTAATCACGTTCAGGGAAGGGTCCATCACCGTCCGGAGGGCGGAGAACAATGTCGTGCTTTTGCCGCTTCCTGTCGGGCCGGTCACAATGATCATGCCGTACGGCTTGGTGATCGCCTTTCTGAAAGCTTCCTGAGAATACGGCTCGAACCCCATGTCTTCCAGGCGTGTGCTGAACGTCGGCTCCTGGAGGACGCGTATGACAATGGATTCAAACTTGCTTTTCAGCTCGCGGCCGATGACAGGAATGACAGACACGCGGAATCGGACCGGTCGTTTGTCGATAATAAATTGGGCAAAGCCATCCTGAGCAGTATTCCGTTCGAACCGATCGAGGTTCATTGCCCTGTCTTTGACAACGGCCGAGACTGCCTCGGCACGCGTCTCCTGCTGTGTGTACCACAGCGACAGGTTGCCGTCGATGCGGAAGTGAAACTCCGTCCGCTTCTCGCCGCGCGGAACCACGTGGATATCGCTTGCGCCCACCCGAACCGCATCCATAAATATGCGCTCGACAAGCTCAACGAGACCACTCCTGTTGATTTCCTCTTCCAGGGCCTGTTCGTAGAGCTCGGTGT
>JBARRO010000233.1:0-3815 GCA_049644265.1 Bacteroidota bacterium
GGGAGAAACGCCTTCGGTGAACCACGGGTGAAGAAAGCGTTTCGTACGCATGGTGCTCGGCCTCGAGAACATCTTCTTCGTCTGAGGAGCTCCATTCCGTCACCCGGGGCTTCGTCCGATCCTCGTGGACCCTCCACAAACCATCAAATTCAGCAATCTCGATTCCATCGACGACAATGGTATTATGAGCCCTCGTCCCCCGGAACTGTTGACGCGCTATCGGATCGAACGTGTAAGCATACGTGCCGGAATCGACGATGAGCGACTCGCCATGGGCCCACAACTCAAAGCTCAACACGTCATTATGCCCATGTCCTCCCATTCCCTTTTGACCCAGGTCTCCAGCATCCACCAGTACATGCATGTCCTTTCCTTGCATGCAATAGAACCCTCCATCAGGAAAAGATTTTGAAGAAGGTGAACTCGCATCGCTCCTTAGCCTCTGATGCACCTCAAATCCCTCTCCCCCAAAAAGCCAGAGAGAATCCTGATGGAACCGACCTGCAGCACTTTTGAAATCGGGCCTTTCAAACAAAATCGCCCCAACAGACAGGGCATGGCGATGATCATTAACATTGCCCGAAGCAATAAAACGAAAGAGTCTTCCATCATCAGAATCACCAAAGAGGGGTACCGAACCATCGGGGCGGGAATACGCAGCGACAAACTCAAACATTTGCTCCAACCGTTTCAAGTATTCTTGGGTGAATTGGATGGAATTCCTTTGGCACAGGATTGTCGCACTGTAGAAGAGTTCCAACACCAGCCGATGATAACTCGTGGACTTTTCGTAATCCACACCGTCGGGACACACCTGCTCTTCCATTTCACGATGGAGGGACGTGACACCAGAGTCCAACCATTTTCTTCCAAAAGTCGCCTGCCGAAAGAAAATCCCAAGAAAAACAAGTCCGACGATATCCGATAACAGGTGATTCCCGTTCCGCCAGGAATATTCCTGGTGATACTCGATGAAGGTTCCGTGCAGGTAGAGGGATTTGAGGAATTTTATCCAGAACCCCGGAGGGATGGATTTTGACTCACAGAAGAAGTAGTATCCGGCAATCCAGTTGCTGGCCCGGATTGCCACCTCCATCGCATTGACCCAATTCACGCCCTGTCCTAACGGATTCTTATCGATCCAGTCCTCGACAAGAGCCTTGAATTTTTCGGCATAACGTTCATCGTGATTCAGCCAGTACGCTTTTCCAAGCCACCACACTTGATGGAATCGTGAGAGCTCCCAAGGCACCTTGATATCCGAAGGGTGATCAAGATCGAGAATTTCCTCTTTTTTGAGCAGTTTTAGCGGCCACTCCTTGCCGGTTTTGAAATCTGTATTCCAGCTGATCTTTTCACCCAATCTCACGAGACCGGACCCCAGGGTCTCGAACTTGTTTTCCAGGACCTCGCGTGCCTCGTCAACAATACTGTCCCTGGATTGCGACCGTTCAAGGAGTTCAAGGAAGAAGTCTTTTTGGTTCCGAGGGTGAAAGAAGAACGACATCCGTGTCTGGGTCTTGAATTCCTCAAGGTTTTCTTCGGTCGATTTTGAGGGCGGGAAGAATTGCCAGAATTCTGCGTCTGATAATCGCTTCAACTTTCTGACTACAAACCAATTCCAGAGGCCAGGAAGAACAATCCGATATTTGATGATCCTGACAGATTCAGTGACACTCATATTTTTTTGCATAGACCGTAATGATGTCACCACTCTTCAGAGTATTGAACACAGCCTGTGAGAGTTTGTTCAACAGGACATAGACGACCTTTTTCAGTTTGTTCCCGTACCCGGTGCCCGGAAGCGTCAGGAATTTGAAATACTGTTCGGCAAGAACTTCAAACATGTATTGATGTTGAATCTTCACAATTTCAAAACCGACGTTGGCCAAGAGGGTTCGTAGCAGATCGGGAGTAAAGGAACACAAATGATCGGGAGGCATATAATATCGCCAGCGATCTTTCAGGAGGTGCTCATTGATGCAATCGTGGTTGATGGTGGTCAGGGCGAAGATCCCATCTTTTGCCACGATCCGATGCACCTCGCCCACCGTTTTCCGTGGGTCAGGGACGTGTTCCAAGACGTCCCACATCGTAACAACATCGAACGACGATTCCAGAAACTTCATCTCTTCAAGAGGCTTTTGATGCACTCTAATGGGTCGGTTTGCACGTATGTAGTCGACATACTGTTTGTTCAGTTCAAGGCCTTCGACCTGGAATCCATTGGAATTGGCGAGCTGTAGGAATAACCCGGCGGCACATCCGATGTCGAGCAATCGGGGACCCGGAGACCTTATCATTTCCTTCAAAATATGCAGTCTTGTTTCGAACTCGGGCTTCTGATCACGCTCGACATATGGCAGGAGGAGTTCTCTGAAAAAGAACCTTCGCACTTCCTCATCATTGTAGATCCGATGGATTGCCCCGGAGGTTGGCTGAGGATTTATATAGACGAACCCGCACTGTTGGCAAATTACATAGGTAAATCCGATCTTCACTGCGCGGGGTCGATAATTTGTCGAACCACAGATCGAGCAGGGGACAACCGTGGAGAATTCTCTCGAAATCAATCCTGTAGTGGAATCGAGAAAGAGTCTTGCCTTGGCCTCCAGCCGGCTGTAGAATTCCTGCCATTTCTCAGCAGAGGAATACATTCAGTCTGCTGAAATTTTTAGATGCATGACTATGGAGTTATCCGACATGGAACACACAAACACTCTTGCTCTATTATTCAAGAGAGAGGCGCCTCCTGAATTAACTCTATTGAACCCCAATGATCCGTCCGGTTCCGGTTCTGAAATATTCAATTATAAGTCGAAAATCGATGCGTGAAGGGACGAAAGTCTTCAACACACTTGCTCCGGAAAGTCGCTTGAACAACCAGGTTATTGCAACTAGATTCAGGGTGTAGGAGCAACTTGATGCCACGGCACATCCCTCAATTCCCCATCTCGGGATAAGAATGAGATTTGCGCCCAGATTTATTGCCAATGAACCTACCGCAGCAATAGTGCAATACCATGGCCTCCCGCATTGATAAGCTATGAATGGCCCCAAGCTGCGTGCAAGGCTCCAAGCGACAATACCCGGCACCAACAATCGAAGAGCTGACACAGAATTTGCGAACGGCCCTCCAAACAACGCAGGGATGACGTAAGGAGCGCCGATCAATATAAAAATTGACGGCGGGACGACGAGAATACCGACCAACCTGACAGCTCTCTGTACAGTCAGGATGGATTCTTGACGGTTTTCAGAGGTAATGCGAAAGAGGGAAGCGGAAACCACTATGTAATCTATAAGCCATAGAAGTTCTGCGATTCTAACGGAAAGCGCGTAATAACCGAGTTGCGTGGGGCCCAGAATCGAGTCCACCAAAAACTGGTCAACCCGAAAATGGAGAGTATTGACAGCAAGGCCAACATAGAGAGCAATGCCATATGTTAGCGTGCTTTTCATTAGAGACAAATCGACTCCCAACCGTATGGACCCAAATGAACGCATGGTTATGATCGCCACGATTGCTCTTACGAAAATCGCGCCAGCGCTGAATTCCAGAATCGTGCTGACGGATCCGTTGAGAAGGACTGCTAATCCATACAGCAGTAATGTGAGCACCGTGGTAATCGCAGAGAGTTTGTATGTGTCTCGTACCCTGTCAGTACCGTACATCAGCCCCGACCATAAGGAGAAGTAGAGCGAAGGAACCGCCGTCACAACAGAAAGCATAAAGTACGGCTGCTCTAACGAGGGGATCGGCTCTTCAATCATGACTCCTAGCAGGAGTGCTCCTCCTACGACTAGAACTCCCC